>JAAAPF010000029.1 GCA_009908425.1 Alphaproteobacteria bacterium
GCCATGTTGGTGTGCAGGTCGCCGAGCTCGGTCGCGATCTGGGCGGCGCCGAGCCGCAAGCCGGCGTGGCGGTCGGCGACGTCGGTGGTCCAGGGGTGGGGTGTCGCCATCGCCGAACGGCCTCGCGCGTCGCGTGTATCCGCGGCCACGCTTGGGCGCGGCCCGGCGCGCGCGCAACCGCGACCGAGGGCGGACGGCGCCCGCCGCCTGCGCTAAACTACCGCCGTGCGAGTGGGAGAGGTCCGATGAGCACCACGACACTGCCCCGACGCCGCAAGCTCGACGTGCACGCCTACCACCGCATGGCGGAGGTCGGCATCTTCGGCGCGGACGAGCGGGTCGAGCTGATCGACGGTGAGATCGTCGAGATGGTCCCGATCGGCAGCGAGCACGGCGGGCTCACCTCGCGTCTGGCGCGGCGGTTCGTCCTGGCCGTGGGCGATCGGGCCGTCGTCAACACGACGAGCCCGCTGCGCGTGGACGACCGCAGCGAGCCGCAGCCCGATCTCATGCTGCTGCGGCCACGCGGCGACGACTACATGCGGAGCCATCCGAGGCCCGCCGACGTGCTGTTGCTGGTCGAGGTCGCGAACGCGTCGCTCGACTACGACCGCACGGTGAAGGCGCCGCTCTACGCTCGCGCCGGCGTGGCCGAGCTCTGGATCGTCGATCTGCGGAGCCGCGCGGTCGAGGTCGCGACCGCACCGGGCGCCGCCGGGTTCGCGGCGCAGGAGCGCGTGAGCCGCGGCGCGGTGTCGCCGCGCGCCTTGCCCGACGTGTCGATCGACCTCGCGACGCTGTTCGCGGCGTGAGCGCGGGAGAACCGGGATGACCGCCACCACCACGCTGCCGACCCGCCGCAAGCTCGACGTCGACGCCTACCACCGCATGGCGGAGGTCGGGATCTTCGCGCCGGACGAGCGGATCGAGCTGATCGACGGGGAGATCTACCAGATGGTCCCGATCGGCAGCGAGCACGGCGGCGTGACCTCGTCGCTGGTCCAGCGTTTCGTCCTGGCGCTGCGCGAGCGCGCCTTCGTGACCGGCTCGATGCCGCTTCGCCTGGACGCGCTGAACGAGCCCGAGCCCGACGTGCTCCTGCTGCGGCCGCGGGCGGACCGCTATCGCGACGCGCTCCCCGGCCCCGCCGACGTGCTCCTCGTCGTCGAGGTCGCCAAGTCGTCACTGGACTACGACCGGACGGTGAAGGCGCCCCTCTACGCCCGCGCCGGCGTGGCCGAGCTCTGGATCGTCGATCTGGTGAACCGCCGCATCGAGGTGCACCGCGAGCCGGGGGCACACGGCTACGGCCGGATCGACGCCTACGCCACGGGCACGCTCGCGCCCGCCGCGCTGGCCGAGGCGAGCGTCGACGTCGACGACCTCTTCGCCTGATCGCTCAGGCCGAGTAGGTGGCGGCGAAGCGCCGGTTCTTCGCCTTGAGCGAGGCGTCGTCGCCGAGAGCGTAGTGCTTGGACATGTCCGGCGAGAACCGGCTCGCCTCGGTGGTGCGGCCCAAAGCTTCCGCCATCGCGCGGACGTGGTGCGGCTCGGCGCCGCAGCAGATGCCGAGATAGCCGACACCCAGCTCGTGCGCCCGGCGTGCGAACTCGGCCATCTCGTAGCGGGTGCAGCCGAGCGCATCGAGCGCGGTCGGAAAGGGCCGGCCGTGCGGGGCGGGGCAGGTGCAGCCGGGATCGCTCAAGGTCTGAAAGGCCGGCTCCTCGGACGTCGTGCGATAGGGCACCGGCAGAGCGGCGAGGTGGCCCGGCACCGCCGCGCGCAGGCGCTCCAAGAGCGGCAGCATGGTCCACGGCCCGCGCGCGCAGTTGAGCCCCACGACATCGGCGCCGGCGTCGGCGAGCCTCGTGCACGCCACCTCGATCGCCTCGCCGTCGCGGGTGCGCTCGCTGGCGTGCTGGGCCATCGTGACGACGGTGGGCAGGCCCGTGGCCTGCGCCACGTCGAGCGCGATCAGCGCCTCGCCGGTGAAGCCGAAGGTCTCGCAGATCAGCATCTCCGCACCCTCGTCGACCGCCCAGCCGATCTGCTCGGTGAACATGCCGCGCACCTCGGCGTGGGTGGCGGGATCGTCCGGGTCGTAGACGTTGGTGTTGCAGACGTTGCCGGCCATGAGCGCGTCGTGCTCGGCGGCGACCTCGCGCGCCGTGCGCAGGGCCCGGCGGTTCATCGGCTCGAGGTCGTCCTCGCGGCCGATCAGGCGCAGCTTCTCGCGGTGGGCGTAATAGGTGAAGGCCTGGACGACGTCGCTGCCGCAGCGGGCGAACTCGCGGTGGAGCTGGGCCACCACCTCGGGGTGCTCCAGCACCACCTCGGGCACGAACGCGCCGGCCTGCAGGTAGCCCCGCGCCTCCAGTGCGAACAGATAGCCCTCGGCGCACAGCACCGGGCCCCGGGCCAGCCGTTCGCGCAACCCCGCACCGGGCATCGTCGCCTCCCTCGAAAGCGTATCGACATCACCAAGCACGATGCGACAACGCCGTCACCCGGTGATCGAAGGGAACGCCATGACGACGCCCGAGGTGGAAGCCCTGTTCGCCGCCGACACGCTGGCGGCACGGGTCGACGAGATGGCGGGCGAGATCGCCCGGGCGATGCCGGGTTCGTTCACGCTGGTCGGCGTCCTCACCGGCGCCTTCGTCTTCACCGCCGACCTCCTGCGCGCGCTCGACCGCGAGGGCGCCGCGCCGAAGGTCGAGTTCATGCGGCTCGCCAGCTACGGCACCGGCACGACCAGCGCCGGCGAGGTCCAGGTGCTCTCGGGCCTCTCGGGGCGGTTTCAGGGCGAGGGCGTCGTCATCGTCGACGACATCCAGGATACCGGCCGCACGCTGATGGTGGCGCGCCGGATCCTCGCCGATCTGGGCGCCGGCCCGATCCTGACCTGCGCGCTGTTGGACAAGCCGGAGCGTCGCGAGGTCGATTTCCAGGCCGACCTGATCGGCTTCACCATCCCCGACGTCTTCGTCGTCGGCTACGGCATCGACTGGGCCGAGCGCTTCCGCCACCTGCCCTACATCGGCAAGGTGGCGGTCGGCTGACCGGCTCAGGCGTCGCCGCCGCGGCCGCCGTGGGCGGCGGACCAGCCGATCGGGTCGTCGAGGAACGCCTCCACCTCGCGCAGCGCCTCCGCGTCGAAGGCGCCACCGGCGCGGGCCTCGGCCAGGACGTCGCGCCAGGTCGCGAGGTGGTGCAGCGCGAGCCCGGCATCGGTCAGCCGCTCGCGCGTGCCCGGGAAGATGTCGTAGAAGAAGACGACGAAGGTGTGCGCCACCTCGGCGCCGTCGGCGCGCAGGGCGGCGGCGAAGTCGAGCTTCGAGCGGCCGTCGCTGGTCAGGTCCTCGACCAGGAGCACGCGGCGGCCGGCCACCGCCGCCCCCTCGATCCGCCCGGCCGCCGCGGCCGGCGGGCGTTTGCGCACGCAGGCGAGCGGCAGCATCAGCGCCTCGGCGAGCCAGGCGGCGAACGGGATGCCGGCGGTCTCCCCGCCCGCCACCACGTCGAACCGCTCGAAGCCGACGGCGCGGGTGACGGTGCGCTCGGCGAACCGGATCAGTTCGCGCCGCAACCGCGGGTAGGAGATCAGCGCGCGGCAGTCGATGTAGACCGGGCTCGCCCAGCCGGAGGAGAAGCGAAAGGGCTGGTGCGGGCGAAAGCCGATCGCTTCCACCTCCAACAGCATGCGGGCGGTCGTCGCCGCGATGTCGTCGTGGTCCGGTCTCACCCCGATCGCCCTCCGCGCCCTGTCGCGGCGCGGAGTGAAGCACGTTCGGACCGTCCCGCGGAAGTCGCCCCGGAACGGCCGCCGCGCGCGAGGTCTTGTGTCGAGGGCCCGCGGCGGCTCACGATACGCCGTCGCCGCGGGCGGGAGAGGAGCGCGATGACGACACGAACCCTGGCCGGTGTGGCGATCGAGTGCGTCGCCGGCGACATCACCAAGCAGGACGACCTCGACGCCGTGGTCAACGCCGCCAACGCCGAGCTCCGCCCCGGCGGCGGCGTCGCCGGCGCGATCCACCGTGCCGCCGGCCCGGAGCTCGACCGCGCCTGCCGCCCGCTCGCGCCCATCCGCCCGGGTACCGCGGTCGCGACCGACGCCTTCGGTCTGCCCAACCGGCGCATCGTCCACTGCCTCGGCCCGGTCTACGGCCGCGACGAGCCGTCGGCGGAGCTGCTGGCGGCGTGCTACCGCGAGGCGCTGACGCTCGCCGAGGCGGAAGGGCTCGGCTCGATCGGCTTTCCGGCGCTCTCCACCGGCGCCTTCGGCTATCCGCTGGAGGAAGCCGCCGAGGTGGCGCTCGGGACCTGCGTCGGCGAAGCGCCGCGGCTCGCCTCGGTGCGGCGCATCCGCTTCGTGCTCTTCGACGAGCACGCGCGCGACGTCCACGCCCGGGCGCTCGCGGCCGCGGCCGATGACGGAGACGCCGCATGAGCCCGCCGGCGACGGAGCCCAACCTCGCGCTCTTCACCGATCTCTACGAACTCACCATGCTCCAGGCCTACGTCGCCGAGGGCATGCACGACGAGGCCGTCTTCAGCCTGTTCGTGCGGCGGCTGCCCGAGCGCCGCAACTTCCTGATCGCGGCCGGCCTGGAGAGCGTGCTCGACGCGCTCGAAAAGCTGCGCTTCGAGGCTGACGACATCGCCTATCTGCGCTCGCTCGGCCAGTTCGACGAAAGCTTCTTGGCGTGGCTCGCGGACTTCCGGTTCACCGGCGAGGTCCGCGCCGTGGCGGAGGGCACGCCGGTCTTCGCCGACGAGCCCATCCTGGAGGTGCGCGCCCCGCTGCCCGAGGCTCAGCTCGTCGAAACGCTGATCATGAACCAGGTGCACCTGCAGACGGTGCTGGCCACCAAGGCCTGGCGCGTCGTGCGGTCGGCGGAGGGGCGGCCGGTGGTCGACTTCGGCCCCCGCCGCATGCACGGCCTGGACGCCGCGCTCAAGGCCGCGCGCGCTTTCCACATCGCCGGCGTCACCGCGACCTCGAACGTGCTCGCGGGCAAGCTCTACGGGGTGCCCGTGACCGGCACGATGGCCCACAGCTACATCCAGGCGCACGACGACGAGCGCGCCGCCTTCAAGCTGTTCGCCGAGCGCTATCCCGGCACCATCCTGTTGATCGACACCTATGACACCATCGACGGCGTCGAGAAAGTCATCAACCTCGTGCGCGAGCGCAAGCTCGACGTCCGCGGCGTCCGGCTCGATTCCGGCGATCTCGGCTGGCTCGCCAAGGAGGTCCGCGCCCGCCTCGACGCCGGCGGGCTGCCGCACGTCGAGGTCTTCGCCAGCGGTGGCCTCGACGAGGACGCCATCGCCGATCTCTTGGGCGACGGCGCCCCGATCGACGGCTTCGGCGTCGGCACCAGCATGGGGGTCTCGCGCGACGCGCCCGACCTCGACATCGCCTACAAGCTCGCCTGGTACGGCGGCCGTGGTCGGCTGAAGCTCGCCACCGGCAAGCCCATCCTGCCCGGCGCCAAGCAGGTCTTTCGCCGCTTCGAGGGCGAGACGGCCGGCGGCGACGTCATCGCCCGCGCCGAGGAGGAGCTCGACGGCGAGCCGCTCCTGGCGACGGTGATGACCGACGGTCGCCGCGTCGACGGCGGCGGCGACCTGGAGGCGGTGCGCGCCCACTGCGCCGAGGCCACTGGCCGGCTGCCGGCGACGGTGCGGGCGCTCGCGCCGGCCGAACCCGCCTTCGCGGTCGACGTCAGCGCGGCACTCGCGCGCTATCGCGACGAGGTGACCCAAGCGGTAAAGCGGTAGGGCCGGAGCGCGTGCACGCACGCGGCGCCGGCCGGGTGGCGCTCGTGACGAGGGGAGGAGGCGCGCCGTGACCACCGACGCCGACAAGCTCCGCGATACGCTGGCGCTGTTGATGGGCGCCTTTCGGACGGTGCTGCGGGATCTGGGCGAGGACGCCATCGCCGACGGCCTGCCGTGGCGCGACCGCACCGGCGCGGCCCACGACGCGACCGCGCCCTGGCCCGCCGGCCGCGCCGAGCGCTGGGTGCAGGCCTATTCCATCGCCTTTCAGCTGCTGAACGAGGCCGAGGAGAACGCCGTCGCCCAGCACCGCCGCGCGGTCGAGGAGGCCGGGCGCCTCACCGAGGACGCCGGCTCGTGGGATCAGCATTTCGCGCGGCTGAAGAGCCTCGGCTTCGACGGCGCCGCCGTCGCCGCGGCGTTGCCGGAGGTGCGGGTGGAGCCGGTGCTGACGGCGCATCCGACCGAGGCCAAGCGCCAGACCGTGCTGGATCACCACCGCGCGCTCTACCGCCGCATCGTCGACCTCGAGAACACGATGTGGACGGCGGCGGAGCGCGCGACGCTGGAGGCCGACATCCGCGCCGACATCGAGCGGCTGTGGCGCACCGGCGAGATCTACCTCGACAAGCCCTCGGTCGCCGACGAGCGCCGCAACGTCCTCCATTATCTGACCCAGGTCTTCCCGATCGTGCTGCCGTGGGTCGAGCAGCGGCTGCAGGCGGCGTGGCGCCGCGCCGGCTTCGATCCGGCGCTGATCGCGGACGTCCATCGCCGGCCCCGGCTGGTCTTCGGCGACTGGGTCGGCGGCGACCGCGACGGTCACCCCTTCGTCACCGCCGCCGTCACCGCCGAGACGCTGTGGCTCTTTCGGCGCGAGGCGCTCGCCCTGGTGCGCGCGGATCTCGACCGTCTCGCCGCCGGCGAGAGCCTCTCCGAGCACCGCCAGCCGCCGCCTTCGGCCTTCACCGACTGGATCGAGGCGCGCGCCGAGGCGCTGGGCGCGGCCGGCCGCGCGGCGATCGACCGCAACCCGGGTGAGCCCTGGCGCCAGGCGGTCGGGCTGATGGTGGCGGCGTTGCCGCCGGCCGAGGGCGAACCGCCGGCGACGGCCTATCGCCACCCGCGCGAGCTGATCGCCGATCTCGAACGGCTGCGCGCGGTCCTGGTCGAGGTGGGAGCGGAGCGGTTGGCGCGCCACGACGTCGATCCGGTGATCCGCGCCGTCGCCACCTTCGGCTTCCATCTGGCCGCCCTCGACATCCGCCAGAACAGCGCCTTTCACGACCGCGCGCTCGCGCAGCTCCTCGACCGCGCCGGTGTCGCCGAGGCCGCGAGCTTTCCGAGCTGGGCCGAGCCCGAGCGGCGCGCGTTGTTGCAAAGCGAACTGGCGACGCTGCGGCCCTTCGCGCATCCGCGCGAGAACGCCGGCGCCGAGGCGCGCGAGATGCTCGACGTCCACCGGCTCGTGCGCGACCACCGCGCGCGCTACGGCGACGACGGCCTCGGCGCCTTCATCGTCTCGATGACGCGCGGTCCGGCGGACCTGTTCGCGGTGCTGGTGCTGGCCCGCGACGCCGGGCTGTTGGAGCGCAGCGCCGAGGGGCCGTGCTGCCCGCTGCCGGTGGTGCCGCTGTTCGAGACCATCGACGATCTGGAGCACGCGCCGGCGACGCTCGACGCCTTTCTCGGCGAGCCGCTGGTGCGGCGCTCGCTGGAGCTGCAGGCCCGCGCCCGCGGCGAGGCCACGCCGGTGCAGCAGGTCATGATCGGCTACAGCGACAGCGGCAAGGACGGCGGCTTCACCGCCAGCTTCTGGGGGCTCTACCGCGCCCAGTCGGCGCTCGTCGAGGTCGGCCGCGAACACGGCGTGCGCATCCGCTTCTTCCACGGTCGCGGCGGCACCATCGGCCGCGGCGCCGGGCCGACCCACCGCTTTCTGCAGGCGCTGCCGCCGGGCGCGCTCGCGGGCGATCTCCGCCTCACCGAGCAGGGCGAGATCATCGCGCAGAAATACGCCAACCGGGTGACCGCGGCGCACCATCTGGAACTGCTGCTCGCCGGCACCCTCGGCGTCACCTTGCGCGACCGCGTCGGCGCGCGTCACCCCGAGCGGCTGACGGAGGCGATGGACCGCCTCGCCGACGACAGCCGGCGCGCCTATCGCGAGTTGGTGACCGCCGACGGCTTCATCGCCTTCTTCGAGCAGGCGACGCCGATCGACGTCATCGAAAACGCGCGCATCGGCTCGCGGCCGGCGCGGCGCAGCGGTCGGCGCACGCTCCAGGACCTGCGCGCGATCCCCTGGGTCTTCGCGTGGAACCAGTCGCGCTTCGTGCTCCCGGGCTGGTATGGTCTCGGCACCGCGCTGGCGCGCCTGGAGGCCGACGACCCGGCGCTGTTCGACATGCTGCGCAAGGCCAAGCACCGCTCGGACCGCTGGGCGCCGTTCCACTACATGATCAGCAACGCCGCCACCGCCTGGGCCACCACCGACACCGACATCATGGCGCGCTACGCCGCGCTCGTGCCGGACGCCGGCGTGCGGGAGCGCCTGCTGGCGCGCATCACGGACGAGCACCGCCGCACCGGCGAGATGCTGGTGGCGATCTACGGCGGCGAGCTGGCGGTGAAACGCCCGCGCATCCAGCGGCTCATCGATCTGCGCCAGCCGGCGCTGGTGCCGTTGCACCACCATCAGATCGCGCTGCTCGAACGCTGGCGCGGCCTGCGCGAGGGCGGCGACGACGCGGCGGCGGAGGCGATGCTGCCGGAGCTGCTGTTGACCGTGAACGCCGTCGCCTCCGGGCTCGGGGCGACGGGCTGAGCCGGTGGACGCGCCGGTCCGGGTCGAGACCGAGCGTCTCGTGTTGCGTCCGCCCGCGGCCGAGGACCGCGCGGCCTGGACCGCGTTCCTCGCCGACGCGCGGGCGGCGCGGTTCATCGGCGGGGTGCAGGGCCGCCACGGGGCGTGGCGCAACCTCGCCATGATGATCGGGTCCTGGGAGCTCGACGGCTACGGCATGTTCTCGGTGATCGAGAAGGCGAGCGGGCGCTGGATCGGGCGGATCGGTCCCTGGCACCCCGAGGGCTGGCCCGGCCCCGAGGTCGGCTGGGCGCTCGATCCGCGCTTTCGGGGCCGGGGCTACGCCACCGAGGGGGCGGGGGCGAGCATCGACTGGGCGCGCGACCGGCTCGGCTGGCGCCGGGTGATCCACCTGATCCACCCCGACAACGCGCCCTCGCTCGCGCTCGCCCGGCGGCTCGGCTCGGTCCCGCTCGCCGGCTACGACACCTCCGTGGTCGGCGCCGACCAGCCGCTTCTCGTCTACGGGCAGGATCTCGTCGCCGGCGACGGCTGAGCGGCCCGTGGTCAGCCGAGCGCGTCCTCCGGCGCCACCAGGTCGTAGCCGAGCGCTTCCGCCACCGCGGGGTTGGTGACGCGCCCGGCGTGGACGTTGAGGCCGGCGCGGAGGTGCGGGTCGGCCCGCATCGCGTCGCGCCAGCCGTGATCGGCGATGGCGAGGACGTGGGGCAGGGTGGCGTTGTTGAGGGCGTAGGTGGAGGTGCGCGCGACCGCGCCCGGCATGTTGGCGACGGCGTAGTGGACGACGCCGTCCTCGACGTAGGTGGGGGCGGCGTGCGTGGTCGGCCGCGAGCTCTCGAAGCAGCCGCCCTGATCGATCGCGACGTCGACGAGGACGGCCCCCTTCTGCATCGTCGCCAGCATCTCCCGCGAGACCAGTCGCGGCGTGCGCGCGCCGGGTACCAGCACCGCGCCGACGACGAGGTCGGCGCCGGCGACCGTCTCGTCGACGACGGCGCGGGCGGCGAAGCGCGTCTTGGCGCGGGCCTCGAAATGGGTGGCGAGGCGCTCCAGCACCACCGGGTCGCGATCGAGGACGGTGACGTCGCCGCCGAGACCCACCGCCATCTGCGCCGCGTTCATGCCGACGACGCCGCCACCGATGACGAGGACCTTGGCCGGCGCCACACCGGGCACGCCGCCCACGAGCACCCCGCGGCCGCCGTGCTCCTTCTCCAGGGCCGAGGCGCCGGCCTGGATCGACATCCGCCCCGCGACCTGGCTCATCGGCCGCAACAGCGGCAGGCCGCCGGTGCGGTCGGTCACCGTCTCGTAGGCGATGCAGGTGGCGCCCGCCTCGACCAGCGCCCGGGTCTGCTCCGGATCGGGGGCGAGGTGGAGATAGGTGAACAGGACGTGGTGGTCGCGCAGCTTGCCGCGTTCCTTGGGCAGGAGCTCCTTCACCTTCACGATCAGCTCGGCCTCGGCGAAGACCGCGTCGGCGTCGGCCAGGACCGCGGCGCCGGCGCGGCCGTAGGCGGTGTCCGAGGCGTCGATGCCGCGCCCCGCACCGCTTTCGACCACGACGTCGTGGCCGTGGGCGACCAGCTCGCGGACGCTCTCCGGGGTGAGCCCGACGCGGTACTCGTTGTCCTTGGCCTCCCGCAACGTGCCGACGATCATGGCCGACGACCTTCCTCGACGAGGGTTGGCGCGTTCAGGGCACGAGCACCGCGGCGCCGCTCAGCGTTCCCTCCCGGAGACGGGCGAGCGCGGTGTTCGCCTCTTCGAGCGGGAAGGTCTCGACGTGGCTGGCCACGCCCGCCCGCGGCGCCACCTCGAAGAAGCGTTCGCCGTCGGCGCGGGTGAGGTTGGCCACCGAGCGGACGACCCGCTCACCCCACAGATCGGCGTAGGGAAAGCTCGGGATGTCGGACATGTGGATGCCGCCGCAGACGACGATCCCGCCCTTGCGCACCGCGGCGAGCGCGGCCGGCACCAGCGCGCCCACCGGCGCGAACAGGATGGCGGCGTCGAGCGCCTCGGGCGGGGTCTCGTCGGACCCGCCGGCCCAATGGACGCCGATGGCGCGGGCGAAGTCCTGCGCCGCGGTGTCGCCCGGGCGGGTGAAGGCGAAGAGGCGGCGGCCCTCGAACAGCGCCACCTGCGCGATCAGATGGGCCGCTGCGCCGAAGCCGTAGAGCCCGAGCCGCTCGGCGTCGCCGGCCATGGTCAACGAGCGCTGGCCGATCAACCCGGCGCACAGCCAGGGTGCCAGCTCGGCGTCGCTCGGCCCCTCGGGCAGCGCGAAGACGTAGGCCGCGTCGGCGACGCAGGCCTCGGCGTAGCCGCCGTCGCGGGTGTAGCCGGTGAAGAGCGGGAAGTCGCACAAGTTCTCCATGCCGCGCTTGCAGTAGAAGCACGTCCCGCAGGTGTGGCCGAGCCACGGCACGCCGACGCGTCGGCCGACGTCGAGCCCGTCGACGCCCGCACCCAGGGCGCGTACCCGGCCGACGATCTCGTGGCCGGGCACCAGCGGCAGCTCGGGCTCGGCGAGCTCGCCGTCGATGATGTGCAGGTCGGTACGGCAGACGCCGCAGGCGGCGACATTGATGGCGACCTCGCCGAGGCCGGGCTCGGGGCGCGGCCGTTCACGAAGCAAGAGCGGCGCGTTGGCGCGCTCCAGCACCATCGCCCGCATCGCCGGGTTCCCGCCCGTCATCGGACCGCCGCGACCTCGGCCGGTGCGGTCGCCGGCGCCGGCGTCTCGTCGGGAGCAGTGGGGGTGGACGGCGCGGGCGTCTCGCCGGGCGCGGCGGGGCTGGATGGTGCCGGCGTCTCGCCCGGCGCGGCGGGGCTGGACGGTGCGGACGCCACCTTGCGGCGCAGGGGCGCCAGGTCGTCCTCGTCGAGGGTTTCCTCCGCCAACAGCCGCTTGGCGAAGGCGTCGAGCTCCTCGTGGCGCTGTTCCAAGATGTCCTTGGCGTGGGCGAAGGCGGCGTCGAGCCGCTCCTTCACCGCCTCGTCGATGTCGTGGGCGGTCTCCTCGCTGTAGCGCCGCCCGCCGCCCTCCATCGGTTGGCCGAGATAGTCGCCGCTCTCGGTCTCGTAGGCGGTGCGGCCGAGCGCCGGGTCCATGCCGTAGCGGGTGACCATGGCGCGGGCGATGTCGGTGGCCTTGACCAGATCGTCGGCGGCGCCGGTGGAGATCTCGCCGAACACGATCTCCTCGGCGGCGCGGCCGCCCAGGAGCACCGCCATCTTGTTGGCGAGCTCGCCCTCGCGCATCAGGAAACGGTCCTCGATCGGGCGCTGCAGGGTGTAGCCGAGCGCGCCCACACCGCGCGGGATGATCGAGACCTTGCGCACCGGATCGACGCCCGGAAGGCTCATCGCCACGAGGGCGTGGCCCATCTCGTGATAGGCCACGGTCTCGCGTTCGGTCTTGTTCAACAGCCGGTTGCGCTTCTCGAGCCCGGCGATGATCCGCTCGATGGCGTTCTCGAAGTCGGCGTAGGTGACGGCGTCGCGGTCGGCCCGGGTGGCGAGGATCGCCGCCTCGTTGACCAGATTGGCGAGATCGGCGCCGGTGAAGCCGGGGGTGAGGCCGGCGACGTCGTCGAGCGAGACGTCGCGCGCGAGGCGGACGTGCTGGGCGTGGACGGCGAGGATGGCGCGGCGGCCCTTGCGGTCGGGACGGTCGACCAGGACCTGGCGGTCGAAGCGGCCGGCGCGCAACAGCGCCGGGTCGAGGAGCTCGGGACGGTTGGTCGCGGCCAGGAGCACGATGCCCTCGCTGGTGTCGAAGCCGTCGAGCTCGACCAGCAGCTGGTTGAGGGTCTGCTCCTTCTCGTCGTGGCCGCCCATCGACGGGCCCATGCCGCGCGCCCGGCCCAGCGCGTCGAGCTCGTCGACGAAGATGATGCAGGGCGCGTGCTCGCGTGCCCGCTCGAACAGATCGCGCACGCGCGCGGCGCCGACGCCCACGAACATCTCGACGAACTCGGAGCCGGAGATGGAGAGGAACGTCACCCCGGCCTCGCCGGCCATCGCCCGCGCCAACAGCGTCTTGCCGGTGCCGGGCGGACCCACCAGCAGCACGCCTTTGGGCAGGCGCGCGCCCAGGCGGGCGTAGTGCGGCGGATCCTGCAGGAAGTCGACGACCTCGTGGACTTCGGCCTTGGCCTCGTCGACCCCGGCGACGTCGGCGAAGGTCGTCTTGATGTCCTTTTCGACGTAGATCTTGGCCTTGCTCTTGCCGACGGACATGAGCCCGCCGCCGCCACCACCGAAGCCGCCGCCGGCGAGCCGGCGCAGCAGGTAGAGCCAGATGCCGAAGAAGATCAGCATCGGCAGCACCCAGCTCAAGATCTCGCCGACGGTGCCGACCTCGGTGCCGCCCGAATAGTCGACGCCGGCGTCGTCCAGCTTCTGGGCGATGGCGGGGTCGACGCGGGTGGTGGTGAAGCGGGCCGGCTCCTCCGGGCCGGGGTCGACGACCCGGCCGGTGATGCGGTTCTCGGTCACCGTCAGGTCGTCGACGCGGCCCTCGTCGAGCCAGCGCTCGAAGGTGGCGTAGGAGATCCGCTCGACCTGCGGTGGTTCGTGCAACAGCGCCTGAAAGCCGAGCAACAGCAGAATGGCGATGACGAAATACCAGAAATTGACGTGATGTTGGCGCTCCACCGCCACCTCCCGCCGTCGCCGCGGCGAACGCACCGCGTCGAAAGGATGCTACCATTCGGCGAGGGCGGCGGCGTTGATCCCGATCACGCGGCGAGGCGCTCAGCCGTTCTCGCGGGCCTCGCCGGCGCGGAGGATGGCGAGGCGGGTGAGCGCCGGCCCGGCGAGCTCGAAGATCACGGTGGAGCCGATCACCAGCGGCAGGATGGTGTCGCGCAGCGCCGGAAAGGCGTTGCCGGCCACCAGCGCCATGCCCAGCGCCACCCCCGCCTGGGGCATGATGGCGAGGCCCATCCAGCGCCGTACCCGCGGCTCCGCGCCGCCGACGAGACCGCCGAGATAGGCCCCGACGACGAGGCCGCTCGCCCGGAGCGCGATGTAGAGCAGCCCGATCCAGCCGATCGCCGCGAGTTGGTGGACCTCCAGCGAGGCGCCGGCGAGGACGAAGAACAGCACCATGAACGGCCATTCGACGTTCTCGATCTCGCGGAAGGGCCGGTCGTGATGGGCGGCGAGGTTGACCACGACCGCCCCCACCAGCATCGCCGTCAACAGGAACGACGCCTCCAGCCACAGCGCCAGGCCGCCGGCGAGCAGGACGACCCCGAGGGCTTCGGCCTGGGTCGGCTCGCCCGGCCGCAGGCGGCCGGTGATGAAGGCCGCGGGCACCCCGACCGCGACGCCGATGGCGACCGCGCCGCCGAGTTCGCGCGCGCCGTGGACGAGGGCGTCGGTGCCGCCGCTGCCGGCGAACGCCTGCGCGGTGGCCAGGAGCACCGAGAAGACCACCAGCCCCCAGGCGTCGTCGAGCGCCACGATGCCCAGCAGCGTGTCGGTGTAGCGCCCCTTCGCGCCCAGTTGCTCGGTGACGTTGATGACCGCG
>JAAAPF010000058.1 GCA_009908425.1 Alphaproteobacteria bacterium
GCTGCAAGGGCGTCCGCTCGAGCACCCGCAGCGCGGAGAGCAACTCGCGGGTGAAGAGCTCGCGCCGCCGGCCGTCGTGGGCCAACGTCGCGAGCGCGCGCACGATGTCGTAGTCGCCGGTGACGCGCCCGAAGCTGGATTCGATCCCCCAGATCGCCACCAGCACGCGCTCGCTGACGCCGTAGGTCCGGCGCATGCGGGCCAAAAGGGCGGCGTGGGCGCCGCGCCGCTCGCGGCCGGTGGCGATGCGCTCGCCGCTGACGACCCGGTCGCGGTAGGCGGCGAAGCTGAGCCGGCCTTCGGGCTGGCGGCGGTCGAGGTCGATCACCCGCGGGTCCGGCGCCAACCCGTCGAAGGCCCGCGCCACCGTGTCGGCCGGGATGCCGGCGCGGCGGGCCTCGGCGGCGAGGTCGTCGAGAAAGGCGTCGAAGGGCGCGCGCGGCGGGGCGGCGAGCGGGACGGCGCCGGGCAAGGCGAGGAGCGCCGCCGCGGAACCCAGCAGCCCGCGGCGGGTGGCGGGGCGGTCGGTCATCGCCCGCGCCCGCCCTCGAAGCTCACTGCGCCGCCCACACGATGCGGGCGAGCCACGCCACGTCGCCGAGGCGCAGCTCTTCGGTGACCTCCGGCTTGGCGATGCCGCCGAGGGTCACGTGCTCCGCCGTCTTGCGCACCAGCGTGCCGAGCCGCGGCGCCGCCCGTGTCAGCATCGCCACGACGCGGTCGCCGCGGCGCACGCCGGCGTCCGGCGCCACCAGCAGGGTGTCGCCCTGACGGTAGACCGGGGCGAAGGCGTCGGTGTCGAGTTCGATGGCGTAGAGATGCGGTCCGGCCAGGTTGGCGAGTTCGATCCGCTCGAACGTCGCCGCCGGAAAGCCGGCCGGGTCGAACTGGCTCGCCGCCATCCGCGACAGCGGAACGTACGGCACCGTCGGACGCGGCAGCGTCGCCGCGCCGGGATCCACCAAGGCGACGAACTCGCCGAAGCTGGTGTGGGTCGCCTCCAGGATCTTCGCCAGGCTCTCGGTGCTGGGCCAGCGGGGTCGGCCGTCGCGCGTCGCCCGCTTGCTCTTGTTGAAGGTGGTCGGATCGAGCCCGGACCGCCGGGCGAGCCCCGACGGCGTCAGGCCGTTCACCTCCGCGAGGCGATCGACCCCGCGCCAGACATCCGCATGGCTCAACATCACCGGCGTTCCGACCACACCCTTTCCCGTCACATTGATAGGAAGCGGCTCCCGTGGAGTCAAAGCCCTCGCCGACCGGAAAACTCTAGGTTAAAAAACCTAGATGCGTGCGCGTCCCTGCCCGACCGTGGCGGCCCTGGTGGTGTTCACCGACCAGCACGAGGTGTGGTGGCTGCGCGGCCTGCGCCCGGGCTTTCGCCACTGCTTCGCGGTGGTCCGCGACCCGGCCGGCGAGTGGGTCGCCTGCGACTGGCTCAAGGGCCGCCTGGTCTTCCGGGTCTACGGCCCGCACCACCCCGACGAGCTCGTCGAACGCCTGGTCCGCCGCGGTTTCCGCGTCGCCGAGGTGGCGCCGGTCGAGGCCCGCCGGCGGCCGGTGCTGCGGGCGATGACCTGCGTCGAGGTCGCCAAACAGGCGATCGGTGTCACCGCCTGGCGGCCGCTCACGCCCTACGGCCTGTGGTGCCATCTCGGCCGCGTCGGGGCGCGCCGCCACGGCGTTTAGGTCCACGCACCTAACCCGGTTGACGACCAAGGGCGCCTCACGTACAGCGATATAAGCTTTTTTTCCTATATCGAGCGCACCGATGTCCGAGCCCGTCCTCGCCGACCTCCTCACCCGCTTCCGCGCCGCCCGCGAGCGGCGCGCGGCGTGGGAGCCGCTGTGGCGGGATTGCTACGCCCACGCCCTTCCCCGGCGCGGCGCCGACCGGCCCGGCGGCGGCACCGACACCACCTACGACGGCACCGCCGCCGACGCGGTCGAACAGCTGGCGGCGAGCCTGTTGGCCGAGCTCACCCCGCCCTGGTCGTCGTGGCTCGGCCTGGAGCCGGCGCCCGGCGTCACCGCGGCGGAGGGCCGGGCCCTGGCGCCGATGCTGGAGGACGCCAGCCGCCGTCTGCTCGCCCAGTTCCACCGCTCCAACTTCGCGGTCGAGCTGCACCAGTGCTTTCTAGACCTCGCCTGCGTCGGCACCGCCACCCTGGTCTTCGAGGAGGCGCCGACGGGCGGGCCCGCCGCCTTCGCCTTCACCGCCGTGCCGGCGGACGACGTCTTCGTCGAGGCCGGCCCGGGCGGTCAGCTCCGGGGCCATTTCCGGGTGAACCGGCTGCGCGGCGCCGAGCTCTTGCAGCGCTACGAGCCGACACGCTTCGGCCCCGACCTCGCCGAGCGTCTCGAGCGCGAGCCCGACCGCCGGGTCGAACTGGTCGAAGCGGTGCTCGCCGAGGCGCAGGGTCACGCCTACGCCGCCTTTTTGAACGGCGGCGGCGACGACGTCGTGCTGTTGGACCAGGGACGCTTTCAGACCTCGCCCTTCCTCACCTTCCGCTGGACCAAGGGCGCCGGCGACGTCTACGGCCGCTCGCCGGTGATGACGGCGCTGCCCGACGTCAAGACCGCCAACAAGGTGGTCGAGCTGGTGTTGAAGAACGCCTCGATGGCGATCACCGGGATGTGGCAGGCCGACGACGACGGCGTGCTCAACCCCCACAACGTCCGCCTCCAGCCCGGGGCGGTGATCCCCAAGGCCCCCGGTTCCTCCGGCCTGACGCCGCTCGAGACGCCCGGACGCTTCGACGTCTCCGATCTGATCCTCGACGATCTGCGTGCGCGCATCCGCCACACCCTTCTGGTCGACCGGCTCGGGCCGGTGAAGGACGCGCGCATGACCGCGACCGAGGTCCTGGAGCGCTCCAGCGAATCCGCACGGCTTCTGGGCGCGGTCTACGGTCGGCTTTCCGCCGAACTCATCGAGCCGCTGGTGCGGCGCGCGCTCGCCATCCTGGTCCGCCGCGGCGAGGTTCCGCCCGCCGTGCTCGATCGCCGCGTCGTCGAGCCGCGCCATCAGGGACCGCTCGCCCGCGCCCAGGCGCGCGACGACGTCCGCCACGTGGTCTCCTGGATCGAGCAGACCCAGCGCCTCGGCGGCGCCGCCACCGACACCGTCGACGTCCCCGCCGTCGCGCGGTGGCTCGCGCGCACGCTCGGCGTGCCGGCCGAGCTGGTACGCGACGGCCCGAACGTCGCCGATCCAGTGGCGGACGCCGCCGCGGCGATCGACGCCCTCGCCGGCGGCGACGGATGAGGGAGCCCGCCATGACCGAGCCCTGGTCCGCCACCGGCGAGCCCACCGCCGGCGGCGACGGCGGCGACCTCGCCGCTTGCGCCCGCGCCGCGCTCGGCGGTGAGGCCGGCGCCCACCTGCTGCGGCATTTGGAGCGGCGCTATCTCGGCCACGCCCTGCCGCCCAGCGCCGGCGACGCCGAGCTCCGCCATCTGGAGGGACAGCGCAGCGTCGTCCTCTACCTGCACCACCTCATCGCGACCGCGCGTCGCGGGTCATCCGGAGACTCCGCGTGATGAACGAGCCCAGCCCCACGCCCGTGGATCCGAACGTCGACCAGGCGTTCGCGGCGGCCACCGAGACCGCCGCGGCGGACGAGGTCACCGAGCCCGCGGCGGCGCCGGAGGCGACGCCGCGCCCGGACGGCGTGCCGGCGAAGTTCTGGGATCCCGACGCCGGTCAGCTCCGCACCGAGGCGCTGTTGAAGTCGTACCTGGAGCTGGAGCGCCGGCTCGGCGCGGAACCCGCCCCCGCCCCGGCCGACGGCGCCGACGCCGCGGCGGCGGACGGCGCCGCTGCAACGGAGGCCGCGGGCGACGACGCCGTCGACGACCGGGCGCCGCCCGCCGTCCCGGCCGATCCCGACGGCTACCAGATCGCCACCGAGAGCCAGCTCGTGGCGCCCGACCCGGAGGTGAACAAGCGCCTCCACCAGGCCGGCTTCACCCAGGATCAGGCCCAGCTGGTCTACGAGCTCGCCGAGGACTACCTGCTGCCGGCGGTGAGCGAGGCCTACGGCGAGGTCTTCGTGCAGCAGGAACTCGGCAAGCTCGAGCAGGCCTTCGGCGGGCCCGACGGCTGGCAATCCACCGCCGAGCAGCTGCGGACCTGGGGCAAGGCCAATCTCGAGAGCGAGGTCTACGAGACGCTGGCGTCGAGCTACGACGGCGTCATGGCGATGCACCAGATGATGCAGGCGCGCGAGCCGCGCGTGGTGCACGCCGACGCCCCGGCGGTCCCCGCCGACGAGGGCCAGCTCCGCCGGATGATGCAGGATCCCCGCTACTGGCGCGACCGCGATCCCGCCTTCGTGGGCGAGGTCACCCGCGGCTTCGAGCGCCTCTTCAAGGAATGAGTTCGCGCAGCGGCGACAACCCGACGCGGCCGCCGCCGCCACCCCGCCGACCCGCTCGGCCCCCGCGGGGGACAACCGGTCGACGGCGTTCTCTCCTCCCGTAAGCCCGTAGGAATTTCGCCATGAGCATGACGATCGACCGCGCCTTCGTGAAGCAGTTCGAGGGCGAGGTGCACGACGCCTTCCAGCGCCAGGGCAGCAAGCTGCGCCGCACCGTCCGCACCCGCAGCGGCGTGGTGGGCTCCAGCTGCGTCTTCCAGCGCATCGGCAAGGGCCTCGCCCAGACCAAACCGCGCCACGACTTCGTGCCGCAGATGAACGCCGAGCACATCTCGGTCGAGGTCGGCCTCGAAGACTACTACGCCGGCGACTACGTCGACCGCCTCGACGAGATGAAGATCAACATCGACGAGCGCCAAGCGCTCGCCCGCGCCGGCGCCTACGCCCTGGGGCGGCAGACCGATCAGCTCATCATCGCGGCGCTGGACCAGGCCGGCGAGAGCGCGGGCGACGTCACCAAGCCCTTGACCAAGGCCAAGGTGCTGGCCGCGCTCGAGCTGCTCGGCGCCGAGGACGTCCCCGACGACGGCGAGCGCTACGCCGTGGTCGGCTGGAAGCAGTGGGCCAACCTCCTCGACCTGCCGGAATTCGCCTCCGCCGAGTACGTCGGCGCCGACAACCTGCCCTGGCAGGGCACCCAGGCGAAGTCCTGGCTGGGCACGATGTGGATCGCCCATTCCGGGCTGCCGTTCGACGGCGGGTCCAAGCAGCGCACCTGCTTTTGGTACCACAAGAGCGCGGTGGCCCACGCCATCGGCCAGGACGTCACCGCCGACATCAGCTGGGTCGGCGAGCGCGCCGCCCACTTCGTGGCCAACTGGATGTCGCAGGGCGCGGGGCTGATCGACCCGGCCGGTTGCATCAAGATGATCTGCAGCGAGGCCTGAGCCGATGGCCTACGACCCGGCCGGCCTGCATCCGCTCTCCTACGCCAACGGCTTCACGCTGTGGCACTACCGCAGCGCGGATCGCACCGAGGCGGTCGACGGTGACGGTTATTTCGACCCCGCCGCACCGCTGCTGCGCGTCGGCGATTTCGTCTTCTTGAACCTGGGCATTCCGCACGAGCCCAAGCACGTCCTGCGCGTGGTGACCGTCAACGACGGCACCCGCGTCGGCGTCCGGGCGCCCGACGAGTTCGGGCACCCCTGACGCGAACGCGACCGGCCCGCCGTCGGCTGCCGCCGTCGGCGGGCCCCACCCGGAGCCCGATAGCGCCATGGCGAGCCCGCTTTCCGATCTCGACCTTGTCAACGCCGCGCTGGTCAAGCTCGGTGCCCTGCCGATCCGGGGCCTCGACGACGCCGACGCCAGCGCCGCGGTGGCGGCCGCGCTCTACCCGGTGGTGGTGGAGGCGACCCTGACCGCGCACCCCTGGTCGTTCACCCTCAAGCGCGCCGAGCTCACCGCCCTCGACGGCGCCCCGCTCGCCGACTTCGCCGTGCGCTTCGCGCTGCCCGCGGACTTTCTGCGGGCGATCTACGTCGACGACCGCGGTGCCGGCCCGCGCTACGCCCTGGTCGCCGGCGAGCTCCACAGCGACGCGCGGGCGGTGGTGCTGACCTATCAGTTCCGGCCGGGCGAGGACGTCTTTCCGCCGTTCTTCCGCGCCGCGGTGATCGCCAAGCTCGCCGCCGAGCTCTGCATGCCGCTCACCGAGAGCACCGCCCGCGCCGAGGCCCTCGACCGCCTGGCCGAGCGCGAGCTCGAGCGCGCCTGGGCGATCGACCGCGCCCAGGAGACGCCGCCGCGGGTCGGCGACGACAGCCTGCTCCGGGTGCGGTCGTGACGGCCGGCGTGCGCCCGCTGCAGACCGGCTTCGCCGCCGGCGAGATCGACCCGCGGCTGATCGGGCGCAGCGATCTCGGCGCCTACGACGAGGGCGCGCTCGAGCTCCGCAACGTCTGGGTCGCCTCCGGCGGCGGGGTCAAGCGCCGCGCCGGTCTGCGCCACGTCGCCGCCGTCGCCGGGCCCGGCCGCCTCGCCGCGGTCCCCTTGGAGGACGGCGCCGTCCGCGTCTTCGTGCTCCTCGACCGTCGGGCCCTGGTCTACGAGGACGAGCGGCTGGTGGCCGCGCTCGACGCGCCCTGGACCGTCGAGCATCTGCCGCGGCTGAGCTGGGCGGGCTATCGCGGCGACCTCTTCGTCTGTCACCCGACGCTGCCGCCGCAGCACGTCGTGCTCGAGCCCTACGGCCACTGGCGCGTGCTGAGTTGGGTCTTCGACACCGAGCCGGGTGCCGACGACGCCAAGGTCGTCCGCCTCCAGCCCTACGCCAAGTACGCCAACCCCGAGGCCAGCCTCGAAGCCGCCCCCGACGGCGGCGAGCTCTGGGCCTTGACCAGCAACCAGCAGGTGTTCGGGCCCGACCACGTCGGCACGCGGCTGCGCTTCAAGACCACCGAGGTCGCGCTCACCTCGGTGGCGGCGGACGGCTTCACCGCGCTCGGCATCCCGCAGACCCCGATCGAGGACGGGGCGCGCACCTTCGACTGGGCCGAGCAGGCCTTCGGCCCCGTCGCCGGCTATCCGAGCGCCTGTATCGTCTTCCGCGACCGACTGGTCGCAGGCGGCGTGCCGCGCATGCCGAACCGCCTGTGGATGTCGCGCATCGGCCGGCCCTTCGACTTCGACACCGGCACCGGCCTCGCCGACGAGGCCATCGCCATCGCCCTCGGCGACGACCCGGCCCACGCCATCCGCGCCTTCTCCACCGGCCGCGAGCTCGAGGTCTTCACCACCGCGAGCGAGTGGACCGTCGACGGCCGCCCCCTCTCACCCGCCGACGTCGTGGCCGTGAAGCAGACCGGGCTGGGCTGCTACGAGCCGCGCTACGTCCCGCCGGCGAGCGTCGACGGCACCTCGGTCTTCGTCGCCCGCGGCGGCGACGCCGTGGTGGAGTACGTCTTCACCCGCGCGGACACCGCCTATCAGGCCGAGAACCTCGCCGTCCGCGCCCGCCACCTGGTGGCCGAGCCGTCGGATCTCGCCTTCGATCCCGCGCGCCGCCTGCTGCTGCTGGTCGACGGCCCGGGCGCACTCGCGACCTGCACGCTCGACCGCAACGCCGCCATGGTCGCGTGGTCGCGGCAGGAGACCGACGGCCGGGTGCTCGCGGTCGCGGCGGCCGGCGGCCGCGCCTATCTCCTGGTCGAGCGCGACGGCACCACCCGCATCGAGGCGCTCGCCGACGACCACCGGCTCGACGCCGCACGCAGCGTCGGCGCCGAAGTCCCGACCACGACCTGGTCGGACTTCGACCATCTCGAAGGGCGCGAGGTGGTGGTCCTGGCGGACGGCGCGCCCCCGGCGACCGCGACGGTCACCGACGGCGTCGTCACCACCGCGGCGCCGGCGCGCCGGGTGGAGGCCGGCCTCGGCTTCACCGGTACGATCGCGCCGCTGCCGCTCCTCGGCGAGGGACGTCGGCCGGCGCAGCTGTTCCGGCCGGTGCAGCTGACCTTGCAGCTCCACGCCACCCGCAGCCTCGCCGTCGACCTCGGTGAGGGCTTGCGCGAGGTCGAACTCGCCGCCGCCGACGAGCCGCCCTTCACCGGGATGAAGACGCTGCGGGCGCGCGGCTGGCGCGGCGCCGACGACGGGCCGTGGTGGCGCGTCCGGCTGGTCGAGCCGGCGGACTTTCACCTGCTTTCGGTCACCTCCGACGTAAGGATCGCACGCTGATGGGCGCTTTCTCCACGCTCGCCGGGATCGGCGTCGACGCCGCCATGTCGCGGTCGACGTCGAGCAACCAGAACGCCGCCATCGAAGCCGAAGCCGAGCGCGACGTCGCCGAGGTCCGCCAACGCGACGCCGCGGAGCGCACCCAGCGTGCGCGCGAGCTGCGCGAACGGCTGGCCGCGGCGCGGGCGCGCGCGGCGAGTTCGGGCACCGGCGCCGGTGCCGGTTCGGCGCGCGCGGTGCGGCGCGGCATCGAGGACGAACTGATGGAGGAGGACGCGCTCGCGGTCGAGGAGCGCGATCTCGCCATCCGCAACATCCGCGCCCGCGCCGGCGCGCGGCAGCGCCGCAACCTGCTCGACACGCGCAACCGGGTGACCAGGGACGTCGTCGGCGGCGCGATGAAGGTCGGCAGCTCGCTGCTCGACCTCTGAGGCGGACCGTGGCGGAGGCGACGACGGCGGGGCGCGGCGACGGGCTGGTGAGCTTTCGCCAGTACCTCTGGCTCTGGAACCGCCTGCAGGGTCTCGCGACCCCGGCGCTGCACCTGGAGATCGCCGGCTGGCTGGAGGAGGCTTGGCGGCGCGGCGACGAGCGGCTGTTGTTGATGGTGTTCCGCGACGCCGGCAAGTCGACGCTGGTCGGGCTCTTCTGCACGTGGCTCTTGAGCGTCGACCCCAATCTCCGGATCCTGGTCGTGGCCGCCGAGCACGCCCTCGCCACCAAGATGGTGCGCAACGTCCGCGGCGTGCTGGAGCGCCACCCGCTCGCCAAGGCCCTGCTCGCGCCGGCGCAAGGCTCGTGGGCGTCCGATCAGCTCACCGTCGAGCGGCCGCGCGAGCTGCGCGACCCGTCGATGCTGGCGCGCGGGCTCGGCGCCAACCTCACCGGCTCGCGCGCCGATCTGGTGATCTGCGACGACGTCGAGGTGCCCAACACCGCCGACACCGCCACCAAGCGCGACGACCTCCGCCGGCGGCTCGCCGAGCTCTCCTTCGTGGTGGTTCCGGGCGGGCTACAGCTCTGCATCGGCACGCCGCACGCCCAGGACACCATCTACGCCGACCCGGAAGGCCGCGACCCCGACCACCGTCCGTTCCTGGCGGACTACCGCCGGCTGGTGCTGCCGATCCGCGACGAGCGCGGGCGCTCGCGCTGGCCCGAGCGCTTTCCCCACGATAAGGTCGACGCCCTCGAGCGCGAGGTCGGGTCGCTGCGGTTTCGCGCCCAGATGCTCCTGGAGCCGGTCGATCTGCGCGAGGTCCGGCTCGATCCGGGCCGGCTGGTGGCGTTCGACGCCGAGCTGGAGATCGCGACCGTCAACCGCCGGCTGCGCTACGCGCTGGACGGGCGCGAGCTCAAGATGGTGAACTGTTGGTGGGATCCCGCCTTCGGCTCGCCGAGCGGGGGCGACGCCAGCGTCGTCGCCGTCGTCTTCGCCGACGCCGCCGGCGGATTCTGGTGCACCGACATGGTCTATCTCCGCCACGACCCGAACCTCGCGGACGAGGTCGACGAGGCGACCCAGCTCTGCCGGCAGGTGGTGGCGATCGCGCGCAAGAACGGCTGCCCGGTGATCACGCTCGAGACCAACGGCATCGGCAAGTTCCTGCCGAACCTGTTGCGGCAGACGATCAAGCGGGTGGGCGCGCCGGTCACCATTCGCGAACACACCGCCACCCGCAACAAGGACCGCCGCATCGTCGAGGCCTTCGATCCGGTGCTGGCCGCGCGCTCGCTCCGCGTCCACCGCCGCGTGCTCGAGACCCCGCTCGTCCAGGAGATGCGCGACTTTCAGCCGGGCGGGCACAACCGCGACGACGGCCTCGACGCGCTCGCGGCCTGTCTGGTCGAACCCGGCGCCAGCGTCGGCGCCGCCGCGGCCGGCCAAGCCGGCGCCGTCCGGCTCACCGCCGACTTCCGCCCCTGACGCCGTCGCCGGGATCCCCCGGCGGCGGACCCGAGCCTATTCGGACGTCGGGGCGTAGACGTGCGCCTCGCCCGGAAAACGCCGGGCGCGGACGTCGTCGGCGTAGGCCCGGACGGCCTCGTCGAGGGCGGTGCCGAGTTCGCCGTAGCGCTTGACGAACCTGGGCACGCGCGGGGTGAGGCCGGCCATGTCCTCCATCACCAGGATCT
Source organism: Alphaproteobacteria bacterium (assembly GCA_009908425.1). Taxonomy (GTDB): domain Bacteria; phylum Pseudomonadota; class Alphaproteobacteria; order Geminicoccales; family Geminicoccaceae; genus JAAAPF01. The sequence goes on from JAAAPF010000058.1 coordinate 10,263, forward strand.
GGCCGTCGCAGGCGGCCGAGGCGCCGATGCCGATGGTCGGGATGGCGAGGGTCTCGGTGATCCGGGCGGCCAGCGGCTCGACGACGCCTTCGATCACCACCGAGAAGGCGCCGGCGGTTTCGACCGCGATCGCGTCGGCCTCGATCGCCTCCCACTGCGCGCGCTCGCGGCCCTGGGTCTTGAAGCCGCCGAAGGTGTGCACCGCCTGCGGCGTCAGCCCGACATGAGCCATCACCGGGATGCCGCGGGCGACGAGGAACGCGATGGTCTCCGCCATGCGCGCACCGCCCTCGAGCTTGACCGCGCCGCAGCCGGTCTCCGCCATGACCCGCGAAGCACTCGCGAACGCCTGTTCGGGGCTGGCCTCGTAGGAGCCGAAGGGCATGTCGACGGCGACCAACGCCCGCCGCGCGCCGCGCACGACGGCGCTGCCGTGGAGGATCATCAGCTCCAGCGAGACCGGCAGCGTCGACGGGTAGCCGTGGACGACCATGCCCAGCGAGTCGCCCACGAGCAGAACGTCGCAGTGCGGATCGGCGATCGCCGCGGTGTTCGCGAGATAGGCGGTGAGGGCCACGATCGGCTCGCCACCCTTGCGGGCGCGGAGGTCGGTGGCGCCGACCGGGCGCGCGGTGCTCTGCGTGGACAAGGATCACCCCTCCTCAGGCGTGGTGCGGCAGCGCCGTCGGGTCCAGCGCGCCGGCGTGCTCGGCACGCTCGCGGGCGCGGTCGACCCAGTCCTTGGACTGCATCTCGTTGAGCCGGCTCGCCGTCCGCTGGAATTCGAAGGCGCCGTCGCCTTCGGGATAGAGTTCTTCCGGCGGCGCCTCGGCGGCCACGACCAGATGCGTACCGCGCTCGTAGAGGGCGTCGACCAGCGTCATGAAGCGTCGCGCCTCGTTGCGTTTGTCGGGGGTCAGCATCGGCACCCCTTCCACGATGATGGTGTGGTAGCGCTCGGTGAGCGCCAGGTAGTCGGCGGCCCCCAGCGCCCGCTCGCAGAGATCGGTGAAGTCGAACCAGGCGACGCCGTGGCTCGCCCGCGGGATCGGCAGGTGCCGCATGCCGACGTGCAACGTCTCCTCCTCGCCCGGGTTGCCGTCGGTCATCGTGGCGAAGAGGTCCTCGAGCCCTTCGCGGGCGGCGGACCCGAGCGGGTGCCAGTAGACCCGGAGCTCGCGCAGGCGGTCGAGGCGGTAGTCGCGATGACCCTCGAGCGCCACCACCGCGACGCGCTCCTTCAGCCGCTCGATGAACGGCACGAACAGGTTGCGCTGCAGCCCGCCCTCGTAGAGCCGGTCCGGCGGCCAGTTCGAGGTCGCCACCACGACCACGCCGCGGGCGAAGAGCGCGTCGAAGAGCCGCCCCAGGATCATCGCGTCGGCGATGTTGGTGACGTGGAACTCGTCGAAGCAGAGCAGCCACGCCTCCGCCGCCAGCGCGTCGGCGAGCGGCAGCAGCGGCTCGCCCTCGCGCGGGTGCGAGCGGCGGCGCTCGTGCAGGCGGGCGTGGACGTCGAGCATGAAGTCGTGGAAGTGCACCCGGCGCTTGCGCTCGACGTCGATGCCGCCGTGGAACAGGTCCATCAGCATCGACTTGCCGCGGCCGACGCCGCCGTGGAGGTAGACCCCGGCGGGCGGGTCGGTCGGCGCCGGCCGGCGCCCGAACAGCCCGCGCCGGGCTCGCCCCGCCGGGCGGTAGTCCGCGAGCGCGCGCTCGAGCCGGGCGAGTTCGGCCACGGCGCGGGCCTGATCGCCGTCGGCCGCGATCTCGCCCCGCTCCACCAACTCGCGATAGCGCGCCTCCAGCATTCCCAGCTCCGTTGTCCGACACCGCCGCGACGGGCGATCGCTTTCCCCGCGCCGCCGCACTCGATAATCTCCCGAACGGCTTGTGGCAAAGCCCGGGCCATCTCTCCGCCGTCGAGGAGCCTCATGGCACACCACCCCAACTCCGCCGCCGCCCGCGACGTCGCCTACGTGGTGCATCCCTACACCAACCTGCGGGCCCACGAGAGCAAGGGGCCGCTGGTGATCACCGGCGGCGAGCGGATCTACGTCTTCGACGACGACGGCAACCGCTACGTCGAGGGCCTTTCGGGGCTGTGGTGCGCCGGGCTCGGCTTCAGCGAGAAGCGGCTGGTCGAGGCCGCCCGCCGCCAGCTCGACACCATGCCCTACATGCACACCTTCGCCCACCGCTCGACGATGCCGGTGATCGAGCTCGCCGAGAAGCTGGTCGCCTGCGCCCCCGCCGACATCGCCAAGGTGTGGTTCGTCAATTCCGGCTCCGAGGCCATCGACAGCGCCCTCAAGCTGATCTGGTACTACCAGAACGCCCGCGGCCGGCCGGAGAAGAAGCTCGTCATCAGCCGGCGGCGGGCCTACCACGGCATCACGCTCGCGGGCGGCCACCTCACCGCCCTGCCCTACGCCCGCAGCGGCTTCGACCTGCCGATGGCCGAGCGCTTCCGCCAGGTGACGACGCCGTCCTGGTACCGTGACGGCCTGCCGGGCGAGAGCGAGGAGGACTTCTCGACCCGCCTCGCCGCCGAGCTCGACGGGCTGATCGAGGCCGAGGGCGCCGACCGCGTCGCCGCCTTCTTCGCCGAGCCGGTGATGGGTGCCGGCGGCGTGATCCCGCCGCCGGCGGGCTATTTCGAGAAGGTGCAGGCCGTCCTCGCCGAGCACGACGTGCTGTTCGTCGCCGACGAGGTCATCTGCGGCTTCGGCCGCACCGGCAACATGTGGGGTTCGCAGACCTACGGCATCCGCCCCGACCTCGTCACCTGCGCCAAGCAGCTGTCCTCGGCCTACGCCCCGATCGCCGCGTTGATGATCGCCGACCCCGTCTACCAGACGATCGCCGACCGCACCGACGAACTCGGCACCTTCGGGATGGGCTATACCTACGGCGGCCATCCCGTCGCCGCCGCCGTCGCGCTCGCGACCCTCGAGATCTACGAGTCGGACGGACTGATCGAGCACGTCCGGCGCATCGCGCCGCGGTTTCAGGAACGGCTCGCGGCGCTCGGCGACGACGGCCTCGTCGGCGAGGCCCGCGGCGTCGGCCTGATCGGCGCCCTCGAGATCGTCGCCGACAAGACCACGCGCGAGCCGTTCCCGGCCGACGCCAAGATGGCGGCGCGGATCACCGAGGCCTGTCTGCAGGAGGGCCTGATCCTGCGGCCGCTGCCGGGCGACGTCGTCGGCATCTGCCCGCCCTTGATCATCCGCGAGGACGAGATCGACGACCTCTTCGACCGCCTGCGCCGCGGCCTCGCCCGGGTCCACGCCGCCCTCCGCACCGCCGCCTGAGCCGGCGTCATGGCGCCAGGTCGAAGGCGTCGCCGGGGCGGCGTTCGAAGCGGTGGTCCTCGGCGTGCGGACCCTCGACGTGGCGCCAGCGCAGGCCGTCGCCGGTGCGGCGGACGCGATAGCAGTTGCGCCCGCCGCGGCTCCAGTCGACCTCCTCCCAGCGCTGGCACCAGCGGCCGTCGTCGATCTCCCACCACCCGCGGGCGGTGATCTCGCCGAACCCCCACCAGGCGCGGGCGAAGGCTCGCCCGTCGGCACGATAGTAGCCGGCCCAATGCCAGCGGATCCCGAAGCGCCGGCCGGTGTCGTACATGGTGTGGCCGACGATCGCGCCGCGCAGTTCCGTCGCCGTCAGCGGCGCCTTCGCGGCGGGGGCCGGAGACGCGGCGAGGCCCGAGGCGGCGAGGCCCACCCCGGCGAGGGCGGAAACCCGGCGGTGGCGGAGGCGGCCCGCCCCGGCCGGCCCACCGCCGCCGCGGGGGGCGCTCAGCCGCCGTCG
>JAAAPF010000298.1 GCA_009908425.1 Alphaproteobacteria bacterium
GACGGCGATGGCGGACGGTGGCGCGCACACCGGCGGCACGGCGGCGGCGAGGAGCCCGGCGCCCTGCGGCTGCGGGGCCAGGCGACGCGACGTGCTGCGCCTCGCGCTCGCCGGCGCCGGCGCCGGGATCGTCGCCGGTTGCGACGGCGGCGGCGTGCCGGTCGACCTCGTCTCCGACGAACAGCTGCGCCGGCTCGGGCTCGAAACCTGGGAGCGGACCCTGCAGCAGACCCCGCCCACCCGGGATCTGGCGCTGCAGCGCGAGGTCGAGCGCCAGGCGGGCACCCTGCTGCGCGCCGGCGGCGAGGATCCGGCGGCCTGGGAGGTCAGCGTGCTCGCCTCCGAGCAGGCCAACGCCTTCGTCGTGCCCGGCCGCAAGATGGCGATCTACGAGGGTATGGTGACGACGACCGAGGACCGCGCCCAGCTCGCCGCCGTCATCGGCCACGAGATCGGCCATCACCGGGCCGACCACGCCGAGGAGCGCCTGGAGACCGCGCTGGTGACGCGCACCGGCCTGCAGATCGCCGAGACCGTGCTGCAGGCCGGCGACGTCGCCTTCGCCGAGGAGATCGCGGCGGTGATGGGGGCGGGTGCGGAATACGGCATCCTTTTGCCCTATTCGCGCGCCCACGAACTGGAGGCCGACCGGCTCGGCATGGAGACCATGGCGAAGGCGGGCTACGACCCGGCGGCGGCGATCGCGCTCTGGCGGCGGATGACCGAGCTCGCCCGCGACCGTCCGCCGGCGTTCCTCTCCACCCACCCCTCGCCGGAGCGCCGGATCGAGGTGCTGCGCGACCATCTCGACGAGGCCCGCGCCGCCGCGGGCTGAGCGGCAGCCCGCCGCGCCGAGCGACCGCGGGGCACGCCGTCGCGCCCCGCGCCGCGGGTGGCCGAGGGAACCGCAGCCGGGGAAGCGGCGTTGCATGATCGTATCATTGACAGGCACGTGGAGGCGGTCCGCGGCCCTCCGCCCAGGCTTGGCCAACGCTGATGCGGCCGCCGGCAGCCCCCACGGATCGACGGGAGATCCGCCATGGTCGCAACCAAGGATGTCGACATCGAGCTGCCGATCCACGTCGAAGGGGCCGTGCGCGAGCTGGGATGGGCGGCGACGGTGTGCCGTGGCGGCGCCCACGCGCTGAAGGCGGCGCCGGCACGCGATATCGTCGCCGCACTGGCCGGCATTCACGAGCGCGACCTCGGCCATCTGCGCCGCCTCGCGGAGCAGCTGGGCGTCGCCGCCGAAGCGCCCGCGCGCGACGCGGAGGCCGAGGCGCTCGGCCGGATCCGCCTCGCCCGGGAACGCGACGGCGACGCCGGCGTGCTCGACATCGTGCGCGAGGCGGAACGCCGGGCGACGCGGATCTACGATCAGCTGAAGAGCGACGACCGGCTCCCGGCCGAGTTCCGCACCCTGGTCACCTCGGCGCGCGAGGAGTTGCAGCGTCGCCACCGCCGCCTCGATGCGGCGATGCGGGTGGCGGCGTAGCCGTCGCCGCGGCGCGGCCACCGGGTCGACGCCCGCGGACGTGACGCCCGCCGATGCGGTGGCGGCGGACTCCACCGCCGCGCCCGCGGGCGGCAGCATCGGCCCGCGCACGGTGGGGCGAACCGGTCGCGGCCGCCGGCCGAGGCGTCGCCGACCGTGGCCGGGTGGCGCGGGCCGGCCCTGCCGCGACCTCCGTCCAAAGTGACGGAACCCGCGGCCCCTGTCGGCGCTTGCGGCGGCGGCGGAGCGAACGGGGGACGATGACGCCGGCGGGCTTTCGCCTCGACATCACGCGCGAGATGTTTCGCGTCCGACGCCAACGGCGCGACGACGTCCCGGCCAGTCTGGCGACACCGGTGGCGGCGCTGGCGTTCTCGGTCTTCAACCTGGCGACCCTGGCGCCGCTCGTCGATCTCGCCGCCCCGACGGCGCTCGACGTCGCCCTCTGGGGGCTGGCGCTGTTCGCCGTGGCGGCGCTGGTCGCGGCGTGTCTGTTGATCGTGCGGGTCGAGTGGCGCTTCATCTACTTCGACCCGCCCGATCTGGAGGCCACCGTCGAGGCCGAGCGTCAACTCGCCGCGCGCATCGGCGATCCCGAGGAGCGACTGGAGCGGCTGCGCGACTACATGGCCGGCGCCTACGGCATCGGCTACCGGCGCTACTTCGCGGAAAACGAGCAGCGGGAGCGCACCTACGGCCTCCGGCTGATCATCCTCGCGCTCGCGGTGTTGATGTTCGCCTTCGCCCTGGTGCCGCTCGCCGGGAGGGCCGGGTGACGCTGGGGCTCTTCGGCCGGCTCACCGCGCGGGCGCGCTACCACCGCGAGGCCCGCGAGCTGCCGCGCAAGTTGCGCGCGCGCATCTGCCGCGAGCTTTTGGAACTGCGCGAGGAGGAGCGCGCCGTGCAGAGCCTGCTGGGATTGCCGGTCCACCCGCGCATCTCGGTCGTCGACGAGGAGAACATCGCGCTCCTGCGCCCCGGCGATCGGGTCAACCTCGGCGTCGACGAAGCCCTCGCCGACGCCCGCGAGGCCCGCGAGCGCGCCGGCTGACGGACCCGCGGCTCGCCGCCGGGGGTGCTCCGCCGCGGGCGCAGGGGGAGGGGACGAACGACAACGAGCCCCGGGCGGGAGGAACCCGGGGCTCGTCCAAGAGGAGCCGGCCGCGAGGGAGGGGGGTCGGCCGGCCCCGATGGCGGTGTCGGCTCAGGCGGCGAGCTTCTGCAGCTCGTCGACGTTCTGCTGGACGCGCTTGGTGATCATGTCCATGGCCTCGGCCTGCGCCTTCATGCCGAGATCCATCTGGCTCTGCGTCACCGACACGTACTTGTCGGCCGCGGCCTTGACGTCGGCGACGTAGGCTTGCGGCTTCTTCTCGGCGTCGAGCTTGCCGCTCATCACGCCCTGCATCTGGTCCATGCAGTCGGTGACGAAGCCGTACTGGGCCTTCACCGCCGCCTGAGCCGCATCGAGCAGGACGGACTCGGCCTTCACGAGGGTGTCCATGTTCGCCTTCTGCATCGCGAAAATGGCGTCCACGTCGAGCTTGGGAAGGGTGACGGGCTTCATCGGTTAGACCTTTCTGCGTTGACGTCCCGAGTCTTAAGCTTGCCTATGCTGCAACGCAACATGAATTTTGCAGTGCAGCATGAGACCTTCTGGCCGCTCGCGGCGGCGGGGCCGGCCCGCGGCTCAGCCGGTGCCGTCCACGCGGCGCAACTCGGTGCGGATGGTGATGTCGACGGCGTCGGAGACCAGGGGCGCGAACATGCCCAGCTCCCAGCGGCTGCGCCGGACCGTCGTCGTCGCCTCGAAGCCGGTGTAGTAGGCGTCGTACTGGTCCATGAATTCGCCGAGCGGGTGGGGGCCGTCGAAGGTGAGCTCGGCGTCGAGCGTCACCGGGTGGGTGATGCCCTTGATGGTGAGATCGCCGGTGATCAGCGCGCGGTCCTGACCGACCCGGACGACCTCGGTGGCGGTGAAGGTGATCTCGCCGTGCGTGGCGACATCGAAGAAGTCGCTCGAGGTGATGTGCTCGTTGAAGGCGTCGACGCCGGTCTCGATCGAGGCGGCGTCGATGGTGACCGTGACGGCGGAGTTGGCGACCTCCTCGCGGTCGATGACGACCTCGCCGTCGAGCGCCTCGAACTCGGCGGACTGGGTGGTCAGGCCGGCGTGGTTCCAGGCGAAGCGGACCTCGGTGTGGCCCTGATCGAAGCGGTAGGTCTCCGCGGCGTCGACCGGCGCGGCGGCGGACGCGGCGACCGTCAGCGCGGTGACGGCGGCGAGCGTGGGGTAGGCCATCGAACTCTCCTCGACGATGGGGGGGTGAACCGGGTGACGGTGTGCCGGCGTCCGCCGGCGGCATCGAGACACCCGCGTTCACGAGATCGTTTCCGGCTTTCGAACGATCCGAGCCGTTCGTCGCCTCCGAGTTGAGGCAAGATCGACCGAAGTCGAGACAAACATGACATTATCGCAGAGACGCCGATGCGGCGTTGACGACAGCGGTCGTTTTGACAACTCTGGCGGGTGAGATTGCGGCGTCGGCGAGAAACCGTCCGGAGACGACGACGGTGCAGGGCGGTGCCGCGCATAGTCCGGGAGGGACGATGATGGCGCAGACGGATACCGCGACCCAGGCGGCGGAACGGATGGCGCGGCGCCAGGCGGACCCGAGCGCGCACGCCGGCCGCGGCTGGGGCGAGCGCGCCGCCCACGGGCTCGATCGCGCCTTCAACGGCCAGCTGGTGGAGACGCAGAGCGAGATCATGAACCTCGTCATGCGCACGATGTCCGAGCAGGCGCGCCAGAACCTGGAATTCGCGCTCGATCTCACCGGCGCGCGCGGCCCGGAGCGGCTGATGCAGTGCCAGAACAGCTACTGGTCCGACACCATGGCCCGCGCCCAGCGCTTCCAGAACGACCTGATGGCGATCACCCAGCAGGCCAGCCGCTCCGCGGGCGGCGGCGGCCGCTGACGCCGCAGGGTGCCGGCCCCGCCCGGCGGGCGGGGCCGCGCCGTGCTCAAAAGGTGCGGAGCACGCGCTCGGCCTTGTCGAAGATCTCGTCGACGTGGTCGCGCTCGGCCACCAGCGGCGGCGCGACGATGCCGCAGTCGCCGGTGAACTTCACGTGCAGGCCGGCCTCGAAGAAGCGCTTGGTCGCCTCCAGCCCGCGCCGGCCGGGGGCGCCGGCGGGCGCGACGTCGACCCCGCCCATCAGCCCGTAGCCGCGCACGTCGGTGACGGCCGCGATGTCGGCCAGCGCGAACAGGCGCTCCTGGAAATGGGGGGCGAGCGCCCGGCCGCGGGCGAAGACGTCCTCGCGCTCGTAGATCTCCTGGACGACGATGCCGGCGGCGCAGGCGGCGGGGTGCGCCGAACAGGTGTAGCCGTGGAAGAACTCGATGGCCTCGTCGGGCGCCGCGTCCACGATGGTGTCGTAGATGCGCTCGTCGACCGCGACCGCGCCCATCGGCTGGCAGCCGTTGGTGATCGCCTTGGCGAGCGTGACGATGTCGGGCTTCACGCCGAAGCTCTGCGCGGCGAAGGCCTCGCCGGTGCGCCCGAAGCCGGTGATGACCTCGTCGAAGACCAGAAGGATGCCGTGGGCGTCGCAGATCTCCCGCAGGCGCTCCAGATAGCCCACCGGCGGCACCAGCGTGCCGGTCGAGCCGGCGATCGGCTCGACGAAGCAGGCGGCGATCGCGTCGCCGCCGTAGAGCCGGCAGAAGCGCTCGAGGTCGTCGGCGAGCTCGGCGCCGGTCGGCGGTTGGCCGCGCGTGAAGCGGTTCTCCTCCAGCCAGGTGTGGCGCATGTGGGCGACCGGGAAGGTCACCGCGTCGAAGACCCGGCGGTTCTTGACCATGCCCGAGAGCGAGGTGCCGGCGAGGTTGACGCCGTGATAGGCGCGCTCGCGGGAGACGAACCGCGTGCGCTGGGCCTCGCCACCGGCGCGATGGTAGGCGAGCGCGATCTTGACCGCGGTGTCGACCGCTTCCGAGCCCGAGCAGCCGAAGAAGACCCGGTCCATGCCGTCCGGGAGGATGCGCGCGATCCGGCTCGCCAGCTCGAAGCTCGCGCGGTGGCCGGCCTGGAAGTGCGGGGCGTAGTCCATGGTGGCGAGCTGGGCGTGGACGGCGTCGGCGATCTCGCGCCGGCCGTGCCCGAGCGGACAGCAGAAGAGGCCCGAGCTGCCGTCGATGATCCGCTCGCCCTGCTCGTTCCAGTAGTAGACGCCTTCACCCCGCGCCAGCAGCCGCGGCGCGGCCTTGAAGTCGCGGTTGGCGGTGAACGGACACCAGTGGTGTTCGAGCGTGTTGCTCGACATCAGCGCGCGCAGCTCGTCCATCGTCCGTTCCCCCGGATGGTGACGCCGAGGGGTTTAGCACGAGGCGGCGGCGACTGGACAAGCGCGGGTCCGCGCGCGACGATCCCGCCGCGTCAGGCCCGAGGAGGCGCCGTGCCCGCAACCCTCGATCCCGCCAGCCTCGTCGTCGAGGCCGATCGCGCGCGCGCCGACGGTGAGCCGCTGGCGGCGCCGGGCCCGGTCTTCGCCAGCACCTACCGGCTCGCCGGCGACATCGAGCCGGCGGCGCCCGGCTACGGCCGCTCGTACAACCCCGGCTGGCAGGCGCTGGAGGCCGTGCTGGGCCGCCTCGAGGGTGGTGAGGCGGTGACCTTCGCTTCCGGCATGGCGGCCACCGTCGCCGCGCTCGAGCCGTTCCTGGCCCCGGGCGATCGCCTCGTCATGGCCGGCGACGGCTACTACAACACCCGCCGCTTCGCCGAGGCGGTGTTGGCCCGCAAGGGCATCGAGGTGCGTTTCGTCGCCACCGCCGCGATGGTCGAAGCCGATCTCGCCGGCTGCCGGCTGCTCTGGCTGGAGACGCCGAGCAATCCGGGGCTCGACTGCTGCGACCTCGAAGCCCTCGCGGCCCGCGCCCACACCGCCGGCGCCAAGGTCGCCGTCGACAACACCACCGCCACCCCGCTCGGCCAGACGCCCCTGGCCCTCGGCGCCGATCTGGTGGTGAGCGCGGACACCAAGGCGGTGGCGGGGCACAGCGATGTCCTCTTCGGCCATGTCGCGGCGCGCGAGCCGGCGGATGCGGCGGCGGTGCGGGAATGGCGCAACCTCACCGGGGCGATACCGGGTGCGATGGCGACCTTCCTGGTGCATCGCGGGCTCGCCACCCTCGACGTCCGCCTCGAGCGGATGGCCCGCAACGCCGACCGGCTGGCGCGCGTCCTCGCCGCCCATCCGCGGGTCGAGGCGGTGCGTTACCCCGGGCTCGCGGGCGATCCGTCGCACGCGCTCGCCGCCCGGCAGATGCGCGGCTTCGGCTTTCTCGTCGGCGTCACCTTCGTCGACGTCGCCGCGGCGCGGGCCTTTCTCGACCGCACCGCGCTGATCACGGAGGCCACCAGCTTCGGTGGGGTCCACACCACCGCCGAGCAGCGTTCGCGCTGGGGCGGCGACGACGTGCCCGCCCGGTTCGTCCGCCTGAGCGCCGGCATCGAGGCCGGCGACGACCTCGTCGCGGACGTGGAGCGGGCGTTGGCATGAGGCTCCCCGCACTCCTGGTCGTGCTGCTCCTCGCCGCCGCGCCGGCGGCCGCGCTGCCCGAGGGGCGCTTCGCCGCCGCCGACGGCGCGAGCGAGGTCCGGCTCGAACGCGGCGACGAGGGGCATCTGCGTCTGGAGGTCAGCAGCCCGCCGCTGGAGACCAGTGTCGAGGCCGAGCTGGTGCGCGACGCCGAGACCGGGGTCTGGCAGCAGGCCGGGCGCGCCGCCGGCTGGTGGGCCCGGCTGGTGGGTTCGGCGGGACCGGCGCTGCCGTTCGACGGCGAACGGCTGGCCTTCGCCCGCGAGGAGGGCGAGCGCCTGATCGCCACGACGCTGGAGGTGGACGAGCGCGGCCGGCCGACGATGGTGCGGCTCGCGCTCGCGCCCACCGACACCGGCGTGAGCCTCGAGATCCGCCGGTTTCGCGGGGTCACGGTGCAGGCGCACGCGCCGGTGCGGCTCGAGCGGGTGCAGCGGTGACGATGGCCCGGCGCCTCGCGCTGGTCGTCGTGGTCGGGCTGCTCGTCGCGCCGGCGCCCGCGCTGGCCCAGCTCGACCGCTTCTTCGGACGCTATGTCGGCGACGGCCGGCTGCAGGACCTGGTCACGGGCGAGGTCCAGCAACGCGATCTCCTGACCTCGATCGAGCCCTTCGGCGAGGGCGGTTTCGCGGTGCGCTGGAGCTCGGTGGTGCGGATCGACGGCGCGCGCGACGTCCCCGGCGTGCGCCATCTGGTCCGCGGGCTCGCCTTCGAGCCCGCCGGCGACGGCGACTACTATCTGCGCGCGCCGGACTACGACCCGTTCCGCCTGCGCGAGCGGCTCGAACCGATGGCGGGCGACGCTCTCGCCTGGGCGACCGTCGACGGCGACACCCTCGACATCTACGTCTTCGCGGTCACCGGCGCCGGCGCCGGCGAGCTGCAGCGCCACCGCCGCGTCCGCACCGCGACCGGGATGCGGCTGGCCTATACCGGGCTGGTCGACGGGGTGGTGGTGACCAACGGCTCGGGCCGGATGGTGCGCGTGGGCGATCCGGTCCGGCTGGACGGCGGGTGAGCGGCGGGCCGCTTCCCGTACCGCCTGACCTCGGGGCCGCGACTACGGGTGCGTCCGCCGCGGTCGTGGTGATCGGCGACGAGATCCTCTCCGGGCGCACCCGCGACGCCAACCTTTCCTGTCTCGCCCGCAAGCTCGGCGCGGTCGGCGTCGCGGTGACCGAGGCGCGGGTGATCCCGGACCGCAGCGAGGCCATCGTCGCCACGGTGAACGAGCTGCGCGCGCGCGTCACCTACGTCTTCACGACCGGCGGCATCGGGCCGACCCACGACGACGTCACGGCGGCGGCGGTGGCCCGGGCCTTCGGCGTGCCGCTCGTGCGCAACGGCGAGGCCGAGCGCCGGCTGCGCGCCTACTACGATCCGCAGCGGCTCAACCCGGCGCGGCTCTCGATGGCCGACATGCCGGAGGGTGTCGAGCTGATCGACAACCCGGTGAGCGCCGCGCCGGGCTTTCGGCTCGCCAACGTCCACGTCCTGCCGGGGGTGCCGCGCCTCCTCGAGGCCATGCTCGACGGCCTGGTGCCACGGCTCGCCGGCGGCGCCCCGCTCGCCTGCCGCACCCTCACCGTCGGCTGCGCCGAGGGGGATCTCGCCGCTCCGCTGGCGGCGGTGGCGGCCGCCGCCGAGGGCGTCGAGCTGGGCTCGTATCCGGGCTTCGGCCAGGCTCGCCTCGCCACGACGGTGGTGGTGCGCGGCCGCGACGGCGCCGCGGTCGACGCCGCTTGCGCCGCGCTTCGCGGCGTGGTCGAGGCGGCGGGCTTCGCGTACGACGAGATCGCGACGGACGCCACGGCGGACGTGCCGCGCGCCGAGTGACGCGGGATCACCCGGCGAGGGTCGCCCACGGCGCGTAGACCGTGAGGCCGGGGCTCTGCAGGTGGCGGCGGTCGGTCGGATCCTCCGGTCCGCGCCGCGGGCCGCCGGGCGGGGCGTCACCGAGCGCCGCGGCCGGGACGATGCCGACCAGCCGGCGCGCGTCGTCCACCACCGCGACCGCGCCGCCCGCGGTGCCCTCGGCGGCGCCGAGCGTCAACGCCGAGCGCGCGGTGGCGAGGTGGTCCTCGGCGTAGCAGAACGGCACCGGCGGGCCGCAGCGGTCGCGCAGATGGACCCGGTCGCAGTCGTCGGCGCCGGCGCAGCGCTCCTCCAGCACGGCGGCCGCGAGCACGGCGGCGATGCAGTCGCCGTCGACGACGGCGAGGGTTTGCTTACCGCTCGCGCGCACGCGGTTGAGCGCCCGCGCCAAGCTCTCGTGCAGGTGCGCCACCGGCGGATCCGCCTCCATCACCGCTTCGACGCGTTCCTCGGTGTCCACGGGCATCGCCTCTCCTCGTAACCCAAAAGGAGAACGCGAGCCCGTGGCGCCGGGTTGCGCCGAGCCGTCATTCGGCCGGTTGCAACGCCCGCAGCGCGCGGCGTTGCGGCAGGAAGACGGCGAGACCGACGGCGATGCCGGTGAGGTCGGTGACGACGCCGCCCTTGATCATGCAGATCGCGCCCGCCAGCAGGAGGCCCCGTTGCAGCATGTTGAGCGGGGCGAGCATGAAGCCGCGCACCCCGGCCGACAGCATGTAGACGCCGATCATCGCCGTGCACGCCACCTGGATCGCCTGCAAGGTCGAGCCCTCGAGCAGCATCGCCGGGCTGTAGAAGAAGACGAACGGCACGACGAAGGCGGCGAGGCCGGTGCCGAAGGAGGCGAACGACGTCTTCATCGCGTCGGCGCCGGAGATGCCGGCGGCGGCGTAGGCCGCGAGCGCCACCGGTGGCGTGATCGCCGAGATCACCGCGAAGTAGAACACGAAGAAGTGGGCGATCAGTCGCGACGTCCGGTCCGGGTCGGCGTAGCCCAACAGCGACGGCTCGATCAGCGTCGCCAGCCCCGGTGCCACCACCGACGCCGCCACCGCGTAGGCGGCCGTGGTCGGCATCCCCATGCCGAGGATGATCGAGACGATCATCGCGAACACCATCGCCAGCAGCAGGCCGATGGCTTCCGGCAGGAACGGCGACGACGCCACGCTCAACAGCAGCGACGAGAACCGCGCGCCGACGCCGGTGAGCGCGATGACGCCGACGATCAGCCCCGAGCAGGCGCAGACCGCGATGATCTGGATCGACATCTCGGCGCCGAGCTTGAGCGCGCGCAGGATCTGGATCGGCCCCATCCAGTAGGGCGTGAGCCAGCTCACCACCGTCGCCGCCACGATCGACAGCGTGCCGGCGCGGATCACCGAGTAGCCCGCGAACAGGGCGGCGATCAGGATGACGATCGGGATGAACAGGTAGACCTGCTTCAGCAGAACGGCGAACTTCGGCAGCTCGTCCTCGCTCATGCCGCGCATGCCGAGCCGCGCCGCCTCGAAGTCGACCATGAAGTAGACCGAGGCGAAGTAGAGTACCGCGGGGATGATCGCGGCGACGACCAGCTCGGTATAGGGAATGCCGGTGATCTCGGCCATGATGAACGCACCGGCGCCCATGATCGGCGGCATGATCTGGCCGCCGGTGGAGGCGGCGGCCTCGATCGCGCCGGCGGCCTGGGGGCGATAGCCCACCTTCTTCATCAAGGGGATGGTCAACGAGCCGGTCGAGACGACGTTGCCGGCCGAGGTGCCGTTGATCATGCCCATCAGCCCGGAGGCGAAGACGGCGACCTTGGCCGGGCCACCGCGGGCGCGGCCGGCGGTCGCGAAGGCGAAGTTGACGAAGTAGTCGCCGACGCGCGACGCCTGCAGAAAGGCGGCGAAGACGATGAAGAGGATGATGTAGGTCGACGACACCGCCGTGGTCGGACCCAGCACCCCCTTGTCGGAGTAGATGTAGGTGATGGTCTCGGTGAGCGAGAAGCCCTCGTGCCGCAGAAAGCCGGGCATCCACGGCCCGGCGAAGGCGTAGCAGGCGAACACCACCGAGATCGTGACCAGCGCCAGGCCGGTGACGCGGCGGGTGAGCTCGACGATCAGCACCAGCCCGGCGAAGCAGAACCAGACGTCGGCGGCCGGTGCGAAGCTGGTGCCGTTGGAGAAGCGGTGGCGGTCGAGGATCAACAAGAGATAGGCGAGGACCAGCAGCGCCGACAGCATCAGCACCCAGTCGGTCCAGAGCACGCGGCCGGGCCTGAGGGTGCTGAACCAGCCGGCGACGACGCAGGCGACGGTGGCGATCGCCATCGCCGGCGCGCCGATCACGAACAGGCCTTCGCCGGTGTTCACCATGCCGCCGGCGGCGAGCGCGAGATGACCCTGCCAGGTCGGCAGCGCCCCGATGGCGAGGCCGACGAGGGCGAGCACGGCGACCGCGAGGTTGAGGCGGTCCGAGATCGGCCCCGGCGTCCCCTCGGCGCCGAGGTTGCGCGCCGCGACCAGGCCGTAGCCGAGCACCAGCACGCCGGCGACGTGGCTGAGCCGGAAGGTCCACGTCTCCAAGGGCGCGACGTTGAGCACCAGGAGGTGGAACAGGGTGTAGGCGATGGCGAGGACCGCGAAGAAGGCCCACAGCACGCCGCCGAACTGACGCTGATTACTCGGCGCCGGCTCGTCGTCGATGCCCTGGGCCACCAGTCGCTGATCGTCGGTGACGGCGCCGCCGCCGTCGCGTGCGTCCGTCATGCCTCCCCCTCCCGTGTGTCGATCCGTCCGCCGAGCCTGCGCGCGGGCGGGACCGCGGCGCGCCGCCGGCGGACACCGGCGGCGCGCGCCGCGACCCCGCGGCGCGGGCGTTCAGCCCTTCAGATCGTCCGGGATGTCGAACCCGTTGTCCTCGTACCACTGCCACGCCCCCTCGTGGAACGGCAGGAACGTGTTGGTGTCCCAGTGCTCGGGCTTGGTCGCCCGCGCCGCCCGGTGGATCTCCACCATGCGCTCGTTGTTGCCGAGGACGATCTCCATCACGTTGTAGACGAAGCTCGCCGGCAACTCGGCGTTGGCGATCGCGAAGTTCCACATCGAGACCGCCTGCTTGTCCTCGTCCAAGGACTGGTAGGTGGCCTGGGGGATGGTGAATTCCGAGACCGGGAATTCTTCGAGGATGGTGTCGGTCTCGTCCTCGGTGAAGGCGAGGACGCGGATCTCGTTCTGGGCCTCGAGCTGGCTCACCGCCGGGGTCGGGATGCCGGCGGCGAAGGCGATGACGTCCAACAGGCCGTCCTGGAGCTGGCCCGCGAGGTCCGACCAGCTGCCGTTGCGCTTGTCGAAGTCGACGCCGACGGTCTCCAGCATCGCCGGGAAGTAGGTGTCGGAGGTCGAGCCGGCCGGGCCGAAGCCGATCACCGCCCCGTCCTCGATGTCGGCGATCCGCTCGACGCCGGAGCCGGCCAGCACGGTGACCACGAAGGGGGTCTCGTACATCGGGAACATCGCGCGGACCTGGTCGTGCGGGTTCCCGGGCGCCAGCGGGCTGCGGCCGTTGACGGCCTCGAAGGCGGGCCCGAGCGTGGTCATACCCATCTCGATGTCGCCGGCGTGGACCAGCGCCATGTTCTGCACCGGCCCGCCGGTGACCTGACCGCCGCCGGAGATGCCGAGCTCCTCGGCGACCAGGTTCGCCCAGCCCGAGCCGTAGGTGAAGTAGGTGCCGCCCTGGCTGGCGGTGCCGACGGTGAAGCTCTGCGGCCAACCGCTGCGGTCGTCGACGTCGACCGATTGGGCCCCGGCCGCGGACGCGGCGATACCGAAGCCGGCCGCGAGGGCGGCCGTCCGAAGGGTGCCATTCATGGGACGTTTCCTCCCGATCGTTGCACGAGGTCGTTTGACGAGGTCGTTGTGCGGGCGACATTCGCGGTCACCCGATCTTCACGCCCCGAGGTCGCTACACCACGGTGCGGGGCCGCGCAATCGTCATCGGCGGCGGCGGGCGAACCTCGCACCCCGCGGGCGGGCGCGCACGCTGCGGGGAGGAGTCGGAGGCGGAGATGAACCACTCCAAGTTGCCGCCGCTGCTCGTTTTCTTCGCCTTCTCGCACGGCTGGACGGTGGTGTTCTGGGCGCTCGCGGCGGCGATGCCGGGGACGGTGTGGCAGGCGCCGGGGCGGGTGTGGTTCCTGGTCGGCGGTGCCGGGATCCTGGTGGCGGGCGTGGTCACGACCGCGTGGACCGGCGGGCGCGGCGGCGTCGCCGAGCTCGCGCGCCGCACCGTCGACCCGCGGCGGGCGGGGCTCGCGGCCTGGGCCGTGGCCCTCCTGTTCGCGCCGCTCTCGACGCTGGCGGCCGCCGGCATCGTCCACGCCGTCGACCCCGCCGCCGCCGGCCTCGCGCCCGCCGCGGCGGCGGCGTCACCGCGGCAGGCCCTGGCGCTCGCCGCCACGCTCCTGGTGCTGGGGCCGCTGCCCGAGGAGGTCGGCTGGCGCGGCGTCCTGCTCGACCGCCTGTTGGGGCGGCTGCGGCCGCTCGGCGCGAGCGCGGTGGTGGCGCTGGCCTGGTGGAGCTGGCACTGGCCGCTGCATCTGCTGCCCGGCTACTACGCCCCGTTCGCCCATCCGCCCGATCCCTGGAGCCAGCTCGTGGGCATCGCCGCCGCCTCGGTGCTGATGACCTGGCTCTACCTCGACAGCCGGCGCAGCGTGCTGATCGCGGTGGTCTTCCACTGGAGCGGCAACCTCACCGGCGAGGTGCTGCAGCCGGCCCCGGCGGTGGACGCGGTCCGGCTCGCGCTCGCGGCGACCGCGGCCGCGCTCGTCGTCGGCGCGGGCTTTCCGCGTCTGGGTGTCGGCCGTGCCCGGCGATGAGGCGCCGGGGGGAGCGGTCGGTCACCCCGTGCGCTCCGCCAGCAGGTGCCAGTACCACACGCCGCCGACGTGCCGGCGGTCCTCCAGGCGGAGCGGCTCGAAGCCGTCGAAGAGCGCGAGGACGGCGCGCGCCTGCGGTCGTGGCCAGCCGTCGGCGCCCGCGGCCACCGTCGCCCCGCCGGCCCCGCGCCCGAGGGCGCGCGGCGACGGCAGCGTC
>JAAAPF010000149.1 GCA_009908425.1 Alphaproteobacteria bacterium
CTTTCGGCGCCGGCGGGTACGACCGCCGGACCGAGCCCGAACGGCGCACCGCCGCCGTCGAGGCCGGCGCGACCCTCCCGCCGCCGGGGCCGAGGCCGGGGCGGGGGCCGACGCCGGCGCCGCCGCGCCGGCACATCGATATGGAGGTGACCACGGGCGACACCTTGATCGGCATGTTGCGGGGACTCGGCATCGCCCGGGCGGAGGCCCACGCCGCGGTCGAGGGCCTGCGAGAGCTCTACGACCCGCGCCGTCTGCGGCCGGGCCAGCGGCTGGAGGTCCAGACCGACGCGGCCGCGCGGCGGCTCGTGCGACTCGCCTTCGCGCCCTCCGAGCGCGAGCGCATCGAGCTGGTCCGCGCCGACGGCGGCGACTTCGAGGCCCGGCTGCGCGAGCGCGCCACGGTCACCGAGGAGCAGCTGGTCGAGGCCGAGGTGCACACCAGCCTCCACGCCGCCGCGACCACCGCCGGCGTGCCGGCGGCGGTGGTTGCCGAGGTCCTGCGCATCTTCAGCTGGGACGTCGACTACCAGCGCGAGACCCGGGCCGGCGACGAAATCGCGGTCCTGTTCGAGCGCGAGCGGTTACCGGGCGGCCCCGTGGTCGCCAGCGGCGCCGTCCGCTACGCCCGGCTGGCCGTGGGCGGGCGCGTGCTGGAGGCCTTCCGCTTCGAGCGCGGCGACGCGGCCGCGTTCTTCGACCGTGACGGCGAAAGTCGGCGCAAGTTCCTGCTGCGCACCCCGGTCAGCGGCGCCCGGATGTCGTCCGGCTTCGGCATGCGGCGCCACCCGATCCTGGGCTACACCCGCATGCACCAGGGCGTCGATTTCGCGGCGCCGACCGGCACCCCGATCCTCGCCGCCGGCGACGGCCGCGTGGTGCGGGTCGGGCGCCACGGCAGCTACGGCAACTACGTCCGGATCGCGCACGGCGACGTCTACGCCACCGCCTACGCCCATCTCGCCGGCTTCGCGGACGGCATGCGCTCCGGGCGGCGGGTCGAGCAGGGCGAGGTCATCGGTTACGTCGGCTCCACCGGCCGGTCCACCGGCCCGCATCTGCATTTCGAGGTGCTGGAGCAGGGCGAGCCGGTCGATCCGCTGGGCATCGCCCAGCCGCCGGCGGAGAACCTCGCCGGCGACGTGCTCGCCGCCTTCCGGCGCGAGGTCCGCGCGATCGAAACCCGCCTGGCGGCGCTCGGCAACCGCACCTTCGCGGCCGATCGCGCCCGCGACATGGCCAGCGGCGGTTGACACGGGCGGGAGGCGGGCCCGCGCGGTGGCGGCTTCAGGTGAGGGCGTCGATCTCCTCGGCCTCCAGCCCGCCGGGCACCAACGTCACCGGCACCCGCAGCACCACCCCCCCGCCGATCAGCGAGTTCACCAGCGGGCCCGGGCCCTCCGGGCCGGCGGCCATGCCGAGCACCAGGAGCTTGATCGCGGGCTCTTCCTCGATCAGGCCGACGACCTCGTCGCGGCGCTTGCCGCTGCGGATGTACACCGTCGGCATCGCCCCGGTCATCTCGAAGACCTCACCGGCGAGGGCGTTGACCCGGGCTTCGACCGCGGCCCGGGCCTCCTCCTCCATCACCCGGCCGACCCCGAGCCAGTGCTTGAACTCGGTCGGCTCGACCACGCCCAGCAGCGCCACCTGGCCGTCGGTGTGCACCGCGCGCCGACAGGCGAAGCGCAGCGCGTTGTGCATCTCGCGGGTCTCGTCGGCGACCACCAGAAAGACCCGCCGGTCGTCGCCCCCTTCGCTCGCCATCGCTCACGTCCTCCTGAGCGCCGTGGCCGCCGCCCACCCGGCCGCCACCGCGAAGACGATGGCGCCGAGGCCGTAGAGCGGCGCCTCGCTTCGCGCGAATTCGGAAAGCCGTGCCTCGACCCCGACCTTGGTGATGATCAAGGCGCTCTGCTGCGCGGCGGCGATGGCGCCGTCGCGCACGTCGAAGACCTCCACGGCATAACGCCCCGGCCGGACGTTGGCCGGAAACGCGACCGTGGTTCGAAATAGGCCGCCGCCGACGAAACGCACCGGCGCCGGCACCGCCGGATAGAGCCCGGTGCGTCGCTTGTTGCGGACCAGACCATCGCGGAAGGCCGCGGCTTCGACCTCGGCCAGCGGCTCGGTCGGTACCAGCTCCAGATGCTCCACACCGATGCGGTGGCGCGCCCGCACCGCCGGCGGCAAAAGATCCTCGACCGGAGCGGTGGCGGCCACGGCGTAGAAGCTCGGCACGTCGGCGAAGCGGGCGCTCTCGGTGTTGAGCCAGACGCCGAGGGTGCGGGCCTTGCGCCGCACCACCGCCGTCTCGGGCGGTCCACGCACGACGATCACGACGTCGGCGCCGCGCTCGACCGTGCCGAACAGCAGCACCTCGGTGCCGTCGAAATTGGCGGTGATCGCGATCAGATGACGCGAGAGGTCGGCCACCAGCGGCTGCGCCCGCGCCGCCACCGCCGCGCCGGCGAGGACGACGGCGATCAGGGCGAGCCCGGCGGCCCGCGCTCCGCCCTTCACGTCCCGCCTGCAAGCCGGCGCCGCACGCGGCGCCACGCCCCGCTCGGCCCGCCGACCAGCATCAGTTTGAGGGCGATCGTGGCACCGACGACCATACCCGCGAGCGCCAGCCACGCCGCCGGCGCCAGGACCGCCACGCCGCCGATGCCGGCGCCGACGGTACATCCCAAGGCCAGGGTGCCGCCGACGCCCATCGCCACGCCGCCGGCTACATGGCGCAAGCCGTCGCCGACGCCGCCCCAGGGCTCGCTCCGCCAGCGCCCGCCCCGGGCGGCGCCGAGGCCGGCCCCCACCGCGGTGCCGGCGAGGACGGCGAGGCCGGGCAGGGCCGCCCCCGGCGCGCCGTCGAGGGCGAGCGCCAGCGGTACGACGAAGCGGATGCCGTCGGCCGCGAGCGGGGCGCTCGCGACGTGGGCCAACGCGACGAGCCCGCCCCGCAGGACCCAAACCGCGAGGACCAGGCCGAGCGCGAGCCCCGCCACCGCCGGGGGCCCGGCGGCGGGCGCCGGCGGCCCGCCGAGCGGCAGGAGCGGCACCGCGATGGCGATCCCCGCCGCGGCGGCGGCGACGACGGCGAGGGCTTTGAGGCTGCCCGAAGCGGCACGGATCCAGGCCCGCGAGACACACCCCCCGGCCGCCACCATGCCGACCCCGAAGACAACGCCTCCCGCCACCGCGAGCCCCGGCGCCTGGGCCCGCCAAGCCAAGGCGGCCGTCGGCGAGAACCAGCCGGCCATGGCGAGGGCGTGCAGCGCCAGCATGGCGGTGGCGAGGGCGCCGGCCCACAGCCGCGCCCGGCGCCGGCCGCCGAAGAGCACGACGTCGGCGACCGCGCCCATGGTGCAGACGGCGCTCCGCTCGGCGATCACGCCGAACGCGGCCCCGATGCCGAAGAGGACGGTCGACACCGCCGCCAGCGCGGAGCCGGAACCGAGGTCCATGTCGTTTCCGTGCCGTTCGATCGAGCTCGGGTGTTGGCCCGAGCCGCGGGCCCGGTCAAGGGCGCACGGGGACCCGCGTCGTGACCGCGGTCAGACGCCGTCGAGCGCCAACTCGCGGCCGACGGCGAGGAGCCCGGCGGGGTCGACGGGGCGGCCGTCGACGAGGACCTCGTAGTGCAGGTGGACACCGGTGGTGCGGCCGCTGCGACCCATCAGGCCGATCCGTTCACCGGGCGCGACGGTGTCCCCGCGCTTGACGAGATAGGCGTGGAGGTGAGCGTAACGGGTCACGACGCCGTTGCCGTGGTCGAGCTCGACGAGGTTGCCGTAGCCGCCGCGGCGGCCGACCGCGACGACCTTGCCGGCCGCGGGGGCGCAGATCGGGGTGCCGCGTGCCGCGGCGAGGTCGATGCCGCGGTGAAAGGCGGCGCGCCCGCGAAAGGGGTCGCGACGGCGCCCGAAGCCGCTGGTGACGCGATGTCCATCGACGACCGGCGAGGCCAGGGGCACGGTGGCGAGCACCCGGTCGACGAGGCGGTCCATGTCGATCGTCGGCACCGGCTCGCCGGCGTCGCCGTCGAGCGCGACGAAGGGCCCCCCCACCGCCTGCTCCGGCACCGGCGCGATGGCCCCCATCACCAGTCGGGCGGGGTCGAGGCCGGTGGTTTCCAGCAATTGGCCGAGCCGGCCGCCGTGGTAGCGCAACCACCTCGACAGCTCGTCGCGGCCGATTTCGGCGTCGGCGGCGACCCGGCGGGCGAAGTCGGCGGCGATGGCCTCGCGCTCGGCGGTGCGGAGGTCGAGCGGCGCTCGCGCCGGCAGATAGATCCGCTCGGTGGCGTCGAAGGCGCTCGCCGCCGTCGGGGCGATCGGCGCCAGTGTGGCGAGCATGCCGGCGACGACCACCGCCGCCAGCGCGACGGGCCCCGGACGAGCGCGCCGGTGCGGTCGCGGGCGGCGGCCGCGACCGGGCGTGCACACGATCGATTGCATGAGGTCCCCATATCTCGCGTCGTTGCCGCAAGGCGTGATGCGGAGTCTTGGTCAACGAACATTGACTTTGTGTTGACGCGATTATTCCCGCGGCGGCTGCCGCGCCGCAGCACGGCTGACCCGCGCATTCGCGCGGGGCCGGTGGTCGCGGGTGCCGAGGTTCAGCCCTCGCCGGCGCGACGGGTGATCTCGTGGCCCCAGTCGATCAGGGTGGTCACCGCCAGATTAACCGCGTCGTCGATCGCGTTGTCGCGGCCGCGGGCGACGCCGACGGCGACGGCGCGGGCGGGGCAGGCGCGCGTGCCGGAGGCCGCGAGCGCGTCGGCGGCCTCGCGCTCACGAAGGAGACCGAGGAAGTCCCGCCCCTCGCCCGGCGGGTCCGGAACGAAGGTCAGCACCCGGGCGCGCTCGGCCGCCGCCGCCTCGCCACGACGACCGTGGGCGACCGTGACGTTCTCGGGCAGGGCGAAACGCTGTTCCAGTTCCAGCAGGCAGCGGGTGGCGAAACCGTCGTCGTCGGGGGCACCGACGATCCAGGTGCGGTTGGCTCGGGCCATGCGGGCGTCCTCGCTCGTTCTCGTTGACCATCGCGAACGCGTGCGGGGCGCGAAGGTGCCCGTTCGCCACCGACGTGCCTATTGGTCGTTCGCCGCATCGTGGCGGGCACGGGATGGTCCGCGCCGGCGACCCGTTTCTGTGGCACAAAGGAATGAGCGGTTCATGAAGAATTAAGACGGCCGCCCCACGTCCGCGGGGATAGGGGCTTCGGCGCCCCGCCCGCCGACATGGAGCCGTCGTCCTTGGCCGTCGTGACCGCCCCCGTCGCCGCCGCCGCCGATGCCGCCCCCACCGGCCGGCCCCTCGCCCGCTACGGCCCGGCGCTCGGCTCCGCCACCGCGTGCGCCGGCTTCGCCGCGTTGATACCGACCATCGCCGACTATTCCAGCATCCGGGTGGCGTGGCCGTGGATCTCCGGCCTCGGGGTCGAGCTGTCGTTTCTGATCGACGGGCTCGCCCTCATCTTCGCCCTGCTGATCACCGGCATCGGCGCGCTCGTCCTCGCCTACTCGGCGAGCTACTTCAAAGGGCACCACAAGCTCGTGCGGCTCCTGGTGCTGCTCGTGCTGTTCGAGCTGTCGATGCTGGGCCTGGTGCTCGCCGACAACCTGATCTTGATGTTCGTGTTCTGGGAGCTGACCACGGTCACGTCGTTCCTGCTCGTCGGCTTCGACCACGAGAAGGCGGACGCCCGCAACAAGGCGCTGCAGGCGCTGTTGGTCACCGCCGCGGGCGGGCTGGCGTTGCTCGCCGGCATCCTCTTGATCGGCGCCGTCGCCGGCACGCTCGAGGCCTCGGCGCTGCCGGCGGCGGCCGCCGCCCTGAAGGCGGACCCGCTCTACCCGGCGATCCTGGTGCTGGTGCTGCTCGGCGCGTTCACCAAGTCGGCGCAGTTCCCGTTCCACTTCTGGCTGCCGAACGCGATGGCGGCGCCGACGCCGGTGAGCGCCTACCTCCATTCGGCCACCATGGTGAAGGCGGGGGTCTATCTCCTGGCCCGGCTGACCCCCGCCCTCGGCGGCACCGGCCCCTGGCTCTGGACCTTGACGATCGTGGGCGGCGTCACCGCGGTGCTGGCCTCGATCTGGGCGCTGCGCCAGACCGATCTGAAGCTCACCCTCGCCTACACCACGGTGATGGCGCTCGGCACGCTGACGATGTTCCTCGGCGGCGCCTCGGCGATCGCCCTCGCCGCGGCGGTGACTTTCCTCATCGTCCACGCCTTCTACAAGGCGGCACTCTTCCTCGCCGTCGGCATCCTCGACAAGAAGGCCGGCTCGCGCGAGATCGACCAGCTCGGCGGTCTCGCCCGGCCGATGTGGCGCACCTGGGTGGTGGTGGCACTCGCCGCCTTGTCAATGGCGGGCTTTCCGCCGTTTTTGGGCTTCATCGGCAAGGAGCTCAAATACGAGGGCGCGCTCGCCGTCGCCTCCGAACCGCTTCTGGTCGTGACCTTCGCCGTCGCCGCCAACGCGATGATGGTCGCCGTCGCCGGCTTGGTCGCGATCAAGCCGTTTCTCGGCCCCCGCACGGCGACGGCGGCGAAGGCCGGCGAGCCGCCTTTCGCGATGTGGCTGGGCCCGGCGGTGCTCGCCACCGGCGGACTCGTCTTCGGGATCGCGCCCGAGCTCGTCGGCGCGGCGCTGGTCAACCCGACCGCCAGCGTCATGATCGGCGACCGCGTCGCCAAGGACTTCAAGCTCTGGCATGGGGTCAACATTCCGCTCATGCTCAGCATCCTCACCTTCGTGCTCGGCGTCGTCATCTACCTCGCGCTCGGGCGCATCCGGCGCGGCCTCGCCGCCGGCGAGGCCCACGGCCTGTGGGCGGCGGAGAGCGGCTACGACGGTGTCCTCGCCGGCACCAAGGCGCTCGCGGCCTGGCAGACCCGCGTCATCCAGACCGGCCGCCAGACGCAGTACTTCCTGTGGACGACGACGGTGCTCGCCGCGCTGTTGTGGGCGGGGCTCGCCATGGGCGGCTTCGCGGTGATGCCGCGCGGGGTCGAGGCGATCTCGCTGATCGAGCTGACCATGCTGGCGCTCGCCGCCTTCGGCGCCGTCGCCACCGTGGTGACCCGCTCCCGGCTGTTGGCGATCCTGGCCCTCGGCCTGCTGGGCTCGGCCGTCGCCGCGATCTTCGTGTTCTACGGGGCGATCGACGTCGCGATGACGCAGTTGCTGGTCGAGACGTTGATCGTGGTGATCGTCGCCGTCGCGCTCTTGCGGTTGCCGCGCCTGACCCCCGCCCCCGGCCTCGAGGTGCGGTGGGGGCATCTCGGCGTCGCCCTGGCCACCGGCGTCGCGACCGCGCTCGCGCTGACGGCGGTGCTGGGCACCGAGCTCGACCGCCGGATCACCGACTTCTTCGAGCAGGCGAGCGCGACCGAGGCCTTCGGGCGCAACATCGTCAACGTCATCCTCGTCGACTTTCGCGCCCTCGACACCCTGGGCGAGATCGCGGTGGTCGTCGTCGCCGCGCTCGGCGCGGTGGCGCTGTTGACCCGCAGGCGCGAACACCGCGAGGCGAGCCGATGAACTCGATCATCCTGACCGCGGCGACCCGCGTCATCACCCCCCTGATGGTGGCGTTCTCGCTCTTCATCCTCCTGCGCGGCCACAACGAGCCGGGCGGCGGCTTCATCGGCGGGCTGGTCGCCACCACCGCCTTCGCACTCTACGCCAAGGCGCTCGGCGTGCGCGCCACCCGCGCCGCGCTCCGGGTCGAGCCCGCCGCCATCGCGGTGGCGGGGCTGGGATTGGCGGCGTTGGCGGGGCTGTGGGGCCTCTTGGCCGGCGGCGCCTTCCTGGAGGGGATGTGGCCGCTGCTCACCACGACGCCGTCGGGCGACAAGGCCGGCCTCCCGCTCGGCTCCGTCCTCTTGTTCGACGTCGGCGTCTACCTCGTGGTCGTCGGCTCGGTGCTCGCCATCCTCTTCGCGCTCGAAGAGGACGTCGCCGCCTCGTCACCCGAAGAAGCGGACTGAGCGATGGAACTGGCGCTGGCCGTGCTCGTGGGCGTGCTCACCACCTGCGCCGTCTATTTGATGCTGAGCGGGAACATGGTCCGCTTCATCTTCGCGTTGGCGCTCTTGAGCAACGCGGTGAACCTGGTGATCTTCGCCGCCGGGCGGCTCACCTACGCCGCCCCGCCGCTGATCGCCGACGGCGCCAAGGCGCCGGCCGATACCGTCGCCAACGCCCTGCCGCAGGCGCTGATCCTGACCGCCATCGTCATCGGCTTCGGCCTGTTGGCGTTCACGCTCGTGCTGGTCCACCGCGCGCACCAGACCCTCGGCACCGTCGAGGCCGATGACATGCGGGTGGCCGAGCCCGCGAGCGACGACGACGAGGCGCGCTGATGGTGCTCCTCACCCTCGCCCTCGTCGTGCCGCTCGCGACCGCGATCTTGACCTTCCTCGCCCGCCGCACGCCCGGCTTGCAACGCGGCCTCAGCGTCGCCGGCGCCGCGGCGCTGTTGGCCGTGAGCCTCGTGCTCGGCGCCGAGGTGGTCGCCGGCGGGCCGATCGCCGCGACCATGGGCGGCTGGCCCGCGCCCTTCGGCATCACCCTGGTGGCCGATCTGTTGAGCGCGGCGATGGTCGTCATCACCGGCGTCATCGCCCTCGCCGTCGCGGTCTATGGTCTCGGCGAGATCGACCCGGCGGAGGAGCGCATCGGCCACCACACGCTGCTCCACGCCCTGCTCTTGGGCGTCACCGGGGCCTTTCTCACCGGCGACCTGTTCAATCTGTACGTCTGGTTCGAGGTCATGCTGATCGCCTCGTTCGGGCTGTTGGCGCTCGGTGGCCGCCCGGACCAGCTCGACGGTGCGATCAAGTACGTCGCGCTCAACCTCGTCTCGACGCTCGCGTTTCTGGCCGGGGTCGGGCTGCTCTACGGCGCCACCGGCACGCTCAACATGGCCGACCTGCACGGCGCGGTGCCCGACCTCGACAACGCCACCGTGGTGTTCACCACCGCGGCTCTGCTGCTGTTCGCGTTCTCGGTCAAGTCGGCGCTTTTTCCCGTCTTCTTCTGGCTACCGGCGTCCTATCACACCCCCTCGGTCACCACCTCGGCGGTGTTCGCGGCGCTGTTGACGAAGGTCGGGGTCTACGCCCTCATCCGCGTCTTCACCCTGATCTACGATGCCGGCATGCCGCTGATCCAGGAACTCCTCCTGGTGGCCGCCGGCCTCACCATGTTGACCGGCGTGCTCGGGGCCGCGGCGCAAAACGACATCCGCCGCATCCTCTCGTTCCACATCATCAGCCAGATCGGCTACATGGTGCTGGGACTAGCGCTCTACACGCCGTTGGCGATCGTCGGCGCCATTTTCTACATCATCCACCACATCGTGGTGAAAGCGAACCTGTTCCTGGTGGGCGGGGTGGTGAAGAAGCTGACCGGCTCGGAGGACCTCGCCCGCATCGGCGGCCTGTGGGCGGCCGCCCCCTGGCTCGGCGTGCTGTTCTTGATCCCGGCGCTGTCGCTCGCCGGCATCCCGCCTCTGTCGGGCTTTTGGGCCAAGCTCGTCGTCATCAAGGCGAGCCTGGAGGCCGAGCACTACGTCCTGGCCGCGACGGCGCTGGTGGTGGGGCTCCTGACCGTCTACTCGATGTCGAAGATCTGGCTCGAGGCGTTCTGGAAGCCGCATCCGGAACCGGCGCGCGCGGCCGGTCGCGGCCTCGACCGCGGCGAGAGCTGGGCGCTGCTCGCCCCGATCGTCGGCCTCGCCGCCATCACCGTGCTGATCGGGCTGGTGGCCGCACCGTTCTACGCGGTCTCCACCACCGCCGCCGACCAGCTCCTCGATCCCAGCGCCTATGTCACCGCGGTCCTCGGAGCCCGGCCATGAACCTGTTCGCCTTGAACCTTCTCATCGCCGTGGGCTGGGCGGCGGTCGCGGGTGGCTTCGAGGCCCTCGACCTGGTGCTGGGCTTTCTCGGCGGCTTCGTCGCGTTGTGGCTCACCCGCCCGCTCTTCGGCCCCAGCCCCTATTTCCGCCGCACCTTCGGGGCCATCGGGCTCGTGGTCTTCTTCCTCTACGAGCTGGTGCGGTCGAGCGTGGCGGTGGTCTGGGACGTGATCACCCCCCGCATGCAAGCGCGGCCGCGGATGGTCCGCATGCCGCTCGACTGCAGCGACGAGACCGAGATCATGCTCACCGCCAACCTGATCTCGCTGACGCCGGGCACGCTCACCGTCGATGTCGCCGCCGACAAGAGCCACCTCGTCATCCACGCCATGTTCGCCGAGGACCCCGACGAGGTGGTGCACGACCTCAAGCGCGGGATGGAACGACGGGTGATGGAGGCGCTCAGATGATCATCGAGACCGAACTCACCGGCGTGATGGCGACCGCGGTGAACCTCGCCGCGCTCTTTCTCGTCGGCGCCTTCGTGCTGGCCGCGGTGCGGCTGATCATCGGACCGACGCTGCCGGACCGGGTGGTGGCGCTCGATTTGCTGACCATGCTGGTGGTGGCGTTTTTGACGCTGTTCGCGCTGGCGAGCGGGGTCGGCGCCTATCTCGA
This sequence comes from Alphaproteobacteria bacterium, assembly GCA_009908425.1. Taxonomy (GTDB): domain Bacteria; phylum Pseudomonadota; class Alphaproteobacteria; order Geminicoccales; family Geminicoccaceae; genus JAAAPF01. Next base: position 10,554 of record JAAAPF010000149.1, read on the forward strand.
CGCCGCGCTGGCCCTCGCCCTGGTGGGCTTTCTCGCCACCATCGCCTTCGCCCGCTTCGTCGACCTCACCCCCGAGCAGAACCCCGGAGAACGCCGGTGAGCGGACTCCTCGAGATCCTCGCCGCGACCTCGCTGGTGCTCGGCGGGGCCTTGACCTTCATCGCCGCGCTCGGGGTGCTGCGCATGCCCGACGTCTATATCCGGATGCACGCCTCCACCAAGGCCGGCACCCTCGGCGTGCTTCTGATCGCGCTGGCGCTGGTGTTCATGGGCGCCGACGCCGGCGTGGTCAGCAAGGCCGTCGCCGTCTTCGCGTTCGTGCTGCTGACCGCGCCGATCGGCGCCCACCTCATCGCTCGGGCCGCCTGGCGCGGCGGCCAGACGCCCTGGCAGTGGCGCCCCTCATCGGGGGCCGGCGCCGACCCGCCCGGGCGACCGTGATGGCCTCAGCTGAAGCGGACCCCCCGCCATGCGCATTCTGGTTTGCGAAGACCAACCCGATCTGCGGCGGTCCCTGGGCCGGACCCTGGAAGGATCCGGCTTCGCCGTCGACCACGCCGAGGACGGCATGGAGGCGCTCAAATACGGCCTCGCCGAGCCCTACGACGCCATCGTGCTCGATCTCGGCCTGCCGCAGATCGACGGCATGTCGGTCCTGCACCGCTGGCGCGAAGAGGGCTGCCACACCCCGGTCCTGATCCTCACCGCGCGCTCGCGCTGGTCGGACAAGCTCGCCGGCTTCAACGCCGGTGCCGACGACTTCGTCACCAAGCCCTTCGAGATGGACGAGGTGGTGCTGCGCCTGCGCGCCTTGATCCGGCGCTCGGCGGGACAATCGTCGGCGGTTTTGACCTGCGGGCCGATCCGGCTCTACACCTCCGAGGGGCGGGTGTCGGACAACGGCATGCCGGTGGACCTGACGCCCCAGGAGTTCCGCATCTTCACCTACCTGATGCACCACCCCAACCGCATCATCAGTCGGCAGACCCTGGCCCAACACGTCTACGACCGCCACAGCGAGCGCGAATCCAACGTCATCGACGTCCTGATCAGCCGCATTCGGCGCAAGCTGAGTGTCAACGTCATCCAGACCGTGCGGGGACAGGGCTACCGGTTGACCCCACCGCGGGGATGAACGCCTGGAACCTCGAGTCCCGGCTGGTCGGGGCCGCGCTGGTCTGGCTGGTGATCGCCGGCGGGCTCGGCGGCGCCGCACTCTCCTTCGTGTTTCGCGAGGCGGTAGTCGCCCGCTTCGACACCAAGCTCGAGGCGCTCGCCGAGGGGCTCGCCAGCGGCCTCGAACGCAACGCCGACGGCCGGCTGCACGTCGGACGCGCGCACCCGAACTTCGCCGAGTCCGGCGCCGGCTGGTACTGGCTCTTGGAGGTTGGTGACCGGCGGACGACCTCGACCGACGCCGCCGCGCTGGAGCGCTATCCGACGCCGCTGCCGGCCGAGGTGGGCGCCGTCCGGGCCAGCGAGGCGGCCGGGCCGGACGGCGTGCCGCTGCGCGCCGCGACGTTGCGCCTGGCCGCGCACGACGGCGCCCCGGTGCGGTTGACGGTGGCGCTGGACCGCCGCGACATCGACCGCGAGATCCGCAGCTTCGCCGGGCTCCTGGCGGTCGCCGCCACGGGGCTGGGGCTGGTGCTGGTCGCCGGGGTGGTGCTGCAGGTGCGCTTCGGCCTCGCGCCGCTGCGCCGGCTCAAGGCCGACCTCGCCGAGGTCGAAACCGGTCGGTTGGAGGCGGTACCCGAGGCCTATCCCAGCGACATCCGCGCCGTCGCCGAGGCCATCAACGGCGTGCTGGAGCGCGACCGGGCGCTCACCGCCTGGGCCCGCAAGAGCGCCGGCAACCTCGCTCACGCCCTCAAGACCGAGCTTGCGCGGCTGCGCCAACTCGCCCGCGAGCGCGGCGACGCCGACGGCGACGAGCTGGTGGCGGCGACCGACCGGATCGCCGGCATCGTCGACCATCATCTCAGCCGCGCCACCGTCGGCCCCGGCGGCCACGGCCTCGCCCGCGCCGACACGCGGGCCGTGATCGCCGCCGTCGTCGACGGCGTCGAGCGCCTGTTCGCCGAGCGCGCGCTCGCGATCGAGGTCACCGACGACGGGGCGCCGGCCTTCCGCGGCGAGCTCCAGGACCTCGAGGAGATCGTCGGCAACCTGGTGGAGAACGCCTGCCGACACGCCGCCGGCCGCGTCGCCGTCACCGCCCGCGCCGACGGCGACCGCCTGATCCTGGTCGTCGAGGACGACGGCGCCGGGCTCGACGACGAGGCGCGCGGCCGCGTCACCCGTCGCGGCGAGCGTCTCGACGAGAAGGGCCCCGGCGCCGGCCTCGGCCTCGCCATCGTGAGCGACCTCGCCGAGCTCTACGGCGGCGGGCTGCGCCTCGACACCTCGTCCCTTGGCGGGCTCGCCGCCGTAGTCGATCTCCCGGCCGCCCGCCAGGGCTGAGGCGCTCGCCCCGGAGCACCGGACGCGGGCGGGCCGGCGCGGGCCGGCCGCGGCGTCGACGCGGCAAGAACCGCGCGGTCGGTAAGGCGGCGTTAACCACGCCCGGCGACAACGACGGTGACGGACGCTCCGGGCGCCGCCTCGGGCGCGGGCGGAGCGCGCGACTTCGGATGAGGGCGATGACGGATCGACACGCGACCCCCGGCGACACCGACCTCACCGAGCTCGCGCAGGCGCTCGCCCGGACGCTCCGCCGCGACGCGGACGCGCTCGAAGCGCAGGGATCCCCCGATCTCGCGGCCCTCGCCGCCGAGCTCGACGCGCTGCTCGCCCGCATCGGACCGCACCCCGACGCCGCCGGCCGGCGCGCGCTGATGCACGTCCTCGACGAGGTTCAGCGCTTTCACCGCCGTGTCACCGCGGCGCACGCCGCCACCGCCGACGCGATCACCGGGGCGGCGCAGCGCCGCTTGGCGCGCCAGGCCTATGGTGAAGCGGAACGCTACGCCCGCGGCACCGGGAGCGCGTGATGGACGTGCTCGATCCCGCTCGCTTCGCCGAGACCGTGGGCGCGCTCGGCGCCGTGCTGGGTCTGTTGCTCGTCCTGGCGGCGGGCCTGCGGTGGTGGCGCGGCCGCACCGGCGGCCTGCCGACGCGGCGGCTGGCGCTGGTCGAGACCCTGGCGCTCGACGGCCGCCACCGGCTGGTGCGGGTACGCGACGGCGACCGCGAGCATCTGTTGCTGCTCGGCCCGGCGACGCCGCTGGCGCTCGCCGCCGAGCCGGCGCCGGGCCCCGCCGGCGGAGGCGCGTCGTGAGACACCCCGTGTCCACCCCTTTTGGTTCAGGCGACTTTGAGGGCGGCCTGATGCTTGGCGGGATCGTAGGGTTGTCGGT
>JAAAPF010000007.1 GCA_009908425.1 Alphaproteobacteria bacterium
CGGCATCACCGCCGCCGCGCGGGTCGCGGTCGTCGCCGGCCGCGGCGCTGCCGGCGGCCGTGATCGCCACCGTCCGTCCGTCGGCGAGCCTGTTGACGGCGGCGGCCTTCGACCGCTCGCGGGGCCGAGCCGAGGAACCCCGCGTGGTCGCCCGCGCGCGCACCGCCCCGGCGGCGTAGGATGGGGTGACGGCACCGGCCGCGCCGCCGTTCGCAAGGGAGGCCTTCGATGCTCGACCACATCCTGCTGCCGATCGACGTCCGCAAGCCGCACGTCTGGGACAAGGCGTGCGACATCGCTACCAACCTGGCCCGCCAGAACGGGGCGACGCTGCACGTGCTGTTCGTCGCGCCCAAGCTCGAACGCAACCTCAACCGTTTTCCCGAAGACTACCGCCCGGCGTTGGAGAGCTACGTCAAGGACCGGGTGCCGAGCGAGGTGGCGACCAAGACCCTGATCCGCAGCGGCTCGGCGCACCGCGAGATCTGCGCCGCCGCACGCGAGCTGGCGGTCGACCTCGTCGTCATGGGCTCGCACGACCCCGAGCTGCGCGACGCCTTCCTGGGCTCGAACGCCTCGTCGGTGGTGCTCCACGCCCCGACTTCGGTCTACGTCGTGCGCTGACGCCCTCCGGGACCGCCGCGCCGCGGCCTCTCAGACCGCGGTGCCGTGGTGGCGCGCCCGCTCGCGGTAGGCGATGTAGACGACGCTGGTGAAGATGACGGTGCCGCCGACGACGGTGGCGACGTCGGGCACTTCGGCGAACAGCACGAAACCGAGCAGCGCCGACCACACGAGGCGGGTGAAGTCGAGCGGCATCACGACGGTGGCGTCGGCCAGCCGCATCGCCTGGCTGATGCTGAGCTGGCCGAGCGTGCCGAGCGCGCCGGCGACCACCAGCCAGCCCAGGATCTCCGGACTCGGGGCGCGCCACACCGGCAGGGCGGCGACGAGCGTCACCGGGATCAGCGCGCTCGCGGCGTAGAAGGTGATGGCCACACTGGTCTCGGTGCGCGACAGCAACTTGATCAGGCACAGCGCCACGCCCCAGAAGAACGCCGAGATCAGCGTCATCGAGGCGCCGGCGCCGACCAGACCCTCGACGCCGGGGCGGATGACGATCAGCGCCCCGGCGAAGCCGGCGACCACCGACAGGGCCCGTCTCAGACCCACGACCTCGCGCAGCAGCGGCACGGCGAGCACCGTGGCGAAGAGCGGGGCGGTGAACGACAGCGCCGTCACCGTGGCCAGCGGCGCCAGCGACAGCGCGGTGAAGAACGCCAGCATCGCCCCGGCGTCGGTGACGCCGCGCAGCACCAGCAAGCCGGGCCGCCGCGGCCGGAGCTGTCGCAGGCCGGCGCCGGCGAGCAGCGGCACCACGAACGCGAGCCCGAACAGGTTGCGGAAGAAGGCGATCTGGAAGGGGTGGAGCTCGGCGGAGAGCTGTCGCACCAGCGCGTGCATCGCCACCATCGCGAAGGCCGCGACCGCCATGCACAGCATGCCGCGCCACGCGGCCGGTAGAGCGAGCAGCCGTGCCAGCGCCGTCCTCCCTTGGCCCGTCGGGCGGGGACTGTAGGGGGCGCTGCCGCGGCCGGCGAGGCGATCCGCCGCGCGGCAGCCATGCGCGCCGCGCCGCGGCGGGCGTCAGCCGTTTTCGCCGCCGCGCCACTCCAGCCAGCTCACCACCCGCTCCAGCGTGCGCTCGCCCGCCTCGCTCTCGATCGTCGCGCGCGCCAGGTCCGCGAGGGCGCGCAGGTTCTCGGGACTGGTGTCGTCGAGATCGTCCTTGGCGGGGGCGGCGAGCTTCATGTCGAGCCGCTCGTAGCGCGGCGCCTCGGCGTCGTTCAGGAGGCGATCGGCGAGGTAGGCCGCGGAGCTGGCCTGGCCGTGCATCAGGATCGAGATGATCGGCGTCGCCTTCGACGGCCTGAGCCAGTCGATCAGCCCCCAGTTGCGGGCCTCGCGGTAGGGGTAGGAGCGGGTGGCGAGGCCGGTGCCGAGCGACAGGATGTGGATGTCGCCGGCGGCGAAGCCGTTCTTGCGGGCCTCGACGAAGGCGGAGAACACCGGATCGTTGGCGAAGACGCCGCCGTCGACCAGGGTGCGCGTGACCGGCTCGCCGTCGCGCAGCGGCTGCACCTGAGCCGGCGGGAAGAAGGTGGGCGCGGCCGAGGTCGCCCGTGCCGCCTCCCACACCGCGTAGTCCTCGGGGTCGTCGGCGGTGTTGGTCATGAAGACGGCGCGGCGGGCGTCGATGTCGTAGGCGGTCAGGGTCACGCGCGTGCGGGCGTCGCGCAGGCGCGCGTGGCCGAGCCGCTCCTGGAGCATCGCCTCCAGCGTCGCGGGGTCGTACGCCGCGGCGCGGAACACCGAGGTCAGCCCGCGCCACCACGGCCGCGAGAAGATCTTGGCGCCGTCCTCCTTGTAAAGCGCCACCAGATCGGCTGCGTTGAAGGCGGCGCGGTCGCCGCCGTCCGGGTGCGGCGTCGTCAGCCCGGCGGCGATGATCCCGCCCGTGGAGGTGCCGCAGATGAGATCGAAATGGCGCTCCAACGCGCCCGGTAGGCCGCGCGCGGTCAGTGCCTGCTCGAGCCGAGCGAGGATCACCGCCGGAACCAGGCCGCGGATCCCGCCGCCGTCGATCGAAAGCACCGTCTTCATCCGTCCCTCCGCCGCCCGCATGGTGACGACGAGGATAGCAGGCGGCGCGTGAGCGCGACACGAGGAGACCCCGATGACCACCCCCGTACCCCTCGGCGACGCGCCCGAGCTGTGTCGCCTCGCCGCCGGCGAGCTGGTCCAGGTCTACGCCACCCGCGAGCTGTCGCCGGTGGAGGTGGCCGACGCGGTGCTCAACCGGATCGACACCACCAACGACCGCTTCAACGGTTTTCGCTTCGTCGACGTCGCGGGCACGCGCGCCGCCGCCAAGGCCGCCGAGCGCCGTTACCGCGCCGGCACGCCGCTGGGTCCGCTCGACGGGGTGCCGGTGAGCGTCAAGGACCTGGTCCAGGTGCGCGACTGGGTGGTGCGCTACGGCAGCCGCACGACCGACGCCACCCCCTGCGCCGCCGACGCCCCGGTGGTCGAGCGCCTGCGCGGCGCCGGCGCGGTCTTGACCGGGCTCACCACCACCCCGGAGTTCGGCTGGAAGGCGGTCACCGACAGCGCGCTCACCGGTGCCACCCGCAACCCCTACGATGTCGGCCTCACCCCCGGCGGCTCCTCCGGCGGCGCGGCGGTGGCCGCCGCCACCGGGGCCGGGCCGTTGCACGTCGGGACCGACGGCGGCGGTTCCATCCGCATCCCCTGTTCGTTCACCGGCACCGTCGGCATCAAGCCCAGCTTCGGCCGGGTTCCGGCCTGGCCGCTCAGCCCCTTCGGCACCGTTTCGCATCTGGGCCCGATCGCGCGCACGGTCGGCGACGCCGCCTTGATGCTGTCGGTCATGGCCGGCCGCGACGTCCGCGATTGGTATCTGGCCTGGGATCCCGAACTCGACCTCGATCTCCTGGACGGCGATCTGCGCGGCAGCCGCATCGGGGTTTGGGCGCGACCGCCCCATGGCGAGGTCAGCGCCGCGGTCGCCCGCGGCTTCGCCGAAGCGCGGCGGCTGCTGGCCGATCTCGGCGCCGAGCTGGTGCCGTTGGAGCTGCCGCTCGACGACGTCTTCGAGACCTTCCAGGTGCACTGGTCCGCCGGGGCGGCGCAGCGGCTGCGCGCGGTCCCCGAAGACCGCCGCGCCCTGGTGGAACCCGGGCTGCGCGAGGTCGCCGCGCAGGGCGCGGCCCTCGACCTCGACACCTACAAAGACGCCGAGGCCGCACGCGCCGCCTTCGGCGCGCGCATGGAGGCGCTGTTCGAGCGTGCGGTCGACCTGGTGGTCTCGCCGGCGACGCCGCTCACCGCCTTCGACGCCGGGCTCGAGGTACCCAACGACAGCGGGCTCGCCCGCTGGACCGAGTGGGCGGGGTTCAGCTATCCCATCAACCTGACCCAGGAGCCCGCGCTGACGCTGCCTTGCGGGAGCGACGACCGGGGCCTGCCGATGGGGCTCCAGATCATCGGCCGCAAGGGCGCCGATCTGGAGGTGCTCGGCGCCGGGCTGGCGATCGAGCGGGCGCGCGCGGACGGCGGGGGGTGACGCACGTCGGCGGCGCTTGCGTGCGGGCCTCGGCCTTGGCACTCCATGGACGACGCCGCGACAACGCGCACACGGGGGGCGCCGGATGACCGATCTGACGCAGGGCGAGGCTTGGCAGGCGCTGGAACACCACGCGCCCAAACAGCGCAACCGGCACCTCCGCGAGTTGTTCGACGCCGACAGCGCCCGCTTCGAGCGTTTCACCTTCCGCCTCGACGACCTCCTCGTCGACCTCTCCAAGCAGCGGATCACCGGCGAGACCCTGCATCTGTTGCGGGAGCTCGCCGAGGAGACCGGTCTCGGTGAGCACCGCGACGCGATGTTCGCGGGCGAGCACATCAACACCACCGAGGACCGCGCCGTCCTGCACGTCGCGCTGCGCCACCCGGTCGATCGGCCGATGTACGTCGACGGCGAGAACGTGATGCCGGCGGTGGCGGAGGTACTCGACCGCGTCGCGGCCTTCAGCCGCGAGGTCCGTGAGGGCGAGCGCCGCGGCGCCACCGGCGAGCGCCTCACCGACGTCGTCAACATCGGCATCGGCGGCTCCGATCTGGGCCCGTTGATGGTGACCGAGGCGCTGTGGCCCTATACCCGTCCGGAGCTGCGCGCGCATTTCGTCTCCAACGTCGACGATTCGCATCTCGCGCGTGTGCTCCGCGACCTCGATCCCGCGCGCACCCTCTTCGTCGTCGCCTCCAAGACCTTCACCACCGAGGAGACGATGACCAACGCCCGCTCGGCGCGGGCGTGGCTGGTCGACCGCCTGGGCGAGGAGGCCGTCGCCAAGCATTTCGTCGCGGTGTCGACCAACGGCGAGGCCGTCGCCGGCTTCGGCATCGACACCGACAACATGTTCGGCTTTTGGGACTGGGTCGGCGGGCGCTACTCGCTGTGGTCGGCGATCGGCCTGCCGATCGCGCTGGTCTGCGGGTTCGAGCGTTTCCGGGAGTTGCTGGACGGTGCCCACGCCATGGACGCGCACTTCCGCACCGCACCGCTAGACGTGAACCTGCCGGTGCTGTTGGGGCTGGTCGGCATCTGGAACCGCAACTTCCTCGGCTCGGTCTGCCACGCCGTGCTGCCCTACGACCAGCGCCTGCACCGCTTGGCGGCCTATCTCCAGCAGGCCGACATGGAGAGCAACGGCAAGTCGGTGCGGCGCGACAACCGCCGGGTCGACTACACCACCGGCCCGATCGTCTGGGGTGAGCCGGGAACCAACGCCCAGCATTCGTTCTTCCAGATGATCCACCAGGGGACCGAGCTGATCCCCGCCGACTTCATCGCCGCGGCCAAGAGCAGCACGCCGATGGGCGATCACCATCTCAAGCTCCTCGCCAACGTCCTGGCCCAGACCGAGGCGCTCGCCTTCGGCAAGACGCCGGAGGAGGCGCGCGCCGAACTCGAAAGTCAGGGCCTCACCGGCGAGGAGCTGGAGGCGCTCCTGCCCCACAAGCTGTTCGGCGGCAACCAGCCGACGACGACCATCCTCTACGACGAGCTCACGCCCTTCGCGCTCGGCCGGCTGATCGCGCTCTACGAGCACAAGATCTTCGTCGAGGGCTCGATCTGGGGGCTGAACAGTTTCGATCAGATGGGTGTGGAGCTCGGCAAGCAGCTCGCCAAGCGGACCCTGCCGGCGCTGGCGAGCGGCCAGCTCGCCGGGCTGCCGGCGGTGACGGCGAGTCTGGTCGAGGAGATCCGCGCCCGCCGCGGCGATTGACCGCGCCGCGGCCGGGCTCAGCGCTCGATCAGGACCGCACGCAGCGCGGCCGTCGACTGCGTGGCGACGAACAGCGCCAGGGCGGCGACCACGATCGACGGCCCGCCCGGCGTGTCGAGGTACCACGACAGCGCGAGGCCGCCGGTGATCGCGATCATGCCGGCGAGCGCGGCCAGCAGCGCCATCTCTTCGGGGGTGCGGGCGAGCGGGCGGGCGGCCGCCGGCGGGATGATCAGCATCGCGGTGATCAACAGGATGCCCACGAGCTTCATCGCCGCGGCGATGACCAGCGCGATCAGGATCATCAAGGCGAGCCGGAGCGCCACCACCCGCGCGCCCTCGGCCCGCGCCATCTCCTCGTGGAGCGTCGCGAACAGCAGCCAGCGCCAGGCGGCGGCGAGGAAGGCCAGGATCGCCGCACCGCCGACGGCCATGGCGACGATGTCGCTCCAACGCACCGCCAGGATGTCGCCGAAGAGATAGCCCAGGAGATCGACCCGGACCGAGCCGGCGAGCCCGAGCACCACCAGACCGATCGCCAGCGAGGCGTGGGCGAGGATGCCGAGGATGGTGTCGGTGGCGAGGCGGCGCTGCTGCTGCAGCACCACCACCAGCACCGCGACGACGATGGCGACGGCGGCCACCGCCAGGATGAGATCGGCGCCGATCAAGAGGCCGAGCGTCACGCCGAGCAGGGCGCTGTGCGCCAGGGTGTTGCCGAAATAGGCCATGCGCCGCCAGACCACGAAGCACCCGAGCGGGCCGGCGACGACGGCGAGCGTGAGGCCCGCCAGCCAGGCACGGAGGAGGAACTCGGGGATCACGTCCCGTCCCGGCGGGCCTCGAACGGCACGACCCGGCGATCGTCCGGCTCGTCGTGACGGTGGCGATAGGGCGCGAGCGCGGCCGCGGCGCCGGCGCCGAAGAGCTCGGCGTAGACCGGGTCGCTGCCGACGGTCTCGGGCGCGCCGGCGCAGCACACCCGGCGGTCGAGACAGATCACGCGGTCGGTCGCGCGCATCACCAGATGGAGATCGTGGCTCACCAGGAGGACGGCGCAGCCACGGGATTTGCGCAGCTCCGCCACCAGGCGGTAGAGCTCGATCTGGCCGCGGTGGTCGATGTTCTGGGCGGGCTCGTCGAGCACCAGCAGGTCGGGCTCGGCGAGCAGCGCGCGGGCGAGCAGCACCCGCTGAAACTGTCCGCCGGAGAGGGTGGCCAGCGCCTGGTCCTCGACGTCGCCGAGGCCGACGTCGCCGAGCACCGCACGCTTCTCGCCGCGGCTGTGGCGGTGCGGCAGGTCGAGGAAGCGATCGACGTTGAGCGGCAGGCTGGCGTCGATGGCGAGGCGCTGCGGCACGTAGGCGATCGAGAGCCCGGGGCGGCGCTCCACCCGCCCGCGGTGGGGCCGCAAGATACCGAGGACCAGCCGCACCAGCGTCGACTTGCCGGCGCCGTTGGGACCGATCAGCGTGACGATCTCGCTCGGTCGGATGGTGAGATCGACGTCGTCGAGGGCGACGACGCGCCCGAAGCGGACCTCGGCGTGGCGGACCGCGACGAGCGGCTTGCTCGGTGGGTCGAACGCGGCGGTGGCCATGGCGGCGAGCCCGACTGTGCAGATCCGACGTCATACCGCCGCCGGCGCCTCGGCGCCAGGGTGGCCGCGCCGGATCACTCCAGAGCGTGGCTTTCGAGGAACGCCATCATCGTCGCCGCCACCGGCGCCGGTTGGTCGACGTGGGCGAGCAGCGCGGCGCCGGCGACGTCGGCGGCCTCCGCACCCGGGATGGTGTCGGCGAGCGCGGTGGCGGCGGCGCGCCGCTCCGCGCCGAGGGCGCTGCCGGTGAACACCAGGGCGGGGACTTGGACCGCGGCCGCGGCCGCGGTCGCGTCGGCCGCGGCGAGGGCGCCGCAGCCGGCGACGTAGCCCGCCGGCGGCGCGCGCAGCAGCATGTTGCGCCAGATCCGGCACTCGTCGGGGCGTTGGGCGCGAAAGGCGTCGGGCAGCCAGGTCTCGAGGGTCTCGTCCGCGATTACGGCGAGCCCGTCGGCGCAGACGCGCCGCGCCCGGTCGTGCCAATGCTGCGGCGTGTCGAGGCGAGCGCCGCCGCCGACGAGCACCAGCGCCTCGACGAGCTCGGGGCGCTGGTGGCTCAAGGTCAACGCCACCATCGCGCCGAGCTCGGCGCCCACCACCACCGCGGGTCCGGTATCGAGCTGGTCCATCAGGGCGCAAAGGTCACGCGCCAGGCGGTCGACGTCGAGCGGCGTGTCGCCGAGCGTGCTCAACCCCTGGCCGCGCATGTCGTGGCGCACGACGTGGAAGCGGTCGCAGAGATAGCGGGTGAGGCGGTCCCAGGCGCGCAGGTCGGTGCCGAGCGCGTTGGCGACCACCAGGCGCCGCGCCGTCGGCTCGCCGTCGCGGCGGGTCAAGAGCACCTCCTGGTCGACCTTCACGAAATCCATGGTCCAGGTCTCCTCCGCGTCGCCGACGCGGCGTTGGGGGTCTCGCCGACACCGACGGATCGGTTCGCTGCGAGCTTCCGGCGTTCACGCCGCCCGGTCGGCCGCGGCCGCGGTCAGCCCGACGGTCGTCACCCGCCCGTCGTCGACGGCGGTCGCCTGCGCCCCGAGGTTCACCGCCGGATAGGTCCAGCCGTGTTTGGCACGAACGGTGTAGCGGTCGAGCCGGCACGCGCCGTCGGCGTCGCGCGAGGCGGTGAGCTCGGCCTGCAGTCGGTGGCCGTGGGCCGCGGCCGTGTCGGCCTCGGCGAGCGCGTCGTTGAGCCGGGCGACGGCACGGCGCCAAGGGTCGAGCCGCCCGTGCCGCGGGCCCGTGCCCAACAGGATCTGGCCGGGGCGGCAGGCCTCCATCAGGCGCGCGATCTCCACGGTGACGGCGCCGACGATGAAGGTGTCGTCCTGGGGCGTTCCGGCGGCGATGCGGTGAAAGCTGAAACAGGCCCCGATGCCGAGCGTCGCCTTGAGCGCGCCGGCGTCGAAGCCGCCGCGCCGGCCGGCGGCGGCGAACGCCACGAAGGTGGTGAGCACCAGCGCCAACAGCCGCGCCGGCTCGGCCGTCGCCCGGTCCGGATCCCAGAGGTAGAAGCCGTCGCCGGTGGTGGTGCGCGTCGGCGTGAACCCGAAGCCGGCGCGCGCGAGCGCGGCCTCGGCCCGGCACAGGCTCTGTTCGAGCGCGGTGAGGCGGGTGAGCTGGTCCATCGGTCCGAACTTCGAAAAGCCGACCAGATCGAGCAGCGCGACCGGCCGATCCGGGTCCAGCCCGATGGCGAAGCGCTCGACCAGGCTCTCCATCCGGGCGTGCAGGGCGGCGTCGGCGTCGCCGACGACCACCACCTCTACGAGCCGGGCCGCCGCACCGAGCTGGGCCGCCAGACCACGCAGGGTCGCCGGGTCGCGGTAGCGCGGTTCGGCCCAGAGCTCGGGATGGGCCCGGCAGAGGTCCAAAAAGGCGCTCCGCTCGGCCATCAACACCCGCAGCGCACCGCGAACCACGGTCCAGCCCGAAGCCAGACGGTCGCCGTCGCGCCAAGTGCGACGCAGGCGGTCGAGAAGCAGCGTTTGATCGAATACGGCCATCGAGGGCCACCAGCCGAACACCAAGGGAGCGCGAAGACGGGCGGGTCAGCGCAGGAGCAATCCGAGCGCGAGCGAGAGGAGGGCGAGCCCGCCGGCGGGGAGCCCGACCCGCCGCCACCGCCGCTCGCCGCGCGCGCCGGCCGCCGCGCGCTCCGGCGCGCCGCCGCGCTGATTCGCGCGCCGGCCGTCGCCCAGGACCGAGGGCGCACCGCCGCTCGCCGTCGCCGCGGTCTCCGGGGCGCGGCGGACCGAGAGTGGGCGGTTCGGTTCGGTGGTGTCGAGGAGGACCGTCACGAGTGGGTCCGCCATCCCGGGGAGGTGGACCTCGCGCACCAGACGAACGCCGGTGATGTCGCCGCGCCGGGAGATGCGCGCGGCCACCGCCCGCGCTTCGTCCTCGTCGGCGAAGCAGGCGTCGAGGGTCCAGCGGCCCTCGCGCCGGCTGTAGAGCTCGAAATGGACCTCGGCGGTCTCGCCGCTCATCGAAGACACTCCCCGCCCTGCCGCGCATGCCGGCGGGCATCTTCGACCGCGCCGCTTAATCTCCGGTTAATTCCGCTTCGTCGCGCTTGGCCGCCTCCTTGGCCAGAACGATGACCGGGGCCATCGCTTCGAGTTTCTCGCCGGAGAGGTGGCAGGCGATGCGGTGGCCGTCGGCGAAGACCCGCTCGGGCGGTTCCTCCTCCTCGCAGATCTTGCCGATCTTGCGCGGACAGCGGGTCTGGAAGGGGCAGCCCGGCGGCGGGTTCACCGCGCTCGGCATGTCGCCCTCGAGCACGATGTGCTTTTTCTGGACCGAGGTGTCGGCGATCGGCACCGCCGACAACAGCGCTTCGGTGTAGGGGTGGTAGGGCGGGCTGAAGACCTCGTCGGTGGTGCCCTGCTCGACGATCCGTCCGAGATACATCACCACCACCCGGTCGGCGAGGTAGCGCACCAGCGACAGGTCGTGGCTGATGAACAGAAGCGTCGTGCGGTGCTCGCGCTGGATGTCCATCAACAGCTGGGTGACCGCCGCCTGCACCGAGACGTCGAGCGCGGAGACCGGCTCGTCGGCGACGACGACCTTGGGGTTGCCGGCGAAGGCGCGGGCGATGCCGACGCGCTGCTTCTGCCCGCCGGAGAGCTGGCGGGGTCGGCGGACGTAGAAGTCGCGCGGCAGCTTGACGGTGTCGAGCAGCTCCATGACCCGCTGCTTGACCCGCTCGGGGTCGCGTTCGACGCCGAACTTGCGGATGACGCGGGCGATCTGGCCGCCGACGGTGTGGCTCGGGTTGAGCGTGTCGAACGGGTTCTGGAAGACCATCTGCAGATAGCCCACCATCGCCTTGCCGCGTCGCTGCACCGGCACCTGGCCGATCTCGTGATCGTCGAGCAGCAGCCGGCCGCCGGTGGCCCTCTCCAGGCCCATCATCACCTTGGCGAAGGTGGACTTGCCGCAGCCGCTCTCGCCGACGATGGCGACGGTCTCGGCCTCGAGGGCGTCGAAGTCGAGCCGCTCGTTGGCCTTGACGTAGCGCACGCCCTTGCCGGTGATCAGTGCCAGCAGCGAGCGGTCGTGGAGCTCGTAGTATTTTTGAAGCTCTTCGACCTCCAGCACCTTGCGGCCGAGCGGTGGCGCCGCGGCCTCCCGGCGCTTGGGTGCGGCGGCGGCCCAGTCGATCTCCTCGAAGCGGCGGCAGCGGGTGCGGTGGCCGGCATGGCCGGCGACGTCCTCCATCCGGATGAAGCCGTGGTCGCACACCCCCTCGCGGAAGAAGTCGCAGCGCGGGCCGAAATTGCACCCCGGCGGACGCTCGTGCGGCAGCGGCAGCTGGCCCGGGATCGGCATGAGCGGGCGGGCGCGCTTGTCGGCGCCGGGCAGCGGGATCGAGTTGAACAGGCCGCGGGTGTAGGGGTGGCGCATCTGGTCGAAGACCTGATGGACCGTGCCGACCTCGACCGCCTCGCCCGAATACATCACCGTCAGGCGGTCGCAGGTCTCGAGGATCAGGCCGAGATTGTGGCTGATGTAGATCATCGAGGTGCCGAAGCTCTCGGCGATCTCGCCGATCAGATCGATGATGCCGGCCTCGACGGTGACGTCGAGCGCGGTGGTCGGCTCGTCGAGCAACAGCAGCGACGGCCCCGAGAGCAGCGCCATCGCGATGACGACGCGCTGCTGCTGGCCGCCCGAGATCTGATGCGGGTAGGCCTCCATGATCCGCGCCGGATCGGGCAGCTTGACCCGCTCGAGCATGTGGAGCGCGCGGTCGTAGGCCTCCTGCTCGCTCACCCCCTCGTGATGGAGCGGCACCTCCATCAGCTGCTTGCCGATCCGCATCGCCGGGTTCAGCGAGGCCATCGGCTCCTGGTAGACCATCGCGATCTCGGAACCGCGCAACCGGCGCAGCGCGGGGTCACCCAGGGTGGTGAGGTCCTGGCCCTTGAAGCGGATCTCGCCGCCGACGATGCGGCCGTTCCTGCCCAGATAGCGCATGATGGCGAGCGCCACCGTCGACTTGCCGCAGCCCGACTCGCCGACGATTCCGACCGACTCCCCCGGCATCACTTCGAGGTTGAAGTCGATGACGGCGGGGATCTCCCCCGCACGGGTGAAATACGAGAGCGAGAGGTCGCGGCACTCCAGGATCGGCGTCGTCTCGGGGATCGCCACCATGGCGCGGCCCTCCTCAGTCCTTCATCGACATTTCGCGCAGACCGTCGGCCAGGAGATTGAAGCCGAGGATCAGGCTCGACACCGACAGCGCGGGGACGAGCAGCATGTAGGAGAATTTCCAGAGCATCGCCGTCTTGGCGCTCTCGCGGATCATCAGCCCCCAGTCCGGGTCCGGCGGCTGCAGGCCGAGGCCGAGAAAGGTCAGCGTGGTGATCGCGACCGTCGTGTAGCCCAGGCGCAGACAGGCATCGACGATGATCGGGCTGCGCACGTTGGGCAGCAGCTCGACGATCATGATCCAGACCGGATGCTCGCCGCGGGTCTGGGCCGCGAAGACGTAGTCGCGGGTTTTGATGTCGAGGGTGAGACCCCGCACGATGCGCATGATCGCCGGCGCCGAGGCGAAGGTCACCGCCACGACGATGTTGAACCCGCTCGCCCCCAGGTAGTTAAGGATGACGATGAACAACACCATTACCGGGAACGCCAAGAAGACGTTGGCGATGAACGAGATGACCTCGTCCCACCAGCCGGCGAAGTAGCCCGCCAACAGTCCCAGCATGGTACCGATCACGTACGCCACCAGCGTCGCGGTCACCCCCCAGACCAGCACGCGCTGACAGCCCCAGAGCGCGCGGCTCAGCATGTCGCGGCCTTTGAAGTCGGCGCCGAGCACGAAGAAGTGGTCGCGGGCCTCGGTCAGCGGCGGGGTGAACGGGGCGATCGGCTGGTTGGGGTCGACCAGCGGCAGAAACGGCACGGCGACCGCGACGATAAGCCAGAAGAACACCAGCGTCGCGCCCGCGAGCGCGATCCAGCTTTCGGCGAAGGTGCGCACCGCCATCACGTACAGCAGCACGGCGGCGGGCACCGCGGGCAGGAGCACCCAGTCCGCCCCGGCGTCGAGGGCGTCGCCGAACAGGACGTAGACGGTCAACGGCACCCACATCACCAGCACCAGCATGAGCGCGTTGCGCGGCGTCTCGAGCCGGTCGAGGAACCCGGCGCGCTCGATCTCGAAGGCGGGCGAGCTCATCGGGGGGTCCTCAGCTGAAGCGAATCCGCGGGTTCAAGAAGGTGTAGCCGATGTCGGAGATGATCTGCGACGAGCACGCCACGACCACGGCGATCAGGGTGGCGCCCTGGACGACGTAGACGTCACCGAACAGCGCCGCTTCCAACAGCATCTTGCCGAAGCCGTCGTAC
>JAAAPF010000030.1 GCA_009908425.1 Alphaproteobacteria bacterium
GCGAAATCCGGATGGGACAAGGGCCAGGCCAGCAGCAGCCGCAAGAGCCCGACGATTCCGACACCGCCTCGCTCGGGCTCGCCCTCGCGCCGTTGAGCGACGAAGCCCGCCAGGAGCTCGGCATCCCGGCCGATCAGGGCGTCGCCGTCCGCGCCGTGGAGCCGGGCGGTCCGGCGGCCGAGGCCGGCCTGCGCGAGGGCGACGTCATCCTCGAGATCGCACGCGAGCCGGTCGCCTCGCCCCAGGAGGCGGCGCAACGCATCGCCCGGCTGGCGAGGAACGAGCGCGAGCGCATGCTGGTGTTGATCAACCGTGGCGGTGGTCAGCGCTTCCTCACGGTTCCCCTCGACGTGTCGTAACGGCCGACTCTCTCCATCATCCCGGCGAGGGCCGGTCCCGTGACGGGCACCGGCCCTTTTTGCTGTTCCCGTTCTGACCGGCCGCCTAGCGTGTCGACGGGGCCCGCGGAGGGTGTTCCTGCCCGCTGGTACTGCAACGACGGTCGTTTTGAACATGCGAAGCCTTGCGACGCCGACGCTGATCGCGGTCATCGTCGGCACGACACCGAGCGCCCTGGCGATCGACGCGCCAAAAACAACGCCGGTGCGCTGGGGCATGCTCGTCTACGGCGGCGTGCTCACCGCCGGCGACTGGAAAGAGGCGCTCAGACCCGATCGTGTCGAGTTCGAGGACTCCCAACTCGTCGGCGTCGGCGTTTCCTACACCTATGCGCGGCCGTGGCAACAGCGGATCGACCTCGAGGTGGAGGGCGCGGTCATCAAGCATTTCGGCCTGCAGGAACACGTCGAGTTCACGGCGGTACCGCTCGCCGCGCGGTGGCGGCGCTTTCCTTGGGACGCCCATCTCGCGACCTCGCTCGGGGTCGGCGGCGGCTTCTCCTACGCGGCGCGGCCGCCCGCCGCGGAGATCGAGGTCGGCCGCCAGGCCGAGCAACTCCTGTTCCACTGGTACATCGAAGCGGCCGCCGGCCCACCGGAGCGACGATGGGAGGCGATTTTCCGCCTGCACCACCGTTCGGGAGGATTCGGCCTGCTCGCTCCGCAAGGTGGGTCCGGTTCGGACTTCCTGACGCTCGGCGTGCGCCGGCGGTTCTGAGGGCGCCCCGGCGCCCGTGGTTACCGTACCGCCTTCGACCTTCAGCCGCCGTCGGCGAACAGGCGCGCGAGCGAGGCCAGATAGAGCGTGAGCACGAGCACGCTCTCGAAGCCGATGCGCGCCGGGCCGAAGCGGTCGCGCTTGAGCATGCCGAGCGCCAGCACCGCGGTCATCAGGATCGACAGCGCGATCAACAGGACGTGGTCGGCGGTGAAGGCGTGGTACAGGCTACCCTCGCGGTAGGCCAGGTCGCTGAGGGCGAGAAAGAGCACGTCGAAGGCGTTGCCGCCGATGATGCCGCTCACCGCCAGCTGCAGCGCGCCGCGGCGCACGGCCGCCACCGCGGTGACGAGCTCCGGCAGCGAGGTCACCACCGCGGTGAAGACGGCGCCGACGGCGGTCTGCGACAGCCCCGTGACGCTCGCCAGCGCGACCCCGACCTGGGAGAGGGCGAAGCCGGCGCCGACGGCGACGGGAACGAGCGCGAGGAAGCCGAGCCACGGTGCACGGGTCGGGAATTCGACGTCGGCACCGCGACGCTCGGGTACGACCGGCACCGGCCGCCACATCGGTCGCTGCTCGGCGCGGTCGATCAACCGCATCCCGGCGACGTAGGTGACCAGCAACAGCGGGCTCAGCGGGTGCACCGCGAACAGCGTGACCGCCGGCAGGTTCATCGCGAGCAGCGGCAGGCTGAGCAGCGCGATCAGCACCATGCTCTGCATCAGCGTCGAGATCGACGCCGCCTCGTATTCGAGGTTGCCGCGGCGGTGGAGCACGTCCGCGACCGCCAGAAACGCGGTCTGCGCCACGATGCCGCCGATGGCGTTGCCGACGGCGAGATCGGTGTCGCCCTGAAAGGCGGTGACGATCGAGACGATCGTCCCGGAGAGCGACGTCGTGGCGCCGAGCAGCATCCCGCCGATGATCGCGGCCGACAGCCCGGTCGCCTCGGCGATCTCGTCGGCTCTGCGGGTCAGCGCGGTGCCGCCGACGAGGATGACCACCGTCAGGGCGAGGAAGGCCGAAATCAGCAGCGCCAGCGGCCAGCTCGCCGGATCGAGCGGGCTCACCGGCTCACGGCACCTGGTGCATCTCGCGCCGCACCTGCGCGTAGGACAAGAGCGCGAACAGGGCCGAGCCGCCGACGATGTTGCCGGCCAGCGTCGGCAAGAGGAACGAAAACACCGCCGTGCCGGGGCCGATTTCGCCCAGGAACACCAGGAAGTTCGCCTCCACCGCGCCGGCGATGACGTGGCTCAGTTCGGCCAGCGCGATGACGTAGGTGATCAGCAGCACCACCCAGATCGCGGCGGTCTCGGCCGCCGGCAACAGCCACACCATGGTCGCGATCAGCCAGCCGGCGACGACGCCGCGCCAGAACATCTCGGCCGCGCTCAGCTCGAAGAAATGAAGGGCGACCGCCGTCATCGCGTCGTACACCTCGGGCTCGAACAGCGGCGCGTGGGCGAACAGGCCGGCGATGACGACGGTGCCCGCGAGGTTGCTCGCCAGCACCAGCCCCCACAAGCGGAGCATCCGCCGCAGCTCGCCGAACTCGGCCGCGCCGATCACCGGCAGCACGGCGGTGATCGTGTTCTCGGTGAAGAGTTGTTGGCGACCGAGCACGACGATCAGAAAGCCGGTGGTGTAGCCGAAGCTCGCCACCAAATGCCGCCACGGCGCCTCCGGCAGATGGGCGTACAGCACGCCCTCGGCGACGAGCGAGAACGCGATCGACAGCCCGGCGGCGAAGCCGGACCAGAACAGCGACGCGGTCGGGCGGCCGAGCTCGCGCACCCCCTCGGCGCGCACGATCTCGTAGATGAGCGCCGCGCGCAGCCGCACGCGACCGGCGATGTGGCCGGCCTCGACATCGTCGATCGGCACCGTGGGGCGGCGCGGGACGTCCCTTTCGTTCAACCGCCGGCCCTACCGCTCGGGCCGGAGGCGAAGGGTGCCCACGACGACGCTCGCGACGAACAGGAGCAGGAAGACGACGAAGAGGATCTGGGCGATGTCCGCCGCGACGGCGGCGATGCCGCCGAACCCGAGCAAGCCGGTGACCACGGCGAGCACCACGAAGACGAGCGTCCAGCCGAGCATGGCGATCTCCCTGCAAGTTAGCGGTCGGGATCGATGCGTTCGCTTGCTCAACGCGGTGGAGGGTGGCGATGTTCCAGCTCGTGCTCACAGGACCGGCACACCTTCCTGCTTGGCTTTGTCCTCGGGCTCGACGTGGATGGTGACGATGGCGCCGTCTAGCTCCTGCTTGAGCGCGGCTTCGATGCGGTCGCAGACGGCGTGGGCCTCGGCGACGGTCCAATCGCCCGGCACCACCAGGTGGAACTCGACGAAGGACGCGCGCCCGGCGTGGCGGGTGCGGACGTCGTGGGCCTCCAGCGCGCCGGTGGCGCTGACCGCGATGGCCCGGCGGACGCGCTCGAGCGTTTCGGGGTCGGGGGCGGCGTCCATCAACCCGGCGACCGAGCGGCGCACCAGCCGCTGGCCCATCCAGAGGATGTTGATCGCCACCAGCCCGGCGAGGATCGGATCCAGGATCGCCAGATCGAAGGCGACCGCCAAGGCGATGCCGCCGATGACCCCCACCGACGTCACCACGTCCGCCAACAGATGCAGGCCGTCCGCGCCGATCGCCGGCGAGCGCCAGCGGCGCCCGGCGCGGATCAAGAATGCGGCCCAGACGGCGTTGAGCGCGGTGGCGACACCGTTGAGCACGAGCCCGGTCCACGGCGCCTCCAGCCGGCGCGGCTCGAACAGCGCCCAGCCCGCTTCGTGCAGGATGATCAACGCGGCGACGACGATGAGCGCGCCCTCCATCACCGCGGAGAGGTATTCCGCCTTGTGGTGGCCATAAGGGTGCTCGCGGTCGGCGGGATGGGCGGCGAGCCAGAGCGCCCACAGCGCCAACCCGGCGGCGGCGACGTTGACGATGCTCTCGAGCGCGTCGGACAACAGCGCCACCGAGCCGGTCAGCGCCCAGGCGGCCAGCTTGAGCGCGAGCACGGCGAGGCCGACGGCCATGCTCGCGAGCGCGGTGCGGAGCGTCCGGTCACGCAGGAGCGTCGCCACCGCGGCGCCCTCTCAGCGCCCGGCGGCGCTGCGGCACCGCCGTCCACGCCGCGCCGGCACACCCGTGCCGGCCGGGGATGGGGGTGGCGGCGGGCGGCGGTTGCGGACGCCCCGGCGGTCCGGCGTCGCGATCACGGCTGGGCTCTCGTGCGGCGAGGGTGATGCTCAGGGCCGGCCTCGGTCCTAGCGGCGCGGGCGCGGGCTGTCACCTGCGGAGGCGGGGCGGGGGCGCGAGCGAACGCCGACGGGCGCGATCGGGGTGGCGGCGAGCCTGCGGGCGCCGGGGTACCTGGCCCCGGGCGCCCGCGGCCGCGCCCTCGTGCAGCCGCCGCACCGCGCGCGCTGCCGCCGGGTGCGGCGTCGCGCTCCGTCGCCCACTCGCGCCGCCGGGCCGGGCGGGGCGACGACCCGCGGGCGGCACCAATGGCGGGCTACTCCTCGCCGCCGGCGCGGCGACAGAATGCGCTCACGACGGTTCGAAGGGGCTGCATCAGGGAGGCCGACTGTTGTCGATGGAACCGCACGCCCACGCGCAAGGCCAACCATCCACCGGGCTGACGCAGACCGACGAGGACGGTCTCTACGAGATCCGCCTGGAGTCTCTGGGCGGGTTCGGCGCGCATCTGGCGGGCAAGATGCTCGCCGAAGCGGCGGTGCTGCGGATGGGCCTGAACGGCGCCCATTTCTCCTCCTACGGTTCGGAGAAGAAGGGGTCGCCGATCAAATCCTTCGTGCGGCTGGCCGCGGCGAGCGACGAAGTCCGAACCTCCGCGCCGGTCGAGCGGCCGTTCGTCGTCGCCGTCTTCCTCGACAACCTCTTGAACGATCCGGCCATTCTGAGCGGTCTGCGCTCCGGCGGCATCTTGATCGTCAACACGACCAAGACGCCGGAGGAGATCCGGGCGGCGCTCGATTACCCGTACGACACGCTCGCTTGCCTCGACGCCACCACCATCGCGCTCGAAGAGAAGACTCGGGTCAACACCGCGATGCAGGGCGCGCTCGCCGCCGCGATCCCGTTCTTGGACGTGGACGCCGTGCGTGACGTGCTGGCCACGACCTTCGCGCGCAAGCACGCCAGCATCATCGAATCGAACCTGCGCACCTTCGACCGCGGCGCCGCCGAAACCCGCATCGACCGTCGCGAGCCGGCCCCCGAAGGCCGCGGCGTGGTGAGCGTCGAGCCCAAATGGGGCTATCTCAACGGGCCCATCGGCGGCGTGGTGGCGGATCCCGCGAACACCGTGGTCAAGAACCTGTCGGGCTCGCGCACCGGCCGGATTCCGGTGTTCCACGAGGACAAGTGCATTCACTGCGGCCTGTGCGACATCGCATGCCCCGACAACAGCTTGTCGTGGGACATCGTGCATCTCGACGACGACACCTGGCTGACGCGGATGCGCGGTATCGACTATCAATACTGCAAGGGTTGTGGGGCCTGCGTGGACACCTGTCCGGCCGGGGCGCTGACGAGCGAGCGGGAGACGCCCGGCTTCGCCGACGCCCACACCGTTCCGCTCGACTGGTCCCCGCGGGTCGTCGCCGGCGCGCGCCGCCACGAGCCGAGCTAGGTCGACGACCGGCCGGACGCGTTTTGCAGCCGAGCAAGCCACGATAAGGGGGGTATACCGTGGACGCTTCTCACGACGATGTGCTCGAGGGCCCGATCGGCGCCGAACTGACGCAGACCACGGCGTTTTTGGGCGGCAACGAGTGCGCGGCGCAGGCGGCCAGCGACGTCAACTTCCACGTCATGGGGTACTTCCCCATCACCCCCTCGACCGAGATCGCCCAGGTTCTCGACGAGAAATTCGCCAACGGCGAGCACACCATCACCATGATCCCGGCCGACGGCGAGCACGGCGCCGCCGGCATCTGCTACGGCGCCAGCATCGGCGGCGGCCGCGTGCTCAACGCGACCAGTGCCAACGGTCTGCTGTACTCGATCGAGCAGCTGCCGGTGCAGGCCGGTACCCGCTCGCCGATGGTGCTGAACCTGGTCACCCGGGCGGTGAGCGGACCGCTCGACATCCTGTGCGATCATTCCGACCTGTATTACACCCTGAACACGGGGTGGCTCGTCCTGATGGCCCGTGACCCGCAGGCGGTCTACGACATGAACCTGCTGGCGGTGCGCCTCGGCGAGCATCTGGACGTGCGGCTGCCGGTCATCGTGGCCTCGGACGGCTTCTTCACCAGCCATCAAAAGCGCCGGGTGCGGGTGTTCAGCGACCCCGAGGCGCTGCGCGAGGCCTTCCTGGTACGCACCGAGCCACCGTACCATGCCCTCGATCCGCGCAACCCGATCACCTTCGGGCCGTACATGAACGACCCGGACATGATCAACAACAAGTACCAGCTGCACCACGCGATGCAGGCCGCGCTGCGCGAGTTGCCGAAGCTGTTCGACGAGTACGCCGCGGTCTCCGGCCGGCGCTACAGCTTGGTCGAGAGCTATCGCGCCGACGACGCCGACGTCGTGGTGTTCCTGCTCAATTCGGCGGCCGAGACCGCCAAGGACGCGGTCGACCGCCTGCGCGCCGAGGGCGCCAAGGTCGGCGTCGTCTCGCCGAACGTGCTGCGGCCGTTCCCGCTCGATGAGATCCGCTCGGCGCTGGCGGCAGCCAGGGTGATCGTGATCGGCGACCGCGGCGACTCCTACGGCGCCAATGGCGGCAACATGACCCACGAGGTCCGCTCGGCGCTGGCGGACGTCCACGACCAGCCGCCCCTGTTCGTCAGCCGGGTCTACGGTCTCGGCGGCAAGGCCTTCACCGTCGCCGATGCCCAGGCCTTCTTCCAACTCGGTTTGGACGCCCTGGCGAAAGGGACGGTCGACGTGCCCTTCGACTATTACGGCGTCACCCCCGGCGCCCCCGACAAGAAGCCGGAGCGGGTCGTGCCGCCGCTCACCAAGGAGGAGGTGAGCACCGAGCTGGTCAAGGTCGAGCGGGACGAGGCGACCGGCAAGCTCGAGGTCGAACTGCCGCCGTTTTGGGCGCTCGCCGCGCGGCCCAAGCGCATCGTGCCCGGCCACGGGGCGTGCCCGGGCTGCGGCATGTTCCCGGTGCTGGATCAGGTGTTCAAGTCGCTCGAGGGCGACATCGTGGTGCTGTTCCACACCGGCTGCGCCATGGTCGTCACCACCGGCTTTCCGTTCAGCTCGCACCGCGTCACCTACATCCACAACCTGTTCCAGAACGGCGCGGCCACGCTGTCCGGGCTGGTCGAGATGTATCACCAGCGCGTGGCGCGCGGCGAGCTGCCGGATTCGGACGACATCACCTTCGTGATGATCAGCGGCGACGGCGGCATGGACATCGGCATGGGGCCGGCGCTCGGCACCGCCCATCGCAACCACCGCATGATGATCATCGAGTACGACAACCAGGGCTACATGAACACCGGCAGTCAGATGTCGTACTCGACGCCCTTGGGGCATCGCACCAGCACCAGCCATGTCGGCGAGAGCGAGGAAGGCAAGGGGTTCCAGCACAAGGACACGGTGCAGCTCATGGCGGCGACGCACATGCCGTACGTGTTCAGCGCCGTCGAGGGCTTCCCGGCCGACATGATGCGCAAGGTGGCCAAGGCGCAGTGGTACGCCAAGCACGAGGGCATCGTGTACGGCAAGATCCTGTCGTTCTGTCCGCTCAATTGGGGCACGCCCGACGACGACGGCGCCAACGTCATGCAGGCGACGGTCGATACCTGCTTCTTCCCGCTCTACGAGGTCGAACACGGGGAGACCACAATCACCCACGATCCCGACGAGCTCGGGACGCGCGTCGCGCTCGCCGATTGGCTCGGCAAGATGAGCAAGACCAAGCACCTGCTCGAGCCCGAGCACCGGCACGTGCTGGATGGACTGCAGGCGGAGATCGATCGGCGCTGGCGCCGCATCAAGGCCATGCACGAGCATCCGGACCTGTGAATGAACGCGCGAGCGCGCCGAGAGAACCCACCATGTTCGAGATCCTCCACACGCGCCAGCTGACGCCGGTGACCAAGCTGTTCGAGGTCGCAGCCCCGCTCGTGGCGAAGGCGGGCCGTCCCGGGCAGTTCGTCATCCTCAGGGTGCACGGCCACGGCGAGCGCATCCCCGTGACGATCACCGATCTGGATCCCCAGGCGGGAACGGTGACCGTCGTCATCCAGGAAGTCGGTGCCACCTCCAAGATGGCCAACGCGCTCGCCGAGGGGGAGCGGTTCCACGACCTGGCGGGGCCGCTCGGCGAACCGGCCCCGTTGCGGGAGAAGGGGCACGTCGTGTGCGTCGGCGGCGGCTTCGGCGCCGCCGCCATCCTGTCGATTCTCAAGGGCCTGAAGGCCAAGGCGACGCACAGCTCGGCGATCGTCGGCGCGCGCACGGCGGAGCTGGTCATCCTCGAGGATCGCCTGCGCGACGCCGCCGACGCGCTGCACATCTGCACCGACGACGGCTCGGCCGGCTTCAAGGGCCTGGTCACCGCCAAGCTCGAGGAACTGATCACCTCGGGCGAGCCGGTCGACGAGATCGTGGCCATCGGTCCGATGGTCATGATGCGCGCGGTGGCCGCGACCACCGCACCCCACGGCATCGCCACCCTCGTCTCGCTGGACCCCATCATGATCGACGGGACCGGCATGTGCGGGGCCTGCCGGGTGACGGTGGACGGCCGGACCCAGTTCGCCTGCATCGACGGCCCGCTGTTCGACGCGACCAAGATCGACTTCGACGAGCTCGTCCGCCGCAACAAGACCTACCGAGACGAAGAGGAGGCCGCGCTCCATCGCTATGAGCAGGCCCACTGTCGCGCCGAAGAGGCCGCCGCGGCGGCGACCCGGCCCTGAGGCGTGATCGGGGGGCGTCAGGGCGTATCGAGCGCAGCGACCCGAAAGAACATGGTGAGAGGAGGTAGCGACCGTGCCGGTGATATCGCCTAGCAAGACTCCCATGCCCGTCGCCGACGCGAAGGAGCGCGCCAAGACCTTTCGGGAGGTGAACTTCGGTTACGATCCCCGGCGGGCGATGCAGGAAGCCGATCGCTGCCTGAGGTGCCAGGATCCGACGTGCCAGACCGGGTGTCCCGTCAACGTGCCGATTCGCGAGGTGATCCATCTGACCTCGCAGCGCCGCTTCGACGACGCGCTCGCGCTGATCAAGCGCTTCAACAGCCTGCCGGGCGTGTGCGGCCGGGTATGCCCCCAGGAGAACCAGTGCGAGGGCCGCTGTCACGTCGGCGACCGGTTCGGCCCGGTCGGCATCGGCTATATCGAGCGTTTCCTGGCCGACTGGGAGCGCCTGCACGGCTCGCAGCCGGTGGAAAAGGCCGAGCCCAAGGGCCAGAAGGTGGCGATCGTCGGCTCCGGTCCCTCCGGTCTGACGGCGGCGGGTGACCTCAACCACATGGGCTACGACGTCACCGTCTTCGAGGCGCTGCACGACGCCGGCGGGGTGCTGCGCTACGGCATTCCCGAGTTCCGGCTACCGAAGGACGTCCTCGACGACGAGATCAACGCCCTGGTCCGCGCCGGCGTCGACATCCAGTGCAACGTGGTGTTCGGCAAGACGCTCACCCTCGACCAGCTCATGGACGAGATGGGCTACGAGGCGGTGTTCATCGGCACCGGGGCGGGCCTGCCACGCTTCATGAACCTACCGGGCGAGAACCTCAACGGTATCTACTCGTCCAACGAGTTCTTGACCCGCATCAACCTGATGGGGGCGTA
The DNA here is from genome assembly GCA_009908425.1 of Alphaproteobacteria bacterium. Taxonomy (GTDB): domain Bacteria; phylum Pseudomonadota; class Alphaproteobacteria; order Geminicoccales; family Geminicoccaceae; genus JAAAPF01. The sequence continues at coordinate 9,922 of JAAAPF010000030.1, forward strand.
TCGCTTCCCGGACTACGACACGCCGGTGAAGTCGGGCCGAAGGGTCGCCGTGATCGGGGCGGGCAACACCGCGATGGACGCGGCGCGCTGCGCGATGCGCGCGGGCTCCGAGGAGGTGACGGTCGTCTATCGGCGCTCGGAGGCGGAGATGACCGCCCGGGTCGAGGAGTACGAGCACGCCATCGAGGAGGGCGTGCAGTTCAAGTGGCTCAACAACCCGATCGAGTTCATCGACGACGGCAACGGCTGGGTCAGCGGGATGCGCTGCCAGCGCATGGAGTTGGGCGAGCCCGACGAGGACGGCCGCCGGCGGCCGGTGCCGGTGCCGGACTCCGAGTTCGTGCTGGACGTGAACAACGTCATCGTCTCCATCGGCACCAGCCCGAACCCGCTGTTGTCGCGCACCACCCCGGGCCTCGACACCACCAAGTGGGGCGGGCTCGTCGCGGAGGACGACACCGGCCAGACCTCGCGCGAGGGGGTGTTCGCCGGCGGCGACATCGTGACCGGCTCGGCGACGGTGATCCTGGCGGCGGGTGCCGGTAAACGCGCCGCCTCGGCGATCGACACCTATCTGTCGCAGAAGAGGGGCGAGGCGGCGGAGGCCTGATCTTCGAAGGCGCGGACGCGACCCGACGGTTGTCGTTGCGGCGCGACGGTCGTGCGCCGGATCGACGCCGTCGGCCCTTCGGTCGAGACGACGCGTTTCCGGCGCCGCATTCTGGCGCGACGACCAAGCACTCCGCCAAGGTCGAGAGCCTGGGCTCCGCGCGGCGCCGTCGCCCCCGCTCGATCCCTGACGGGTTCGAGTTCTCGATCAAGCTGCCGCGATCGCCCCCGATCCGAACCGCCGCGGCTTTCGCGAAGGCCCCAACTCTTGCAACGAAGGGGGCGACGGCGGAGTCCGAGACCTCGAGGCCATGCCTGGCGCAGCATCGGCGAACGCGCGGCGGGGCCGGTGCCGCGCCGCAGGCCGAGCCGAGCGCGCGGCACGCGGCGCCGCGCGATGGCGGCGAAGCTGGGCTTAGAGCTGGGACGCTTCAGCCTTCCAAGGGTCGACGCCTCCGGCAAGCCCGCTCGGGGTCGGGCGCTCATTCCGCCGGGCGAAGGGCGAAACCGGCCGACATGACGAACTCTCCGCGGTCGCGGCAGAACTTGAAAGTGTCATCAACGACCGGTCGCGCTCGACAGCGGTTCAAACGGGCTCCGAGGCCGTTGGCTCAGAGAATCGCGACGCCGATCAGGCCGATGATCCCCACGAAGACGAGATAGTAGATGGTCGGGATGATCGTCTTGGCGATCACCGCGCCCTCGCGTCCGAGAAAGCCCACGGTCGCCGAGGCCGCGACGACGTTGTGGATCGCGATCATGTTGCCCGCGGCGGCGCCCACCGCCTGCAGCGCCACGAACAGCGAGACGGGGTTGGCCAGCTGCTCGGCCACGCCGTACTGGAACTGGCTCAGCATCATGTTGCTGACCGTGTTGCTGCCCGCGATGAAGGCCCCCAGCGCGCCGGCGGTCGCGGTGAAGAACGGATAGATGTCGCCGACCGCGGCCGCGAGCCAGGTCGACATGGCCACCGGCATGCTGGGCAGGTCCGCCGTGTTGACTCCGGAGTTGATCAGGATCCGGACCATCGGGATGGTGAAGGCCAGCACGAAACCCGCGCCCAGGAGTATTCGGCCCGACTCGGTCACTGCGGTGACGAACTGCGCCGGCCTCATCCGGTGCAGCAGGATGGTCAACAGCGCCACGAACACCAAAATGCCGCCGGGCAGGTACAGCGGCTCGATGCTCGCCGAGACCCCCGCTTCGCCGAAGATGTCGCTCATCCCGAACGACATCGAGGTCAGCATCGCCTTGAAGTCTTCGCTGACGCGGCTGAGCACCAGGATGCCGGCGACCAGCAGATAGGGAGCCCAAGCCAGCGTTGCACCGATCGGGGCCTTGTCGGCCAGGTTCTCGAGCTTGATTTCCAGCTCGCCGATCCATTCGGCAGGCCATTGCTCGGGTGGCGCGAACTCCCAGTGTTCCTTCGGCAACAAAAAGCCCGTGCGCGCCGCCGGCACCACGATCGCCAACGCCACGAGCGCGCCGAGCAGCGACGGAAACTCGGGCCCGAGAAACACGCCGGTCAGGATGTAGGGGATCGAGAAGGACGCCGCCGTGAACAACGCGAACGGCAAGATCGACAAACCTTCCGTCCACGAACGGTTGGCCCCGAAGAAGCGCGTGACCATCATCACCATCAAGATCGGCATGAACAGACCGACCACGCCGTGGATGATCGCGACCTCCGAGGTCACCGTGCGCAGGAACGCCTCCCAGGTGGAGCCCTCGGCCGCGAGCTGCGCGCCGATCGCCGCCTGATCGAGGCCGGTGGCCACGCCGATGATGATCGGCGTGCCGACCGCGCCGAACGATACCGGCGTGCTCTGCACCATCATGCCGATGACCACCGCCGCCATCGCCGGAAACCCCAGCGCCACCAACAACGGTGCCACGATCGCCGCCGGTGTGCCGAAGCCCGACGCGCCTTCGATGAACGACCCGAACAGCCAGGCGATGATGATCATCTGCACCCGCCGGTCGGGACTGATCCGCGCGAAGCCGGAACGAATCGTCTTGATCGCGCCGCTGTGCTTGAGCGTGGTGAGCAACAGGATGGCGCCGAAGATGATCCACAGCACCGAAACCGTGATCAGCAGACCCTGCACGGTCGAGGCCGCCACACGGGCGAAGGGCACGCCCCAGAACAGCAACGCGATCAGCGCGGCGGTCGCATAGACCAGCGGCATCGCCGTCCTCGCCGGCCACCGCAACCCGACCAGCAAAACGCCCGCCAGCGCGATCGGCGCAAACGCGAGCGCAGCCTGAAGCCATAACCCCATCGCCAGCATCCCCCCTGCAGCGGTCCGTGCTCCGCGGCTCGAACTCGGAATTTTTGCCAACCTGGGGAGCTTGGTTACGTGAGTAAAGCGCGGAATCCGCGATCCGCGAGGACTAAAGGATCTAGGACCTATAGCTAACCCTCGGGCCGCTTCGACCATCTGGCGACTTCAGTCTCCCGCGAGCAGACAAACGACAAACCACCGGAGGGGAGGAACCGCGTCGGCCCGGGCGGCCACGCGGGCGAAAACGCGCCCGGCTTCGACGAGCCGGCGTCCGCGGCGCCCGC
>JAAAPF010000052.1 GCA_009908425.1 Alphaproteobacteria bacterium
CGATTGGCCGTTGCCGCTGACGCCGGCGACGCCGACGATCTCGCCGGCGCGCACCGTGAAGGAGACGTCGTCGACGCGGACGACGCCCTTGCGGTCGCGCACGGTGACGCGATCGACCTCGAGGACGGCGGCGCCGGGCTCGGCCGGGCCCTTGGCCACCCGCATCGAGACCTTGCGGCCGACCATCAGCTCGGCGAGCTCGCCGGTGGAGGTCGCGGCCGTGCGGCGGTGCGCCACCATCTCGCCGCCGCGCATGACGCTCACGGCGTCGGTCGCCGCCATGATCTCCTTGAGCTTGTGGGTGATGAGGACGACCGTGCGGCCCTGGCGCTTGAGATCGCCCAGGATGCGGAAGAGGTCGTCCGCCTCCTGCGGCGTCAGCACGCCCGTGGGCTCGTCGAGGATGAGGATGTCCGCACCCCGCCAGAGGGCCTTCAGGATCTCGACGCGCTGCTGCAGGCCCACCGGCAACTCGCCCACCACCGCGTCGAGATCCACCTCGAGCCGGTAGTCGCGCTCGATCCGCTCGAGCTCGGCGCGCGCCCGCGCCTTGCCGCCGGCGAGCCGGAACCCGCCCTCGGCGCCGAGGAGCAGGTTCTCGAGCACGGTGAACGGCTCCACCAGCATGAAGTGCTGGTGCACCATGCCGATGCCGTGGGCGATGGCGTCCTCGGGCCGGCGGATCGCCACGGGCTGGCCGTGGACGCGGATCTCGCCGGCGTCGGCCTTGTAGAAGCCGTAGAGGATGTTCATCAGCGTCGACTTGCCGGCGCCGTTCTCACCGACGATGCCGTGGATCGTCGCCCGCTCCACGGCGAGGTCGATGGCCTTGTTGGCGTGCACGGCGCCGAAGCGCTTGTCGACGCCTTTGAGCTCGACGGTGGGCGCGGCCACGGTGCCGCCTACTCCTGGCTCTCGTAGTAGCTCTCGACCGCGAGCTCGCCGGCGATGATCGCTTCCTTCGCCTGCTCGATGGCGGCGATCATCTCCGGCGTCATCAGGTCCTCGTTGTGCTCGTCGAGGGCGTAGTCGACGCCGTTCTCGGCGAGGCCGAGCTCGAGGGTGCCCATCGCCATGTCGCCCATCATCGCGTCGGTGAAGGCGTCGTAGACGGCGACGTCGACGCGCTTGAGCATCGAGGTCAGCACATGGCCCGGGTGCAGGTGGTTCTGGTTGCTGTCGACGCCGATGCCGAGCTTGCCGCTGTCGGCCGCGGCCTGCAGCACGCCGAGCCCGGTGCCGCCGGCGGCGTGGTAGACCACGTCCGCACCCCGGTCGAACTGGCTCTGGGCCAGCTCCGCGCCCTTGGTCGGGTCGTTCCAGGCGGCGGGCGTGTCGCCGGTCATGTTGGCCAGCACGGTGACGTCGTCGTCGACGTGGGCCACGCCCTGGCGGTAGCCGTGCAGGAAGTTGCGGATGAGCGGGATGTCCATCCCGCCGACGAAGCCGACCGTGTCGGTCTCGGACGCCATCGCCGCGGCGATGCCGACGAGAAAGCTGCCCTGGTGCTCCTCGAAGACGACGGAGCGGACGTTCGGCGCCTCGACCACGCTGTCGATGATGGTGAACGCCGTGTCGGGGTACTCGGGCGCGATCTCCTCCAACGGGCTGGTGAAGCCGAAGCCCACGGCCACGACGACGTCGGCGCCGCCGCGGCCGGCCATGCGGGCGAGCGCCTGCTCGCGCTGGCTCTCGTTGGTGATCTCGAACTCGAGATAGTCGATGCCGTGCTCGTCCTTGAAGCGCTCGGCCCCGCGATAGGCGGCCTCGTTGAAGGATTTGTCGAACTTGCCGCCCATGTCGAAGATGATGGCGGGCTGGAAATCCTGGGCGGCCGCCACGCCCGCCCAGCCGATCACCGCCGCCCCGAACCCGATCGCCGCCGTCACGATCCGCATCTGCCCCTCCGCTTCGCCGTCGTCGCCTCCGTCCGGTCTAGGGGCACGACCGGGGTGTGCAAAGGCTCGCCGCACCGCCGCGTCCGCAACGTCGGCGCCGATCGCGCGTTGGGGGTTCGAAACGGAGCCGGAGTGACACCGATGACCAAGAACGCCGATACCGTCGCCCATCTGCAGCGCGCGCTCGCGATGGAGCTGGGGGCGGTCAACCAGTATCTGCTGCACGCCCACACCCTCGACAACTGGGGGCTCGACAAGCTGGCCGGCAAAATGCGCGAAGAGATGCAGGAGGAGCTCGGCCACGCCGGGCAGTTCATCGAGCGGCTGACCTTCCTCGGCGCCGACCCGGTGCTGGAGCCCGCCAAGACGCCGCAGCGCGCGCCCAACCTCAAGGCGATGTTCGAGGCCGACCTCGCCGACGAGAAGGACGCCATCGCCTTCTACACCGAGGCCGCCGAGGCGGCGGGCCCGCGCGACGTCGGCTCGCGCAAGCTGTTCGAGGACACCGTGCTCGACGAGGAGGGCCACATGTCCTGGCTCGAACTCCAGCTCGACCTCCTCGAGCGCATGGGCGACGGCGCCTTCATCGCCAAGCACATGAGCGGGCCGAGCAGCGCCTGAGGCCACGGCGCGCCGTCGATCGCCAGCCCGCGCTTGCCGACGCCGGCGTCCGGCGGCTAAGACCCCCGCCCGTCGAGCACGGGCGGAGCGGGCGCAGATGGTTCATCGAATTCGTGGCGGCGGGCGCGGCCTCGCGCTGGCGGGGGTGGTGTGGCTCGCGGCGCTCGCCGCCCACGCCCAGGAAGCGGCGCCGGCGGCGGCGCCGGACCGCGGTGCCATCGCGGTGGAGAGCGACGCCGCCACCGACCGGGCGATCGAAACGCGGATCCGCGCCATCCTCGACGCCATCGACGCCTACGACGACGTCACCGTGGAGGTCGAGGCCGGCGTCGTCCGGCTCTCCGGCAGCGTCGCCTCCGAGGCCGACGGGGCGGCGCTGAGCGGCCTTCTGGACCGCGTCGACGGCGTCGTCACCGTCACCAACGACGTCCAGGCCACGCGCGACGTGCTCCTGCGCCTCGGCCCGGTGGTCGAGCGGATCGAGTACCGCCTCGGCCAGGCGCTGTCGCTGCTCCCGCTGATCGTCGTCGGCCTCGCCGTCTTCGCGCTCGTCACCGCGCTCGGCTTTCTCCTCACCGCGAGCGACCGGCCGTGGCGGCGGCTCGGGCCCAACCCCTTCATCGGCGCGATCTTCCGCCAACTCGTCCGGGTCGTCTTTCTGCTGGTGGGGGTCGTCGCCGCCCTCGACATCATGGGGGCCACCGCCCTGCTCGGCACGATCCTCGGCGCCGCCGGCATCATCGGCCTCGCCGTCGGCTTCGGCGTGCGCGACACCATCGAGAACTTCGTCTCCAGCGTGATGCTGAGCGTGCGCCAACCCTTCCGTCCCAACGACCTGGTCGAGGTCGACGGCGAGCTCGGCCACGTCATCCGGCTGACCTCGCGCGCGACGGTGCTGTTGACGCTGGACGGCAACCACGTGCGCATCCCCAACGCCGTGGTCTTCAAGAGCAAGATCCGCAACTACACCCGCGACCCGGCGCGCCGTTTCGCCTTCGATCTCGGGGTCGACGCCGCCTCCGACCTGGTGCGCGCCCGCGACGTCGGGGTCGACGCGCTCGCCGGTCTCGACTTCGTGCTGGCGGAACCGCCGGCCGGGGGCTGGGTCGAGGCCGTGGGCGACAGCAACGTCGTCATGCGCTACGTCGCCTGGGTGGATCAGAGCCGCACCGAATATTTCGTCGCGCGCGGCGAAGCCATTCGGGTGACCAAGCTGGCGCTCGAGAGCGCCGGCTTCGCGCTGCCGGAGCCGATCTACAACCTCAACCTGCGCGGCGCGCCCGTCGAGGGCGTCGCTCCCCCGGCCCCGCCGCCGGCGGCGCCGAAGCCGGCGCCGGTGCAGGCCACCGCGGCGGTCAAGGACCAGATCATCGAGCGCAAGGTCGCCGCCGAGCGCGATGCCGGCGACGGGCCCGATCTCCTGCGCGCCGACGCCGCGCAGGAGTGAGCCGACGGGCTCACCGCGCTTCGGCGAGCGGGCGGAAGTCGAAGAAGCGCAGATCCGGCGCGCTGGTGTTGTGCTCCGAGGGGACCTCGCGGGCGAAGGTCGCCTCCGCCACCGTGCGATCGAACGGGCCCATCACCTCGGTTTCACCGGCGGCGCCGTCGCCGCCGCTCCAGCGCAGCAGCGCGGTGTCGGCCATGGTCGGCTCGACGAACATCGAGCGCACCGCGGCCACCTCCTCGGCCTCGGACTCCTCGCGGTCGATGCGGACCTCGAGGGTGAGCCCGTCGACCGCGACCTCGGCGACCTCGAGCGTCGCCGAGCCGCCGCGCAGGAACCGCAGCTCGAAGCGCGCCGCCTCCGGCACGAAGGTGACCTCGGCGAGGTCGACCAGCGGGCGGCCGTCCTCCTCGATCGGGCCGATCAGAAACGAGCTGCCGAAGGCGGTGTCGCGCCCCGCCCTCTCGGCATGACCGACGGGGGCCAGCGGCTTGGGGCGCCAGTAGCCGTCGGGCGGGTAGAGCACCAGCACCTCGACCGTCTCGCCGACCTCGCGCTTGCGGTGCAGTTGCAGGAGGTGCAGCTCGCTGAACCGCTCACCGTCGACCCGTACCGGCACGATGGCCGGACGCCAGAAGCTCGGCTTGCGGATGCCGACCAACAGCCAGTCGTCGTCCTCGTAGAGGACCCGCTCCGCCGGCGTCGAGGTGAAGACCGGGTCGTTGGCGTCGTAGCCCTCGCAATTGTCCCAGACCGGCGCCGTGCGGTCCTCCATCTCGGCGTGGAAATAGGACGGAAACGTCGCCTCGATGGTGAAGGCCAGGGGCGCGCCGGCGCTGAAGCGGAAATCGACGTTGTCGACCTCGGCGCACGCCACCGAATGGCTGCGGTTCACGAGCTGCGGCTCGAGAGCGAAGGCCGCCGCGGCCGTCAGGGCCGTCACGGCCGCCACCAGGATCGTCGCCAGACTTCGCCTCATCGTCCCCTCGCACTTGCCCCGGCCCGTCACGACATCGACGCAGCGGAGCGCCGGGCATTCCACCGCGAGCCCGCCGGCGAAGGGGCGTGCGCCGCGCTCAGCCGCGCTCGGCCGCGGCGCGCGCGAGGCGGTCGTTGAGGGCTTCGCCGAGACCGTCGCGCGGGATGGGGGCGACGGCGATGGCGCGGACGTCGTCGCGGTCGAGCTCGCGCAGCATCGCGAAGAGGTTGCGCGCCGCCTCTTCGAGATCGCCGCTCGGGCTGAGGTTCGACGACACCGCCCCGCCGGCCGGGACGTCCCCGAAGGCGAGGAAGGCCTCGTCCGGCGCCGGGTCGCCGGCGTCGAGCCGGACCGGACGGCGCGGCGCGTAGTGGCTGGCGAGCTGGCCGGGCGAGCGCACGGTGTCGTCGCGGCCGACGGCGGCCAAGGGCCCGACCACGGCTTCGAGCTCGCCGCGGGCCACCCCGCCGGGGCGCAGGAGCACCGGCTGCTCGCCGCTGACGTCGACCACCGTGCTCTCGACCCCGACCGAACAGGGGCCGCCGTCGAGGATCAGGTCGACGGCGTCGTCGAGGCCGTCGGCGACGTGGGCGGCCGTGGTCGGGCTCACCCGTCCCGACGGGTTGGCGCTCGGCGCCGCCAGCGGCAGCAGCGTCTCCTCCAACAGCCGCCGTGCGGTCGGCGCCGCCGGCGCGCGCACCGCCACGGTCGGCAGTCCGGACGTCACCAGCGGACTGATCGGCGCCGACGGCTCGCGGGTGACGACCAGCGTCAACGGCCCCGGCCAGAAGGCGTCGGCGAGGGCGCTCGCCGGCTCGGTCCAGACCACCAGCGGGTTGGCCGCCGCGCGGTCGAGGACGTGGAGGATCAGCGGGTTGTGCAGCGGGCGCTGCTTGACGGTGAAGATGCGCGAGACGGCGCGGTCGTTGGTGGCGATGGCGCCGAGGCCGTAGACGGTCTCGGTCGGGAAGGCCACGAGGCCGCCGGCCCCGAGGATACCGGCGGCCTCCTGGATCGCCCGTCGATCGGGCGCGAGGATACGGACCAAAAGGTCGGCGTCAGCCCCGCACCGACGGCCGGCCGCTGACGCTCAGCGCGAGCGCCAGACTGACCGCCAGCGCCGCCTTGACGACGTCGCCGAGGATGAACGGCGCCGCCCCCATCGCGACCGCGCCTTCGAGGCCGGTGAAGGTGGCGAGCCAAGCGATGCCGGGCAGGTAGTTCAAGGCGACGCCGCCCAGGCAGATCGCGAACAACGCCAGCGGACCGCGCCAGCGGCCGGCGGCCCAGCCGACGAAACCGGCGGCGAACAGCCAGCCCAGCATGTAGCCCCCGGTCGGCCCCATCATGTAGGCGAGGCCCATGCCCTTGGCGGGGGTGCCGGCGAAGACGGGCAGACCCATGGCGCCCTGGGCGAGGTAGAGCGCGACCGTCGCGAGCGCGAGGCGCGGCCCCATCACCAGCGCGAGGAGCAACACCACGCCGGTCTGCAGCGTCGCCGGTACCGGCCAGAACGGCACCTGGATCTTGGCGGAGGCGGTGAGCAGAAGGCTGCCGAGCACGACCAGCACGATCTGCGTCAGCGTACGGCTCGCCGGGGTCCGCAAGGCGGTCGCCGGCAACGGCAGATAGAGCGACAGGCGATCCATCCCAGACCTTTCTCGTTGGCGTGTGCTTGGAGGTGGAGGCGATATCATAAGCCGGATATGCCGCACCGCAACCGGAGGAACGTCCCGTCCCGCTCGACCGCAACCCGCCGGCGGTCCCGGTCAGTCGGCGCGCGCGGCGGCGATGTCGCGGCGGAAGATGCGCTCGGGCCAGGTGATCCGCTCGACCGCGTCGTAGGCGCGGCCGCGGGCGGCGGCGACGTCGGCCCCGAGCGCGGAGACGCAGAGCACGCGACCGCCGGCGGCGACGACGGCGCCGTCGCGCGCGGCGGTGCCGGCGTGGAAGACCACCACGTCCGCCAGCTCGGCGACGGCGTCGAGCCCGGCGATCGGCGAGCCGGCCGCCGGCGCGTCGGGATAGCCGCGGTTGGCGAGCACCACCCCGACGCAGGTCTCGGGGTACCAGTGCAGGTCGAGGTGGCCGAGCGCGCCGGTGGTGGCGCCGTCGAGCAGCCGGCCGAGATCGGTCATCAGCCGCGGCAGCACCACCTGGGCCTCGGGATCGCCCATGCGGACGTTGTATTCCAGCAGCTTGGGGCCGTCGGCCGTCAGCATCAGCCCGCAGTAGAGGATGCCCCGGAACGGCGTGCCCTCGGCGGCCATGCCGGCGAGCGTCGGCTCGACGATCTCGCGCAGGACCCGTCCGCGCGTCGCCTCGTCGAGCGCCGGCGCCGGGCTCACCGCGCCCATGCCGCCGGTGTTGGGGCCGGTGTCGCCGTCGCCGAGCCGCTTGTGGTCCTGGGCGGTGCCGAAGTCGAGCGCCCGGGCGCCGTCGCAGAGCGCGAACAGGCTGGCCTCGACGCCCACCAGGCACTCCTCCACCAGCACGGTCGCGCCGGCGTCGCCGAACGCCCCGGCGAAGGCGGCGTCGACGGCGGCGTGGGCCTCCGCGTCGTCGCCCGCCACGACTACGCCCTTGCCGGCCGCCAGCCCGTCCGCCTTGACCACCACGGGCGCGCCGCGGGCGGCGACGGCGCGATGGGCGCTCGCGGCGTCGGTGCAGACGGCGTAGTCGGCGGCGGGGATGCCGTGGCGCCGGCAGAAGTCGCGCGCGAAGGCCTTCGAGCCCTCCAGCCGGGCGGCGGCGCGGTCGGGCCCGAAGGCGCGCACCCCGGCGGCTTCGAGCGCGTCGACGAGACCGGCGGCGAGCGGCCGTTCGGGGCCGACGACCACGAGGTCGACGGCGTGGCGGCGGGCCCAGTCGACCAGCGCCGGGGTGTCCTCGGCGGCGAGCGGTACCAGGGTGGCGAGCGCCGCGATCCCCGGATTGCCGGGGGCGCAGAAGAGCTCGTCGACCAGCGGCGAGGCCGCGAGCCCCCGGACCAGCGCGTGCTCGCGACCGCCGCCGCCCACGACCAGAACGCGCATGATCTCCTCCTCGCCGGCGCCACCGCGGGCGGGCTTGCCTCGCCCGGGCGATCGGCTTTAAGCCAAGGTCTCCAACGGCGAAAGGGCGGAGCATGGCGACACGGGCGAGGATCGCCGTCCTCGGCGCGAGCGGCTATACCGGCGCCGAGACCCTGCGTCTCGCGCTCGGCCACCCGGCCCTGGAGGTGCGCCACCTCACCGCCGAACGCCAGGCCGGCAAGCCGGTGGCGGAGGTCTTCCCGCACCTGGCGGGGCGTGGCCTGCCCGACCTGGTCAAGATCGCCGACGTGCCCTTCGACGAGGTGGACGCCGTCGTCTGCTGTCTGCCCCACGGCACCACCCAGGAGGTCGTGGCGGCGCTGCCGGGGCACCTCAAGGTCGTCGACGTCTCCGCCGACTTCCGCTTGGCCGACCCGCAAGTCTACGCCCAGACCTACGGCCGCGCCCACGCCGCGCCCCACCTGCAGGCGGAAGCGGTGTACGGCCTGACCGAGCACGTCCGCGACGAGGTGCGGGCGACGCGGCTGGTGGCCAATCCGGGGTGCTATCCGACCGGCCCGCAGCTGGCGCTGAAACCGCTGCTGCACGATCAGGCGATCGAGCCCGACGGCATCGTCATCGACGCCAAGTCCGGCGTCAGCGGCGCCGGCCGTGCGGCCAAGGAGAGCCTGCTCTTCACCGAGGTCGACGAGGGGCTGCACGCCTACGGCATCGGCACCCACCGCCATCTGCCCGAGATCGAGCAGGGCCTCTCCGAGGCCGCGGGCGAGGCGGTGCGGGTGAGCTTCACGCCCCATCTGGTGCCGATGAGCCGCGGCATCCTGGCGACGATGTACGTCCGCCTCGCCGCCGGCGCCGACCGTGGCACGCTCGAACAGGTGCTGCGCGAATCGTATGCCGGCGAGCCGTTCGTGGGCGTGCGGCCCGCGACGCGGCCGCCCTCCACCCGCGAGGTCCGCGGCACCAACCTCGCGCTGATCTCGGTCCACGACGACCGCCTGCACGGCCACGCCGTCATCGTCGCCGTCATCGACAACCTGGTGAAGGGGGCCGCCGGCCAGGCCCTGCAGAACCTGAACCTGATGCTCGGCCTCGACGAGACGGCGGGGCTCGGCGCCTCGGCCGTCTTTCCGTGAGCGGCGGCTTCGCCGTCGACCTCGCCGCCGTCGAAGCGGCGGCCGACCGCATCGCCGGGCACGTCGTCCGCACGCCGACCCTGGCGTCGCAGACGCTCTCGGCGATCCACGGCTGCTCGCTCGTCTGCAAGTTCGAGAACCAGCAGTACACCGGTGCCTTCAAGGAACGCGGCGCGCGCAACTGCCTCGCCCAGCTCGACGCCGCCCGGCGGGCGCGGGGCGTCGTGGCGGTCTCGGCCGGCAACCACGCCCAGGCGGTGGCCCATCACGCCCGCGACCTCGGGATCCCCGCCACCATCGTGATGCCGCGCCACACCCCGTCCGTGAAGATCGTCGGCACCGAGCGGCTGGGGGCCGAGATCGTGCTCGCCGGCGACACCGTCGACGACGGCATGGCCCACGCCCGCCGGCTCGTGGACGAGGCCGGCCTCACCTTCGTCCACCCCTTCGACGACGCCCGGGTGATCGCGGGCCAGGGGACGATCGCGCTCGAATGGTTGGCCGACGCGCCCGAGCTCGACACCCTGGTGGTGCCGATCGGCGGCGGTGGGCTGATCGCCGGTATCGCCGTCGCCGCCAAGGCGCTGCGCCCCGACATCCGCATCGTCGGCGTCGAGGCCGCGCTGTTCCCGTCGGTGCAGCGCCGGCGCCGGGGCCTGCCGCCGCCCGACGGCGACGCCACCATCGCCGACGGCATCGCCGTCAAGCACCCGGGCGCGCTCACCCTGCCGGTGATCGACGCCCTGGTGGACGAGCTGATCCTGGTCGACGAAGCGGCGCTGGAGGCGGCGATCCTGGAGCTGCTGGAGATCGAGAAGACGGTGGTCGAGGGCGCCGGCGCGGCGGGACTGGCGGCGGTGGCGACGGCGCCCGAGCGCTTTCGCGGCCGCAAGGTCGGCCTCCTGCTCTGCGGCGGCAACATCGACCCGCGCCTGCTCTCGGCCGTGATCCTGCGCGGGCTGGTGACCACCTCGCGGCTGGTCCGCCTGGTCGTGGCGGTGCCCGATCGACCGGGCTCGCTCGCCGAGATCGCCACGACCATCGCCGACGAGAACGCCAACATCGTCGACGTCCAGCACCGCCGCGAGTTCTCGGGGCTGTCGGTCATGCGCACCGAGGTCGGCGTCACCGTCGAGACCCGCGACGCCGAACACGCCGCGCGCATCACCGCCGCCTTGGAGAACCGCGGGGTGCCGGTGCGCACCCTCGCCCGCGATCAGGTCTGAGCCCGTGCCCGGCCCGAAGACACCCGTCACCGTGGTCTTGAAGGTCGGCGAGGACGACCTGGCGCTCGCCGCCGTCGACCGCGAGCTCGGCGTCCTCGCCAAACGCACCGCGCCCAACCCCCCGCTCGCCGGCGCGCCCTACCCGGCGCTCGACACCGCCCACGTCCAGCGCTGGCTGATCGCGGCGCTGGGCGATCTGGGCGAGCTCTTCCGCGTCGAGGCGATCGTGCCCACCGCCTTCGGCGCGACCGGCGCGTTGGTCGACGGCGCGCACCTGGTGCTGGCGATGATGCGGCCGACCGCCGAGCCGCCGAGCGCCATCCGCGAGGCCTTCGCGGCGGCCGCGCCCGCCCCCGACCACGCCGGGCTCACCAGCCCGGCGCGCGGCGCCTCGCTCGCGCTGCAACTGTTCTGGCAGCACAAGGCCTATCCGGACGAGTTCGCCCGCGCCCGCTGGCTCCTGGGCCACGCCGCCTATTGGGGCTTTCGGCTCACCGACGGCGTGCCGGCGACGGAGGCCGCGAGCCTGATCGAGGGCGGCCAGCTCGCCGAGGTGGCGGGGGCGCGACCGACCACGCTGGCGCGGCGGATGGGCTGGCAGCTGCTGTTGCCGGCGCGGCGCGACGCCCACCGCCTGCTCGGCCGGCTCGATCCCGACGTCGCCGAGCGCACCGAGCTGCCGCGCGCGACCCCGGTGCTGGTCGGCACCACGCCGCGCGCCGCCGCCCACGCGCTGGTGCTCGCCGCCGGCTACGACCGCGCCGCGGTGCTGACCGCCGGCGCCGGCGGCGCGACGCTGGTCACCCCCGGCGCCGGCCCGGTCGACGCCACGCGGCGGCGGCTGGTGAGCGTCGACGGCCGCATCTTCACGCTCGCCCGCGACCTCGCCGACGCGGCATCCGTCGCCGCCGAGCTCGACGCCGCGGACGGTGGCGGCCCGGTACTGATCGACGGCGACTGGCCCGCCGCCGCGGCCCTCGCCGGTGCCCGCGCCGAGCGCGGCCAGGCCGTCCTGCGCATCGACGACGCCGATCTTTGGGCCAAGGGCGGCGCGCTGTTGGCGCATTGGGGCCGCCGCCGCACCCCGGCGAGGCTGGCGCTCGAACCGGTCGCGGCCGACGATTGTCCGCCGGCCGGCGACGGCTCATAGTGCGGCCATGCCCGTCACCGCCGCCGATCTCCGCTTCACCGGCCGGCATCTCCTCGGCATCGAGGGGCTGCAGCCCTGGGCCATCCAGGATCTGCTCGACACCGCCGACGGCTATGTCGAGCTCAACCGCCAGCCGGACAAGAAGCGTCCCCTCATGAAGGGGCTAACCCACATCAACCTGTTCTTCGAGCCGTCGACGCGCACCCAGACCAGCTTCGAGCTCGCCGGCAAGCGGCTGTCCGCCGACGTCGTCAACATGGCGATGCGCAGCTCGGCGATGAAGAAGGGCGAGACCCTGATCGACACCGCGGTGACGCTCAACGCCATGCACCCGGACGTGCTGGTGGTGCGCCACGAGCAGTCGGGGGCGGTGGCGCTCCTCGCCCGCCACGTCAACTGCGCGGTGATCAACGCCGGCGACGGCGCCCACGAGCACCCCACCCAGGCGCTTCTCGACGCCCTCACCATCCGCCGCCGCAAGGGCCGGCTCGCCGGGCTCACCGTCGCCATCTGCGGCGACATCCTGCACTCGCGGGTGGCGCGCTCGAACCTCCTGCTGCTCTCCGCCATGGGCGCGCGGGTGCGGCTGGTGGCGCCGCCGACGCTGTTGCCGACCGCGGTCGAGAGCTACGGCTGCGAGGTCTTCTTCGACATGGCCCGCGGGCTGGAGGGCTGCGACATCGTGATGATGCTGCGCCTGCAGCACGAGCGCATGGAGGGCAGCTACCTGCCGAGCGTGCGCGAGTATTTCGCGCTCTACGGCCTCACCGGCGACAAGCTCGCCCGCGCCGCGCCCGACGCGCTGGTGATGCACCCCGGGCCGATGAACCGCGGCGTCGAGATCGACGGCACGCTCGCCGACGACATCGAGCGCAGCGCCATCCTCGATCAGGTCGAGCTCGGCGTCGCCGTGCGGATGGCCGTGCTGGAGGTGCTCACCCGCCATCTGCGCGAGGGCGGGGCGTGAGCCGCTACGTCACCGCGATCGTCAACGCCCGCCTGCTCGATCCCGCGAGCGGGCGCGACGAGCCGGGCGGCGTGCTGGTCGTCGACGGCGTCATCCGCGAGCTCGGGCCCGGCGTGCGGGCGGGCCCCGAGGGCGCCACCGTGGTCGACGCCGAGGGCGCCTGCCTGGCGCCCGGCCTGGTCGATCTGCGGGTCCATTTCGGCGAGCCCGGCGCGGAGGAGAAGGAGACCTTCGACAGCGGCTCGGCGGCGGCGCTGGCCGGCGGCGTCACTTCCCTGGGGCTCCTGCCCGACACCAACCCGCCCGTCGACGACCCGGCGATGGTCGAGTACGTCGCCCGCCGCGCGCGCCGCGCCCGCGGCGTCAAGGTCCATCCCTACGGCGCCCTCACCCGCGGGCTCCAGGGGCGCCAGCTCGCCGAGATCGGCCTGCTCGAGGAGGCCGGCGCGGTCGGCTTCACCGACGGTCCCCACCCCATCGCCGACAGCCGGGTGATGCGCCGGGCGCTGTCCTACGCCGGGCGCTTCGGCGCGCCGGTGCTCCAGCGGCCCGAGGACACGGCCCTCGCGCCCGAGGGCGTGATGAACGAGGGCGCGCTCGCCACCCGGCTCGGCCTCGCCGGGATACCGAA
>JAAAPF010000350.1 GCA_009908425.1 Alphaproteobacteria bacterium
GACGTCGGCCGCGGGCGACGCCGCGCCGGGCGCACCGTCGGCCTGGAAGGGGTCGGCAGCCCGCGCTCGACCCGCCTCCCACGCCGCTCGGCGGCTGCGCCAGCAGCGCTCGACCGCGTCCAGGGCGGCCGCCCCGCCGGCGAGGCTCCAGCGCACGCCGCGGCCGGTCGCGTGACCCGTCACCCGCAGCACGTCGCCGCCGGCGAGGGCCTCGCGGACGGCGGCCGGTTGCGGCCAGGTCAGCATCAGCGTGCGCGGGCCGAGCGCCGCGCGCCGGCGCTCGTGCCAGCCGTGGTCGACGGCGACGTCCACCTCGACCTCGGCGCCGCCGAGCCGCCAGTCGCGGCGGGTGAGGATGACGGCGAGGCCGACGTCGCTGCGCATGAAGGTCAGCCGGTCGCCGGGACCGCGATCCGCTCCGGCGTAGCAATAGGGCGCACCGTCCTCGCCACCATCGGCGGTGAGCGTCCAGTCCCCGAGCCGGCCGCGCTCGTCGGCGGCGGCCGCCGGGGCGGCGACGAACAATACGGCGGCGGCGAGCAGCCGCGTCACGAAGGTCGGCGACATGTCCCTCTCCCAGCGTCACCGCAATGTAACAGCACCGCGCCGGGCGCGGCGACGGGCGCGGCGGGCATCGTCGACACACGCGGGTAGGGGCGCCGATCGGCGAAACCCGATCGCCGAGCCGGCGCGTTCGACGTGGCGGGTTCAGCCGCCGGCGGCGAGCCGTTGGAGTTCCGCGTGCAGTGCGGCGGGAACCTCGACGCCGCGCGCCGGGGTCTCGGCGCGGGCGGCGTAGCGGCGGTCGGCCGGCAGGCGCGGGCCGCCGGCGAGTTCGGCGAAGCGCGCGAAGAAGGCCTCGGCGTGGTCGTGCCGGCCCCCGGCGTCGCCGAAGGCCGCCGGGTCGAGGGCGAGCACGAACTCGCCGCCGCGCGCCGGGCCGCCGTCCTCGACGTCGCGCTCGCCGGCCTCGAAGCTGAAGCGCTCGCCGATCAGGCCGGCGCCGAGCAGCTCGACCATCATCGCGATGGCCGAGCCCTTGTAGCCGCCGAAGGGGAGTTGGACGCCGCCGTCGAGGATGGCGGCGGGGTCGGTGCTGGCGCGGCCGTGGCGGTCGAGGCCGGCGCCTGCCGGCAGGGCGTGGCCGTCGCGCGCCGCCACCTGGATCTCGCCGCGGGCCATCGCCGAGGTCGCCATGTCGACCACCATCGGCGCGCGCTCGCCGCGGGGCCAGCCGAAGGCGAGGGGGTTGGTGCCGAAGAACGCCGCGGTGGCGCCGGCGGGGGCGACGACGGGTTTGTAGGCGGTGCAGGCGAGGGCGACCAGCCCGGCCTCGCACAACGGCTCGATCTCGGCCCAGAGCGCCTGGAAATGATAGGTTCGCACGACCGCGAGGGCGGCCACGCCCTGGGCGCGGGTGCGCTCGATCAGCGGCGCGCGGCCGGCCGCGAGCGCGAGCGGGGCGAAGCCGTCGCGGCCGTCGACCTGCACCACGCTCGGGGCGAGCCGGCGCACCTCGGGTCGCGCGGTGCCGTCGACCTTGCCGCTCGCCAGCGAGGCGCAGTAGCCGGGCACCCGGAACAGGCCGTGGGAGAGCGCACGGTCGCGCTCGGCGCGGGTGACGACGTCCGCCACCGCGGCGGCGTTGGCGTCGTCCGCACCCGCCGCCGCGAGGCAGCGCCGGGTCAGCCGGTCGACTTCCTCCAGGCTCAGCGTGGCCGTCTCGCCGCTTCGCGCCATCACCGCGTCCTCCGTCGGTCGTGTCCGCGGCGGCGCGGGCGCAACCGATACCCGCGCGCCGCGCCCAGCGATCGCCGCTCAGCCCGGCTCGCCCCAGAACGCCGGGTCGACCAGCCGCTCCGCGAGCCGGCCGGCGAGCCGGTCGAGCAGACGGTGGCCCTTCTCGGCGGAGGCCGCGCGCGGATCGCCGAGCGCGCCGGAGGGTGTCCGCTCGGCGAAGCTCCGCCAGCGATAGGTTCCCTCGTCGAACGCGTCGTCGGCGTCGCGCGGGTCGGGGCAGGCGGCGTCGGCCAAGCGGCTCTCGTCGACGAGCTCCGGGCGCAGCGCCATCACCAGCGAGGTCTCGGCTTCGCCGCCGTGACGGATCGAGCGCTGGGTCTCCAACAGCGGGTTCACCAGATCGGCGGCGAGCTGCCAGTAGCCCGCGGTCACCAGCCGCAACCGCGGGCGGGTCCGGGCGAGTTGCTCGACCACGGTGGTCAGCGCCGCGGTGTTGCCGCCGTGGCTGTTCGCCAGCAGCACCCGGCGAAAGCCGTGGTGCGCGAGCGCGCCCACGACGTCCGCCAGCAGCGCGGCGAAGGTTCGGAACTCCACGCTCAGCGTGCCGCCGAACGCCATGTGATGGGCGCTCAGGCCCGACCAGACCGGCGAGGTGACGACGCACGCCCGTCCGTCCGCGACGAGCCGCTCCGCCGCCGCGTAGGCGACGCTCGTCCCCAACAGGGTGTCGGTCATCGTCGGCAGATGCGGGCCGTGCTGTTCGATCGCGGCGACCGGCACGATCACGCTGGCGTCGGCGTCGGCGAGCGCGCGCAGCTCGGGCGCCCGCAGCTCGCCCCAGCGCACGGAACGTTGCGGCACGAGCGGCTCCCCTGGTCGGTGTGGCGCCGGTCCGGCGACGATGCGCGCCGACCGCCACCTCGCGCCGCCGCCGGCGGGGGCTCGGCCGGGGCCGTCGTCAGACTTCGGCGAGCCCGCGCCGCGCGGGTGCGCGCCCGTGGTCGCGGGGCGCCGACGCACCTCTCACGGCGGTGTCGGCGTCCCATCCGAGAGGGCGCAGGGCGCCGCGGCCCGCCACCGCGTCACCGGCGGCGGGATAGGTGACCTCGAGGGCGCCGGCCTCCGCCAGATCCGGGTCGAGCGGCCGCGGCGGCAGCTCGCCTTCGGGCAGCACCTCGATCAACGGCAACTCCGCCGTCGGGCCGGGACTTACGCCGAAGAGATGGCCGTGGCGTTTGAGCCAGTCGAACAGACCGTGATCGGGTGGGAGCAGCGCGCGGCGCTCCGCCCAGGACCCGGGTGCGAGGACGCCGATGCCGGCGCCGTCGAGCCCGCTTTCGAACGCCGAGGTCACCGTCGCCGGGGCGATGGCGCGCGCGCCGGCGCCGATGATCGCCGCGCTGACCAAACTCGCCAGCACGGCCGCCACCCGTCTGCCGCGCGCAGATCCACGTCTCGACACGATGCGCGTCTCCCAATTCCTTGATTCCTGATCGTTCTTATGTCGCAGCTTAACCCCGATCGCGCCGGAGCGCGAGTGGTGAACCCGACGACGGCGCCCATCGGTCGGGCTCGCCCGCGGGTACCGCGGGCGCGCGGCGGATCAGCGGTGGTGCGCCGCCGGCGGGAAGGGGCCGGCGGGGAGGGGGATCAACGGAGCGCGAGCGTGAGACGCAGGATCCGTGCCTCCGGCTCGTCGGTGAGCAACAGCACGGCCCCCGCCGGGTCGACCACGACGTCGCGGATGCGCACCCCCAACGGGAAGCGCTCCTCCGCCACGACCCGTTCGCCGCGCAGCGTGAGCCGCACGAGCACCCGCCCGGAGAGCCCGCCGACCAGCAGGTTCCCGCGCCAAGCGGGAATGGCTTCGCCGTCGTAGAACGCCAGGCCCGACGGTGAGATCACCGGGTTCCAGTGGAAGAGCGAGGGGGCGAGGTCGGGCCGTGTCGGCGGCAGCGGGATCGCTTCGCCGCTGTAGTGGCGTCCCCAGCTCACCAGCGGCCAGCCGTAATTGCGCCCGGCCTCGGCGACGACGAGCTCGTCACCGCCGAAGGGGCCGAACTCGTGCACCCACAGCCGTCCGGTCTCCGGGTGGAAGGCCATGCCGCCGATGTTGCGGTGGCCCGACGACCAGATCGCCGGGTCGACGCCGCGGCGATCGACGAAGGGGTTGTCCGGTGGAATGCCGCCATCCGCCCTCACGCGGGCGACGACACCGATGGTGTTGTCGAGGCGCTGGACGAGGTCGTGGGCGAAGCGGTCGCCGGTGCCGATGAACACCGTGCCGTCGGGGGCCACCGCGAGCCGGCCGCCGAAATTGCGGATGTCGGCGACCTTCGGCCGCTGGCGGAAAATGACCTCGAGGTCGTCCAGACCGGTGGCGCCGAGGCGGGCGCGCGCGACGGCGAGGCCGGCTTCGTCTCCGTCGCCGGGTTCGGCGTAGGCGAAAAAGACGATCCCGCTGCGCGCGACGTCGGGGTCGAGGGCGAGCCCCAGGAGCCCGCCGTTGCCCTCGGCGGCGATCGCCGGCAGACCCGCCAGCGCCGGGCCGATCGTGCCGTCCGGATGGAGGCGCCGCAGGCGACCGGGATGTTTCTCCGAGATCAGCAGATCGCCGTCCGGCAGCACCACGGCGCTCCAGGGTGAGGAGAGGCCGCGTGCGAAGACGTCGACCGCGACAAGTCCGGCCGCGGCGTCGAGCTCCGCCGGCAGCGGCGACGCCGCGGCGCCGGCGGGCGCCGAGCCGACGCCGACCAGGGCCGCGTTTCCCGCCGCCGCGGCGAGCAGCCGTCGGCGGGTCCATCCGCTGTGCGCCACCTCGTCGCCCTTCTCGTTGCGCGTCGGCTGGTCGCGCGACGGCCGTGCGCCGGGCGATGATCGTCGCGCGTCGGCCGTCGTCCCGCCGCCGCCGCGCGCTCGGCGACCTATCAGCCCTTGCGACCGCGCGTCTCGATCTGCCATGGCCCCTACCCGATGGCAAGGAGTGTGCGGGACGATGACGACGGGGCCGGCGCGCGACGAGACGCGGATGATCAGGGCGAACGGCCATCGGGCGCACGTGCGCATCGATGGTCCCGCCGACGGCCCGGTCTGGGTCTTCGCCAACGCACTCGGCACCGACCTGCGGGTCTGGGATCCGCTCGTGCCTCACCTCGCGAGCAAGCGGCTCGTCCGCTACGACGCTCGCGGCCACGGGCTCTCCGAACTGACGCCCGGGCCCTACACGATCGCCATGCTGGCCGACGATCTGGCGGCGATCCTGGACGCGCTGACGCTCAAGAGCACCATCGTCGTCGGCCTCTCGCTCGGCGGCATGACCGCCCTCGCGCTCGGCGCCCGGCGTCCCGATCTGGTGCGTGCCCTGGTGCTGATGGACACCGCGCCCCGCATCGGCACCGCCGCGACCTGGGGCGAGCGCATCGCCACCGTCGAGGCCGAAGGGGTCGGCGCGCTGGCCGACGCCACCATGGCGCGCTGGTTCCCCGCCGACTTCCGTCGCGACCACGCCGACGAGATGGTGCGCTGGCGCGCGATGCTGGAACGCACCCCGGCGGCGGGCTACGCCGCCTGTTGCGCCGCCATCGCCGACGCCGACCTGGCGGACGCCGCGGCCGCCGTGGCGGTGCCGACCTTGTGCGTCGTCGGCGAGCACGACGGCTCGACGCCGCCGGACATGGTCCGCGGCACGGCGTCGTCGATCCCCGGCGCCGAGTTCGAGCTCGTCCCCGACGCCGGGCATCTGCCGCAGGTGATCCGGCCCGACGACGTCGCCCGCTGCTTCGCCCGCTTCGAGACCGAACGCGGGTTGTCGTGAACGACCTGGAGGCGGGGTCCGAGCCGCTGGCGCGCGCGCGCGAGGTTCTCGCCCGCGTCTTCGGCTTCGAGGAATTCCGGGCCGGGCAGGGCGAAGTGGTGCGCGCGCTCCTCGCCGGCCACGACGTGCTGGCGGTGATGCCGACCGGCGCCGGCAAGAGCCTGTGCTACCAGCTGCCGGCGCTCGAGGCGGGCGGCCTCACCGTCGTCTGCTCGCCGTTGATCGCGCTGATGGAGAACCAGGTCGGCCAGCTCCGCGCGCTCGGCGTGGCGGCGGGGACGATCCACTCGAACCGATCGCGCGAGGCCAACGTCGCGGTCTGGCGTGAGATCCAGGCCGGGCGGCTGAAGCTGCTCTACATCGCCCCGGAGCGTCTGATGACCGAGCGCATGCTCGCCGCGCTCGCGCGCATGGACGTGGTCCGGCTCGTGGTGGACGAGGCCCACTGCGTCAGCCAGTGGGGCCACGACTTCCGTCCCGAATACCGCGCCCTCGGCCGCTTTCGCGACCACGTCCCGGGTGTCGCCGTCGCCGCCTTCACCGCCACCGCCGACCCGCTCACCCAGGACGACATCAAGCAGCAGCTGCTGGGCCCGGGCGGGCGCGTCTTCGTCACCGGCTTCGATCGCCCGAACCTCGCGCTGGCGGTGGCGGAGAAGACCGAGCCGCACCGCCAGCTGCGCGCGCTCCTCGCCCGCCATCCGGGCGAGGCCGGCATCGTCTACCGGCTGTCGCGCAAGGCCGTCGAGGAGACCGCCGCCAAGCTCGCCGCCGACGGCTGGCGCGCCGTCGCCTACCACGCCGGGCTCGCCGCGGACGTGCGCGCCGCGGCGCTCGACCGTTTCTTGACCGAGCCCGGGGTGATCGTGGTGGCGACGATCGCCTTCGGCATGGGCATCGACAAGCCGGACGTGCGCTTCGTCGCCCATCTCGACCTGCCGTCGAACCTGGAGGCCTATTACCAGGAGATCGGCCGCGCCGGCCGCGACGGCGCGCCTGCCGAAGCCCTCCTCGTCCACGGCTTCGACGACATCCGCACCCGGCGCTTCATGATCGACGAGGGCGGCGGTGACGACGGTCGCAAGCAGGTCGAGCATCGCCGCCTCGACGCCCTTCTCGCCTTCACCGAGGCCACCGAGTGCCGCAAGCAGGTGCTCCTGCGCTATTTCGGTGAGGAAACGGCGCCCTGCGGCGCCTGCGATCTGTGCCTCGACCCGCCGGCCCTGAGCCCCGCCGAGGACGTGGTCCGCCTCGTCGCCCAGACCATCCGCGCCACCGGCGGCCGCTTCGGCGCCGCCCACGTCGTCGACGTGCTGGTGGGGGCCGAGACCGAGAAGATCCGGCGGCTCGGTCACGACCGGCTGGAGGTTCACGGTGCCGGCAAGACGCGGCCGCGGCCGGCTTGGCGCTCGATCCTGCGCCAGCTCTACGCCGGCGGGCTGGTGGCGGTGGACATCGCCGGCCACGGCGCGCTGACCCTCACCGCCGCCGGCGCCGCGGTGGCGGCGGGCCAGCGCGGCGTCGCGCTCAGGCTCGACGCGCCGACGCGGGCGACGGTCGCCAAGGCGGCGCCGGTGGCCGATCCCGCCGTCGACGACCACGTCCTGGCGGAACTCAAGCGGCTGCGCCTCGAGCTCGCCCGCGCGCAGAACGTGCCGGCCTACGTCGTCTTCACCGACGCCACCCTCAAGGACATGGCGGTCAAGCAGCCGCGCGACCGCGCCGGCTTCGCGGCGGTGCAGGGCGTCGGCGCCGCCAAGCTGGAGCGCTACGCCGAGCCCTTTTTGGAGTTGTTGCGGCGGCTTTGACGCCGGCGGCGGGAACGCCGTGACGGCGCCGCACGTTGGCGCCCAGGCCTTCGCTTCGGAACGGTTCGATGACTCCCACCCGCGCCATTCGACATGTCGAGCGCCTGGTCCTGTTGCTGGTCGGCACCTTCACGGTGGCGGCGGTGGGGCTGGAGATCTACAAGGTCTACGAGCGCCAGGACATCGTCATCGCCGACATCCTCTTGCTGTTCCTCTACACCGAGGTGCTGTCGATGGTGGCGGTCTACATGGAGAGCCGGCGCGTGCCGGTCACCTATCCGCTGTTGATCGCCAACACCGCGCTCGCCCGGCTGATCGTGCTGCAGGGCAAGGAAATGGACCCCCAGAACGTCCTGTTCGAGGCGGTGGCGATCCTCGTGCTGGCGGTCTCGATCGTCGTCCTGCGCCTCGGCGACGGGCTGCGCTTTCTCCACCTCTTCGGCCACCGCCCCGGCCGGCGACCCCGCCGCCGTGACGACTGAGCGGGATCGAGCCGGCTCAGCCGATCTCCAGCGTCGCGTCGTCGAGGAAGCGGTAGGGCGGCAGGTCGAGGTTGCGCGGCGCCGGCCCTTTGTGGATGCGGCCGGCGTTGTCGTAGTGCGAGCCGTGGCAGGGGCAGAAATAGCCGTCGTAGTCGCCTTTCGGTTCACCTTCCTTGTGCCCCAGCGGAATGCAGCCGAGATGGGTGCAGATGCCGATCTGCACCAGCCACCGCCGCCGCTCGACGCGGTCGGCGTAGGTCGCCGGGTCGCGCATGCCCTCGGTCGAGAGTGCTTCGGCTTGGGCGATGTCGTCCTCGGTCATGTGGCGCACCCACACCGGTTTGCCCTGCCACATCACGGTGATCGCCATGCCGGGCTCGACCGCGCTCAGTTCGGCCTTCACGGTGGCGAGGGCGCGCACGTCGGCCGAGGGGTTCATCGAGTGGATCAAGGGCCACGCCGTCAGTGCCACGCCAAGCCCGAACCCGGTCCAGCCGGCGAGCTGCAGGAAGTCGCGGCGCGTCTTATCGTCACGGGCGACGTCCGCCATGATAGCCTCTCTCCGCAGGCTGAATTCACATTCACATGATGCAGATAGTCCATCACAAAGAGGTAGGGAAGATGTTGTTCGTGCATGGCTGCGGTGGCGGCGTCGTAGGTACGACCCTGCCCGAAGCGGTACGGAATTTACCGAATGGGGCGCAGGGGTGCTGACGGCCCTGGTCGTCCAGCCGCCGCGATCCACCTCGCCCGCCAACCGACAAGGAGGACACAGATGACGCTCGGCCGCCCGCGCCGCATCCTCGTCACCGGCGCCACCAGCGGCATCGGCGAGGCGTTCGCCCGCACGTTGCCGCGCGACTGCGACCTGGTGTTGACCGGCCGCAACGAGGCCAAGCTCGATCAGCTCGCCCACGAACTCGCGAGCGAGCGCCGCAAGGTGGAAGTGGTGGCGGCCGATCTGGCGGCGTCGGCGGCGGTCGACGCCATCGTCGACACCGCCCGCCGCGGACCGCTCGACGGCCTGGTCAACAACGCCGGCCTCGGGCCCTACGGCCGCTTTCGCGACGCCGCCACCGACGAGCTGACGGCGGCCGTGGACGTGAACTGCCGGGCGCCGGTGGCGCTCACCCACGCCCTCTTGCCGCATCTGTTGGAGGACGCCCGTTCCGGCGACCGCCGCGCCTTCGTCATCAACGTCGCCAGCACCGCGGCCTACGCCCCGGTGCCGCGGATGGCGGTCTACGCCGCCACCAAGGCGTTCGTGTTGAGTTTCACCGAAGCGCTCGCCACCGAGCTGCGCAGCGAGCCGCTCGACGTGCTGGCGCTGTGCCCGGGGCCGGTAAGGACGCGCGCGCTACCGTTCCGCTTCGCCCCCGGAACGCGCTCGCCGGAGGACGTGGCGCGGCTGGCGTTGGACGCGGTGGGCCGCACCAACGTGGCGTACACCGACATGGCGACCCGCGCGATGCTCGCCCCGTTGTCGAACGCCCGCGCCGTGGTGAGCCGGGCGCTGGGCGCGGGGCTCGCCCTCACCCAGCGCGGCGGCTGAAGCCGCTCAGGCCTCGGGCTCGGCGGTGTCGAGCTGATCGGCGACCTGGCGAACGATGTGGGCGAGGGCGGCGACCACCTGACCCTGCTGCGACGCGCCGTTCTGCGTCAGCGCCTCGGCGATGCGATCGCCGTCCGAGGCGAGTTGGCGGAACTGCTCGGCCGGGTTCTGGGGCGTTTCGCTCATGATGACCTTTCGCGGCTGGAGATTGGCGAGCGGGCTCGCCCGCAGCGCACGCTCTCAGCTTGTGCGGCCGCGTGCAACCCACCCTCTGTCAACGCCTTCGTTTCGGCGGGGGTTGCACGTGCGACATCTCGCTGCCACCGTCCGCGCGGGCTCGGTTCGGGGGTCGACGCCCGGCCATCTGCGACGCCTCGGCGACGGCCGGCACCATCGGCGGCGTTTGTTCCGCGGAAGAAGCGGCGCGGGCCGATGGCGCGACACCGCGCGGCCACGGCTGGCGGCGCCCGCCGAAAAGCGCCGACGCGGTGCGGCTGACGGGCCGCAGACGACCAAGAGGGGGATGCCGCCGTGATCGACGACGACAGGACCGGGCCGCGCCGACCGGCCAGCGTCGCGCGCGGCGACGATCGCGGTCGGTCGAGCCCGCGACGGCCGCGTCCACCACGGCCCGCCGCCGGCGGGTGTGGCATCGGTGGTGCGCGCCGCTCGACGCCGGCGGTCGCCACGCCGGGGCGCCGCCGCGGTCGTGAGGACGTTTCAGCGAGGACAACAACATGCGGATACTGCAACGCCTGACCTTCGGGCTGTGCCTGGCGGCCGGGGGCGCCCTCGGCGGCCAAGCCGCCGCGCACCCCGACGTCTTGAACATCGTGAGCTGGGGCGGGACCTACACCGCCAGCCAGATGCTGGCCTTCGTCAATCCCTATCGCGCCACCACCGAGCAGCCGGTGCAGGTCGACCGCTACGCCGGCGGCCTGACGGAAATCCGCGATCAGGTGATCGCCCGCAACGTCAGTTGGGACGTCGTCGACGTCGGCCTCGCCGACGCCGTCCGCGGCTGCCGTGAAGGCCTGTTCGAGCCGCTGGACCACGGCGAGTTGCCGAACGGACCCGGCGGCCTGACGCCCGAGGAGGACTTCCTCGACGGCATGCTGCAGGAGTGCGCCGTCGGCCAGAACGTCTTCTCCAACGTCATCGCCTACGACGTGCAACGCTACGAGGCGCGGCAGTCGCCGCCGAGCACGGCCGCGGACTTCTTCAACACCCGGACCTATCCCGGCCGCCGGGGCATGCGCACCAACCCGCGCGGTAACCTCGAACTCGCGCTCATCGCCGACGGCGTCGCGGCGGGCGAGGTCTACGACGTGCTCTCCACCGACGCCGGGTTGAAGCGCGCCTTCGACAAGCTCCGGACGATCGCGCCGTCGATCGTGTGGTGGGAGGGCGCCGGGGATCCCGAGCGCCTGCTGGAGAAGCAGCGCGTCGGCATGACCACCGCCTTCAACGGGCGCCTGCAGCGGGCGATCACCCGCGACGGCCGACCCTTCGAGATCATCTGGGACGGCCAGACCTACGACTACGAGCTCTGGGCGGTGGTCAAAGGGACGCGGCACCGCCGCGACGCCATGGACTTCATCGCCTTCGCCAGCCAGCCGGCGCGCCAGGCGGCCCAGGCCAACTTCATCTACTACGGTCCGGCCCGGGAGTCGGCGATGGAGCTGGTCGAGCCGGGCGTGCGCGAGCTGCTGCCCACCGCCGAGGCCAACCTCGAAACCGCGGTCCGCATCGACCACGCCTGGTGGGCCGATCGTCAACGTGAGCTGGACCGGCGCTTCGCCGAGTTCGTCGACAGCGCCAAGTCCGCCGCCGGGACCTCGCTTTTCGGCGTCGGCACCGCGCGCTGAGCGGCCGAAGCAAGAAGGAAAGTTGCACCCATGAGCGAGATCACGCCACGAACCGGGGTGTGGCGCACCGGCCATCCCCAGTTTCAGGTCAACCCGCCGACCTTCTTCGGCGCCGCCTTGATCATTCTCAGCTTCGTCGCCGTCGCGATCAGCTTCTCGGGCGACGCCGCCACCTTCTTCGACCAGCTCCAGGCCGGCATCGCCAACAATACCGGCTGGTTTTTCATTCTCGTGGTCAACGTCTGCCTGGGCTACGCCGTCTATCTGCTGTTCAGCCGGTACGGGCAGATCCGGCTGGGCGGGCCCGACCAGAAGCCGGAGTTCTCGCTGCTCGGCTGGTTCGCCATGCTGTTCAGCGCCGGCATGGGCATCGGGCTGTTGTTCTACGGTGTCGCCGAGCCGATGTACCACTTCGGCAGCCCGCCGGTGGTGCCGCCGGGTTCGCCCGAGGAGGCGCAGCGCGCCCAGCACGCCATGGGCCTGACCTTCCTGCACTGGGGCTTCCACCCCTGGGCGGTCTACGCCATCATCGCGCTCGGCTTGGCCTATTTCGGCTACAACCGCGGCATGCCGCTCTCCATCCGCTCGATCTTCTACCCGCTTCTGGGCGAGCGGATCTACGGCTGGCCCGGGCACGTCATCGACATTCTCGCCACCGTGGCGACGCTGTTCGGGGTGGCGACGTCGCTCGGCTTCGGCGTCAGTCAGGTCAACGCCGGGCTCAACTGGGTCTTCGGCCTGCCCGAGACCGGCACGATGCAGGCCATCCTCATCGCCATCATCACCGGGTTCGCCACCATCTCGGTGGTGGTCGGCCTCGACGGTGGCATCCGCCGGCTGTCGGAGATGAACATCATCGCCGCCGCCGTGTTGCTCGGCTTCGTACTCGTCCTCGGCCCCACCATCTTCATCCTCTCCGCCTACATCGAGAACGTCGGCTACTACATCCAGAACTTCCCGAGCCTGGCGACCTGGGCGGAGACCTACACCCAGGGCGACTGGCAGAACGGCTGGACCGTGTTCTACTACGGCTGGTGGATCTCGTGGTCGCCGTTCGTCGGCATGTTCATCGCCCGGGTCTCGAAGGGCCGCACCATCAAGGAATTCCTTCTTGGCGTGCTGCTGGTGCCGACCCTCGTCACCTTCTTCTGGATGACGGTGATGGGCGACACCGCGCTCTACGTCGAGATGTTCGGCCAGGGCGGCATCGCCGCCGCCGTCTCGGAGAGCGTGCCGACCTCGCTCTTCTTCTTCCTCGAGCAGTTCCCGTTCGCGACGGTCACCTCGCTGATCTCGGTGCTCGTGATCATCACCTTCTTCGTGACGTCGTCGGACTCGGGCTCGCTGGTGATCGACATCATCACCGCGGGCGGGCTCGAGGAACCGCCGGTGGGTCAGCGGATCTTCTGGGCGATCACCGAGGGCGTCGTCGCCGCCGCACTCCTGGTCGGCGGTGGCCTCTCCGCCCTGCAGACGGCGGCGATCACGACGGGGTTACCGTTCGCGATCATCCTGCTCATCGTGTGCTACGGTCTGCAAAAGGGCTTGAGCACGGATCCGGCGGTGGCGCCGCGGTACGTGGCCGCCGCCGGCATGAAACCGGCGGAGTAGCGCCCGCCCGGGGGCGGGCCCGGCGACGGTCCCGCCCTCTTTTCGTGCCGACGTCGAGGGCGCGCACGCCGCGCCCGCCTTCGCCGGTGGTCGGGCCGAGCGGGGCCGCCACCTGGAGGCGGCCCAGGTCGCCGTCCCCGCTCGGCCGCGGCCGGTCCCGACCAGCGCTTCGGCG
>JAAAPF010000300.1 GCA_009908425.1 Alphaproteobacteria bacterium
CATCCCGACCACCTACCAGGGGCGCCCGCTCTCCGACGCCGCCGCGATCTCGGTGATGGCGTTCTTCTTCCTGTTCGCGTTGAGCTTCTCGGTCCTGACGCTGCTGCTGTCCTTCGTCGGGCTGGAGTATCTCACCGCGATGTCGGCCTCGATCTCGGCGTTGGCCAACGTCGGCCCCGGCCTCGGCGCCACCATCGGACCCGCGGCGAACTACGCCGCGCTGCCCGACGCCGCGAAATGGCTCCTCGCGGCCGGCATGCTCTTGGGCCGCCTGGAGCTCTTCACCATTCTGGTGCTGTTCACGCCGGCCTTCTGGCGCCGGTGACGCGTTGCGCGATGCGGCTGGGGCTGCCATCTCAAAGGTCCACCGCCGGAGGGAGGACACGATGAGCGCCCCGCTCCAAGAGCTCCTCGAGCGCGAGCTGCCGATCGCGCCGGAGCGCCGCACCCTGCCGCTCGCCAGCACCGGGCTCGTGGTCATCGACGAGGTCCACGGCTTTTGCACCGTCGGGGCGGGCAACCTCGCGCCGGCGGCACCGAACCCGCAGGTGCTGCGCATGGTCGAGGAAACCGCCGGTCTCGGCGGCCGCTTCGCCGACGCCCACCGCCCCATCCTGGCCTTTCTCGACACCCACCAGCCCGGCGTGCCGGAGCCGCCCTATCCCCCGCACTGCGAGAAGGGGACCGGCGAGGAGAACCTCGTCCCCGAGCTCGCCTGGCTCGACGACGACCCCAACGCCACGCTGATCCGCAAGGACTGCATCAACGGCTTCGTCGGCGCCATCGAGAACGCCAGCCAGCACGGCCTCCACCACAACAAGACGGTGGACTGGGTCAACGTCCACCGCCTCGACACCGTGCTGGTCACCGGCATCTGCACCGACATCTGCGTGATGGACTTCGTGCTCACGCTGTTGTCGGCGCGCAACCACCGGCTGATGCCGACCTTGAAGGACATCGTGGTCCTCGAGCCGGCCTGCGCCACCTACGATCTGCCGCGGGCGGCCGCCGAGGGCATGGACCTGCCGGCGACGGCGGCGCATCCGCAACACGCCACCCACCATCTCGGCCTCTACTTCATGGCGGCGCGGGGCGCGGTGCTGGCCAGCGGCGTCGATCTCGCCTGAGCGGATGGGCGCCGGCCGCGACCACGGTCATCCCCACCACCACGGCGACGAGCGCCGCACGCTCGCCGCGGCGGTGGTGGTGGGCAGCTTCATGCTGGTCGAGGCCGTCGGCGGCTGGCTCGCCGGCTCGCTGGCGCTCTTGGCCGACGCCGGCCACATGCTCACCGACACCGCCGCCCTGGCGCTGGCCTGGTTCGGCTTTCGCATCGCCCGCCGTCCGCCGGACCGCGCCCGCACCTACGGCTTCGGGCGGGTGCGGGTGCTGGTCGCCTTCGTCAACGGCCTGACCCTGCTCGCGATCTGCGTCTGGATCGTGATCGAGGCCGTCCGCCGCCTCGCCGCGCCGGTCGAGGTCCTGGCGGGGTGGATGCTGGCGGTGGCGGTGGCCGGTCTGGTCGTGAACGTGGTGGCCTTCGTGCTGCTGCACGGCGCCGACCGCGCGAACCTCAACATCCGCGGCGCGCTTCTGCACGTCATCGGGGATCTTCTGGGCTCGGTCGCCGCGATCGCCGCGGCGCTGGTCATCATGGTCAGCGGCTGGACCCCGATCGACCCGCTGCTGTCGCTGCTGGTGGCCGCCTTGATCCTGGTCAGCGCGTTCCGGCTGGTGCGGGATTCCGGCCACATCCTCCTGGAAGGCGCGCCGGCGAACCTCGACGTCGAGGAGATCCGCTCGGATCTGGAGCGGGCGATCCCGGAGATCGAGAACGTCCACCACCTCCACGCCTGGTCGGTGACCGAGGACACCCCGATGGTGACGCTGCACGCCCGCACCGCCGGCGACGTGCCGCCCGATCTGGTCACCCGCCGGGTGCGCGAACGCCTGGCCGAGCGCTTCGACGTCGACCACGTCACCGTCCAGGTGGAGCACGACGCCTGCGCCGGGCCGGTGAGCCGCCTGACCGGCTGAACGCGCTCAGACGTAGATCATCTTGCGGGTCATGCCGCCGTCGACGACCCACTCCGCGCCGGTCACGAAGCGGCTTTCCTCGCCGAGGAGATAGGCCACCAGCGCGGCCACGTCCGCCGGCGTGCCGACCCGGCCGGCCGGGTGCTGGGCATGGTCCTCGCCCGTCAGCGTCTCCGCGCCGGTGTCGATCCAGCCCGGGCTCACGCAGTTGACCCGGATCGCCGGGCCGAGGCTCACGGCGAGGGCGTGGGTCAGCGCCACCAGCCCGCCCTTGGAGGCGGCGTAGGCCTCGGTGTCGGGCTCGGACATATGGGCCCGGGTGGAGCCGATGGTGACGATACCGCCCCGCGTCGCGGCCAGCAGGCCGCGGGCCCGGCGCGCCAGAAGGAACGTGCTGGTGAGGTTGACCGCGAGCACGCGGTCCCAGTGGGCGGGCTCCAAGTCCTCGATCGGGGCGCGGTGCATGATCCCGGCGTTGGCGACCAGCCCGTCGAGCCGGCCGTCGCTGCGCTCGACCGCGCTGACGACGCGGTCGACGGCGGCCGCGTCGGCGACGTCGGCGACGTAGGCGCGCACGCCGCCGTTCATCAGCCCGTCGGCGTGGGCGTGCAACTCGTCGTCGAGGTCGACCATGTGCACGCTCCAGCCGTCGCCGGCGAGACGCGCCGCGATCGCCCGCCCGATCCCGCGCGCGGCGCCGGTCACCAGAGCGCTCGGCGTCTCGCTCCTCGCCATGATACCTCCACGACCGTGCGTCGGTCCGACCCCCGCCACCCGCGGCCGCCGCGTCGAATCCGCGGCATTGCGGCGCCGGTCGGCGTGAAACGCCTTGGATCTCGCCGCGTTGCTGGTGTCGGACCCGCTCGGTCGACGGTCGGTCCGCCGGCGACGCCGACGCGGGTCAGTCGTTCAGATGGCAGGCCGACCAGCGCTTGGGCGCGATCTCCTTCAGCACCGGACGCTCGACGCGGCAGCGCTCGTGCGCGTGCGGGCAGCGGGGGTGGAAGTGACAGCCGGTGGGCGGGTCGATCGGTGAGGGGATCTCGCCCTTGATCGGCTGGTAGTCCCGCGGCCGCGCCTCGAGCCGCGGCACCTCTTCGAGGAGCGCCACGGTGTAGGGGTGGTTCGGTGCCCTGAAGAGCTCCTCGGTGGGTGCCGTCTCCACGACCCGCCCGAGATACATGATGACGATCCGGTCGGAGATGTGCTCGACGACCGAGAGGTCGTGGCTGATGAAGAGGTAGGTGAGGCCGAGCTCGTCCCTGAGCTTCATGAAGAGGTTCAGGACCTGCGCCTGGATCGAGACGTCGAGCGCCGCGATGGCCTCGTCGCAGACGAGGAACTCGGGGCCCACCGCGAGGGCGCGGGCGATGCCGATGCGCTGCCGCTGACCACCCGAGAACTGGTGCGGGTAGCGCTCGGCGTAGGTCGGATCGAGGCCGACGCGGCGCAGCGCCTCGGCGACGTGGTCCTTCTGCTCCTTCGTGCCGCTCACGAGGCCGTGGAAGCGCGGCGCCTCGCCGACGATGTCGGCGACGGTGAGCCGCGGGTTCAGGCTGGCGAACGGGTCCTGGAAGATCATCTGCACGGCGAGCTGGGCGCGCCGGCGCTCGTCGCCCGTGAGTTCGTCGAAGCTCTTGCCGTGCCAGCGGACGGTGCCGGCGCTCGCGTCCAGGACGCCGGCGACGATGCGCCCGAGCGTGGACTTGCCGCAGCCGCTCTCGCCGACGAGGCCCAGGACCTCGCCCTGCTCGATGGTGAAGCTCACCTCGTCGACCGCGCGCACGACCTGTTCGCGGTAGTTCGCGCCCACGACGTTGGCGATGCGCTCGGCGAAGTCGATGGATTTGACGAAGCGCTTCGAGACGTGCTCGAGCGCCATCACGGTTTCGGTCATCGGACGGCGGGCTCGGGCTCGACGGCGTGAAAACAGCGCAGGCGATGGCCGGGCGCGATCTCGCGGTTCTCGGGCTCCTCGCGGCAGCGCGCGGACGCGTTCGGACAGCGCGGGCGGAAGGGGCAGCCCTCGGGCATGTCCAAAAGCGACGGCGCCATGCCCCGGATCTGCCTGAGCGGCACGCCGCGGGCGTTGTGGCTCGGCACGCTGTCGATGAGCCCGCGGGTGTAGGGGTGGCGCGGCCGCTCGACGATCGTGGCGGTCGTGCCCTGCTCGACGATACGGCCGCCGTACATCACCGAGACCTGATCCGCGAGACCGGCGACGACGGCGAGGTCGTGGGTGATCCAGATGAGCGCGGTCCCGGTCTCGCGCGCGAGCTTCTTCATCTCGTGCAGGATCTGCGCCTGGATCGTGACGTCGAGCGCGGTCGTGGGCTCGTCGGCGATGATCAGATCGGGGTCGTGGAGGAGGGCGATGGCGATCGCCACCCGCTGGCGCATGCCGCCGGAGAACTGGTGCGGGTAGGCGGTGAGCCGCTCGTGCGGCGACGGGATGCCGACCTTGCCCAACGCCTCGACGCAGCGTGCGCGCGCCTCGCGGTCGCTCACCTTCCGGTGGGCGCGGATCGCCTCGATCATCTGGGTGTCGATCCGGAGCACCGGATTGAGCGTCATCATCGGGTCCTGGAAGATCATGGCGATCCGGGCACCCCGGAGCTGGCGCCAGGTCTCCTCGGACTTGCCGACGAGCTCCTCTCCCTTGAAGCGGATCGAGCCGCCGACGATGCGGCCGGGCGGGTCGACCAAGCCGATGAGCGAGAAGCCGGTGATCGACTTGCCCGACCCGCTCTCGCCGACGAGCCCCATGATCTCGCCGCGCTTCAGCGTGAAGTCAACGCCGTCGACCGCCTTCGCCACCCCGGCGCGGGTAAAGAAGTGGGTCTGCAGACCCGAGACCTCGAGGACGGGTTCCGTCATCGCTGGAGCCTCGGGTTCAAGACGTCCCTGAGCTGGTCGCCCACGAGGTTGAGCGAGACGACGGCGATCACGAGCGCGATGCCGGGGAAGAAGCTGATCCAGTAGTCGCCCGAGAGCATGTAGCCGTAGCCGTTGGAGATCAAAAGACCGAGCGACGGCTCGGTGATCGGCACGCCGACGCCCAGGAACGACAGCGTCGCCTCGAGCGCGATGGCGTTGGCCACCTGCACGGTGCCGACGACGATCACCGGCGGCAGGCAGTTGGGCAGCAGATGGCGAAAGACGATGCGGCGGTCGGAGAGTGCCAGGCAGCGTGCCGCCTCGATGTACTCCTTGCGGCGCTCCACCAGCGCCTGGCCGCGGATCGTGCGCGCGTAGTAGGCCCACTGCACGATGACGAGCGCGATCAGCACCTTGTCGACGCCGCGCCCGAGCACGGCGAGCAGGATCAGCGCCACCAGGATCGCCGGGAAGCTCAGCTGCAGGTCGACGACCCGCATGATCAGGCTCTCGATCCGCCCGCCGTAATAGGCCGCCAGCAACCCGAGCGAGCCGCCGATCAGGACGGCGATGAAGGTGCTCATCGCCCCGATGCCGAGCGAGATCCTGAGGCCGTAGATGATCGCCGAGAGCATGTCCCGGCCCTGATCGTCGGTGCCGAGCCAGTAGGTCATGCCGTCCATCGACTGGCTCATCGGCGGCAGGCGGCCTTCGAGGATCGAGAGCTGGGCGAGGTCGTAGGGGTTCTGCGGGGTGATGAACGGCGCGAAGACGGCGGCGAGGGTGATGACGACGACGACGGCGAGGCCGAGCACGGCCACGGGACTCTGGCGGAACTCGCGCCAGAAGCGCGTGACCGGGGGCTCGGCCTTGGGCGCGTAGGCGGTCTCGGCGACCTCGTCGACGTCGCCGATGTGGACCTCGCCGGGGTGGATCTCGGTGGCCTCGCTCATCCCTTGCTCTCCGTCAGGCGCACGCGCGGATCGAGCGCCGAATAGGCGAGGTCGACCAGGAAGTTGATCAGGATGAAGACCAGCACGGTGAGCATCAGGTAGGCCACGACCACCGGCCGGTCCAGGTTGACGATGCTGTCGATCAACAGCTTGCCCATCCCCGGCCAGGCGAAGACCGTCTCGGTGACGACCGCGAAGGCGATGACGTTGCCGAGCTCGAGCCCGAGCACGGTGACCACCGGGATCAGGATGTTCTTGAGCATGTGGACGAGGATGACCCGGCGCGGGTGCAGGCCCTTGGCGCGGGCGAACTTGACGTAGTCCATCATCATCACCTCGCGCGTGCCGGCGCGGGCGAGGCGGATGACGAGGGCCGTCTTGTAGAGGGCGACGTTGATCGCCGGCAGCAGGAGATGGGTGAGGCCGTCGACGGTGAGAAAGCTGATCTGCACGCCGAAGAGCGGGGCGGTCTCGCCGCGGCCGCCGGCGGGCAGCC
Organism: Alphaproteobacteria bacterium; assembly: GCA_009908425.1. GTDB lineage: Bacteria > Pseudomonadota > Alphaproteobacteria > Geminicoccales > Geminicoccaceae > JAAAPF01. The sequence goes on from JAAAPF010000300.1 coordinate 6,364, forward strand.
AGCCCAGGATCACCGCGAACAGCATGATCAGCATCAGTCCCTGCCAGAAGTTCGGCAGCGAGAAGCCGAAGATCGAGCCGGCCATGATGGTCTTGCCGGTCGGCCCCTCCGAGCGCAGGCCGGCGATGACGCCGAGCGGCACGCCCACGAGCGTCGCGATCAGCATGGCGCAGGCGGCGAGCTCCATCGTCGCCGGCAGCCGCTGCAGGATGAGCTCGAGCGCCGGCTCGTTGTGGACGAAGCTCGTCCCCATGTCGCCCTGCAGCATGTTGCCGATGAAGACGAAGAACTGCTTCCACAGCGGCTCGTCGAGGCCGAGCCGCTCCATCGCCGCCTGCATCTCGGCCGGGGTGGCGTCGGGGCTCACCATCATGTCGATCGGATTGCCGATGGCGTAGACGCCGACGAACACCAGCGCCGCCATGACCGCGACGACGACCAGGCTCTGCGACAGCCGGCGGATCACGTAGACCAGCATGTGCGGATGCGCTCCCGAGTGCGACGGTCAGCGTGCCACCCCCCGCACCCCGGCGCAAACACCTCGTCAACACCTCGCGAGGTCGACCGATGGCGGCTTGTGCCGCGGGGCCGGCAGCTTATGTCCGAACCGGAAGCGAACGAGGCGATGTCCGTGCTGTTGCGCCTGTTGATCCTCCTCGCCGTCCTCGTCCCGCAGCTCGCCGCGGCCGACGTCGTCCGCACCGAGCGCGTCACCGCACGGCTGGTCGCCGAGGCGGCGCGGGCCGCTCCGGGCGACACCGTCCGGGTCGGCCTCCACCTGGAGATCGCCGACGGCTGGCACACCTACTGGCGCAACCCGGGCGACAGCGGGCAGGCGACCGCGCTCGACTGGCGCCTGCCCGACGGCGTCACCGCCGGCGACATCGTCTGGCCCCACCCCGAGGCCCTGCCGTTCGGCCCCCTGGTCAACTACGGCTACGAGGACGAGGCGCTCCACCTCGTGGCGATCACGCTGCCCGCGGACTGGCCCGAGGGCCGGCCGGTCCGGCTCGAGGCCGCCGCCCGCTGGCTGGTCTGCGCCGACATCTGCGTGCCCGAGAACGGCACCGTCGCCCTCACCCTGCCGACCGCTGCCACGACCGAGCCCGATCCCGCCGCAGGACCCCTGTTCCAGCGGTTTCGCGCCCGAGTGCCCGAGCCGGCCGGGTTCCACGTCGCGGCGACCCACGGCGATCGGCTGGAGCTCGTCGTCGACCGCCCGCTCGGCCGCGGCGCCGAGGCCCGGTTCTTTCCCTACGAGGCCGGCGTCATCGAGCCGGCGGCCGAGCAGCGCGTGCGCCGCGACGACGCGGGCTTCACGCTCGGCCTGGAGCCGAAGGCGGACGCGCCACCCGAGCGGCTCGCCGGCGTGCTCGTGGTGAGCGAGAGCCTGGGCCCGCAGACCTTCACCGAGGCCTTCGAGGTGGCGCCGGAGGTGGCCGCCGCGCCGACCTCCGCGAGCCCGCCGCTCGGGGTGCTCGCGGCCCTCGGCCTCGCCCTCGGCGGCGGGGTGCTGTTGAACCTCATGCCCTGCGTCTTCCCCGTGCTGTCGATGAAGGCGCTGGCGCTGGTGCGGACCGGCTCCGGCGAGCGCGGCCGGGCGCGCACCGAGGGGTTGGCCTACACCGCCGGCGTGCTGGTCACCTTCCTCGCCGTCGGCGGCGCGCTGGTCGCCGCGCGGCTCGCCGGCGCGCAGGTGGGCTGGGGCTTTCAGCTGCAGTCGCCCGTGGTCGTCGCCGCCCTGGCCTATCTCCTGTTCGTCATCGGCTTGAACCTCTCCGGGCTGTTCGCCGTCACCGGGCCGGCGGGTGTGGGCGGCGGGCTCGCCCGCGACGGCGCCGCCGGGGCGTTCTTCACCGGCGCGCTCGCGGTGGTCGTGGCGACGCCCTGCACCGCCCCCTTCATGGCGACGGCGCTGGGGTTCGCGCTGGTCCAGCCGCCGCTGGTCACCCTCGCCGTCTTCGCCGCTCTCGGTCTGGGCCTGGCGCTGCCGTTCCTTTTCGTGAGCCTGGTGCCCGCGCTCGCCCGCCTGCTGCCGCGGCCGGGGCCGTGGATGGAGCGGCTCAAGCAGGGCCTCGCCTTTCCGATGTACGCCTCGGCGGCGTGGCTGGTGTGGGTGCTGGCGCGCCAGGCCGGCCCCGACGCCGTCCTCGCCGTGCTGGCGGGTGCGGTGCTCCTCGCCTTCGGCCTCTGGCTGGCGGCACCGGTCGAGCGGCGTCCCCACCGCGTCACCCGCGCCGTCGGCGTCGTCGCCGCGGTGGTGGCGTTGGCCCTACTGGCCGTACCGGCGGCGCTCCGGACGGATGCCGTCGCCGCGGAGGCGGTCGAGGTGGGCGAGGCCTGGTCCGCCGAGCGTCTGGACGCCGCGCGCGCCGGCACCGGGCCGGTGCTCGTCAACATGACCGCCGCCTGGTGCCTCACCTGCAAGCTCAACGAGCGGGTGGCGCTCTCCGGCGGCCGCTTCGAAGACCTGCTGGCGCGCACCGACACGACCTATCTCGTCGGCGACTGGACCAACCGCGACGCCGCCATCTCGGCCTATATCGACCGCTTCGCGCATCCGGGCGTGCCGCTCTACGTGGTCTATCCGGCGGGCGGCGGCGCACCCGAGGTCTTGCCGCAGGTGCTGACCCCGCGCACCATCGCGGGTGCGCTGGAGGATGCCGCCGCCAGCGGCTGAGGTCGGCGGGGAGAGGTCGTGCAGCGCCTGGCCGAGGACTGGATCGCCGGGCTGACGAGCGCGCAGCGCGAGCTGGCGCTGCAGCCGTTCGAGCGCCGTCGCGACTGGCACTACGTCCCCCGCCCGCGCCCTGGCCTACCCCTCGGCGAGATGACCGAAGCGCAGCGGGCGGCGGCGTGGCGCCTGGTCGAGGCCACGCTCGGCGCCGCCGGCGCCGAGAAGGCCCTTGGCGTGGTCGCGCTCGAAGCGCTCCTGGGCGAGCTCGAACGGCGCCCGCTGCGGCGCGATCCGGGCGACTACGCCCTCGCCGTCTTCGGCGCGCCGCGCGCGGACGCGGCGTGGGCCTGGCGCATCGAGGGTCACCACCTGTCGCTGACGGTGACGTGCGTGCCGGGCGCGGCGCCGGCGCTGACGCCCGCCTTCTTCGGCGCCAACCCCGCGGTGGTGCCCCACGATCACCGCTGCGGCGGTGACGAGCTGCTGGCGGTCGAGCGCGCCCGCGGGTTCGCGCTGATCGAGAGCCTCGCGGGCGAACCCTTCGCGCGCGCCCTCGTCGCCGCCGACGCCCCGCGCGACATCCTCACCGGACCCGGCGCCGAGCGTCGCCTCGACCGTGTGGAAGGGGTGCCGTTCGGCGCCCTCGCCGACGGCCAGCGCGCGCTCGGCTGGCGGCTGATCGAGGCGTTCCTGCGCCATCTGCGCGACGACCTGCGCACCGCCGAGGAGCAGAAGATCCGCGAGGCCGGGCTCGACCGCGTGCACTTCGCCTGGGCCGGCAGCCTGCGCCCGGGGGCGCCGCACTATTTCCGCCTGCACGGGCCGCGCACGTTGATCGAGTACGACAACGTCCAGAACGGGGCCAACCACGTCCACAGCGTGTGGCACGACCCGGCGGACGTCTTCGGCGACGACCGCCTCGCCCGCCATCACCGCGTCGATCACGGCGGCGGGCGGTGACGGTGTCAGCGGCGCCGGACTTCGAACTGCGGGATCGGGCTCGGATAGGTGGTGACCACCGCCACCGGCTCGATCTCGACGTCGTCGACGACGCGCAGGCGGACCTCGCGCAGGGTGCGCGCGATCGCCAGCGTCGCCTCGGTGAGCGCGAACTGCGCGCCGATGCACACCCGCGGGCCGGCGCCGAACGGCATGTAGGTGTACTTCGCCGGCGCCGTCGCGCCCGGCAGGAAGCGGCTCGGGTCGAACACGGTCGGGTGCGACCAGTAGGCCTGGTGGCGGTGCAGTACCCAGGGCGCGATGCTGACGATGTCGCCGGGCGAGACCTTCTCGCCCGCGACCTCGTCCTCGGCCTTGGCCTCGCGCACGATCAAAAACGCCGGCGGGAACAGGCGCAGGCTCTCGTCGACGACGGCGCGGGTGAGCGGCAGATCGCCGACGGCGTCGGCCGCGCGCTCGGGCGAGAGGTCGCGCGCGGCCGCCTCGCGGGCGACGGCGTCCTGGAGCCGGGGCGCGCGGGCGAGCATGATGAAGGCCCAGAGCACGGTGAGCGCGGTGGTCTCGTGGCCGGCGATGATGAAGGTGGCGAACTGATCGCGCAGCTCGTCGAGCTCGAAGCCGCGCCCGCTCTCCGGATCGCGCGCGTCCGCCATCAGGTCGAAGAGGTCGCGCCGCGCCCCTTCGCGCCCCATGCGCTTTCGCGTCTCGACCATCGCCTTGATGAAGTCGAGCCAGCGCCGGCCCTGGCGGCGGCGGATCAGCTCGGCCGGGCCGGGCACGGACGCCGGCAGCAGGATGTCGGAGGGGTACGGCGCGCCGTAGTCGCGACCGTAGGTCTCGAACAGCTTTCTCAGCTGCGGGCCGCGGCGGTCCATCGCGGTCGAGAACATCGCCCGGCCGGCGACCTCGATGGCGAGGCGCTGGATCATCGGCATCAGATCGTGCGCACCGACGGCCTCGGCCTTGAGGCGGCGGACCTCCTGGTCGAGGACCTCGGCCGTGGTGCGCGCCACGATGCGCATCGCCCGCGGGGTGAAGGCCGGCGCCAGCGTGCGGCGCTGGAACTTCCACTGCTCGCCCTCGCTCAGGAACAGCCCCTCGCCCAGCATGGGCCGGAGGATGCGGAAGGTGGCGGGGGTGCGGGTGTAGTTACCGGGGTTGTCGACGAGGACGCGCTTGATGCCCGCCGGGTCGTTGGTGAAGACCGAGCGCTGGCCGAAGAACGGCCCGACCATCGTCGTCTCGCGAAAGGCGTCGGGCCCGTAGAGCGACAGCACGTTGCGCCGCATCGCCAAGAGCATTTCCGGCCGTGTCTGCGGGCCCTCAACGAGCGTCGGCGCAGGGGCTTCGAGGCGCTCGAAGGTGTCGAGAGCTTCGGCGTCCGGCATCGGCGGTCTCCCCTGTTCGCCACTCTTACGTAGGTCGCGGCGATGCGGATGCCCAGCCGGCTGCTGGCCCGCCTCCTCGCGATGGGGTTCGCCGGCGCCGCGGCGGCCGCGGAACTGCCGGACTGCGAGGTCGTGCGCCCGGTCGACGCGGCCGGGCGCGCCGTGGTCGGCGTGGAGGACATGGCGCTCGACGGCGCCCGCGCGCGGTTGATCCTCGCGGCCTACGACCGCCGCGCCGTAGCCCGCGCGCGGCGCGGCGGCGAGCCCGCGCCCGAGGGCGGGCTCTACGCGCTCCCTTTACGGCGGCTCGCCGCCGGCACCGTGGGGGTGCGGCGGCTCGCGGTGCAGGACCTGCCGGCGGGTGGGCTGCGTCCCCACGGCATCGCGCTCGCGGGCGACCGGCTCGCGCTGGTCAACCGCACCGTCGAGGGCGGCCGGATCGTCCCCGTCGTCGACCTGCTCGAGCTCACCGCGGGCGGCCCGGCGCACCGCGCGCGTCTCGCCGAGCCCCGTCTCTGCCGACCGAACGACCTGGCCTGGGCCGGCGACGGCCGGCTCCTGGTCACCAACGATCGCGGCGCCTGCGACGGGCCGGCGTTGTGGTGGGAACGCCTGGCGAACCGACCCGCGAGCTTCGTCATGGCCTTGGAAGACGACGGCGGTACGGTCGCGGCGACCGGCTTTCGCTTCGCCAACGGCATCGCGGCCATGCCCGCCGGCGTGGTCGTCGCCGCCACCCGCGGCCGGCGGCTCCACCATCTGGAGCACCGCGAGGTCGCCCTCGCCTTCGCCCCCGACAACCTCACGGTGGCGGACGACGTCGTCTGGGCGGCGGGGCCGGTGAGCCTGTGGCGTTACGCCGCGTTCCGCGCCGGCTGGCTGGCCTCGCCCGGGGTCTCGGCGGTCGCGCGCTGGCGGCCGGGTGAGCCGGTCTCGGCCTTCACCGTTCCGGCGACGGTGGTGCGGGGCGTGACGGTCGCCCTCGCCGTCGGCGATCATCTGGTCCTCGGGGCGGCCTACGACGATCATCTCGCCCTGTGCCGGCGCCCCTGAGGGCGGGGGCTCGCCGTATCCGCCGCCGGCGCCCCGGCCCTCAACCGTCACCGCCGAACTCGCGGCGAACGGCGGCGTCGTGCTCGCCGAGGGTGGGGACCGGGCCGACCGCGTCGACCGCGCCCTCGCCCATCACCGGGGGCGCCAGGAACGAGATCTCGCCCGCCGGGGTGGTGAGCGCGAGCTCGCGGCGCTGCGGGTGCTCGGCGAGATCGGCGAGGCTGCAGAGCCGGGCGTAGGCGATGCCGGCGTCGGCCAGCCGGGCACGCCCGCGCAAAAGCGCTCCCACTCGGCCGCGTTCTGGACCGCCAGGAGGACCACGCCGTCGCGGCAGGCATAGGCGCCGTAGGGCGCCACCGTCGGGTGGTGCAGGCCCAGGCGCGCGGGGGTGTGGCCGCCGTAACGGTGCTGGAGGTCGGGCACGTTCATCCAGTCGGCGAGGCTGTGGAAGAGCGAGACCTCGACGCCACGGCCGCGCCCGCTCACCCCGCGCGCCAGCAGCGCCTGCAGGATGCCGGCGAAGGCGTTCATGCCCGAGGCGATGTCG
>JAAAPF010000354.1 GCA_009908425.1 Alphaproteobacteria bacterium
GCCAGGAGCACGTCGACCGTGCCGTCGTCGAAGGCGACCATGACCTCCTCGATGTCCTTGGCGTTCATGCGGCCGTTGGCGACCCCGATCTTGAGCTCCGGCACCAGCTTTTTGAGATCGTCGGCGAGCTTGGCCTGGTCCTCGATGCGCGGGCAGACGTAGAAACTCTGCCCGCCGCGGAAATGCTCGCGCAACAGTGCCTCCCGGATCACCACCTGGTCGACCGGCATGACGAAGCTGCGCACCGCCAACCGGTCCACCGGCGGCGTCGCGATGATCGAAAGGTCCTTGAGACCGCCCAGCGACATCTGAAGCGTGCGCGGGATCGGGGTCGCCGTCATCGTCAGGACGTGGACCTCGGCGCGCAGCTGCTTCAGGCGCTCCTTGTGGGCGACGCCGAAATGCTGTTCCTCGTCGACGACCAAAAGCCCGAGGTTCTTGAAGTCGACCGACTTGCCCAGCAGGGCGTGGGTGCCGATGACGATGTCGATCTCGCCGCGCGCCAGCTCCTCTTTGACCTTCGCCGCCTGACGCTGCGGCACGAAGCGCGAGATCGCGGCGAGCTTCAACGGAAAGCCCTGAAAGCGCTCCTGGAACACGCGGTAGTGCTGGCGCACCAACAGCGTCGTCGGCGCCAGCACCGCCACCTGGCGGCCCGACATCGCGGCGATGAAGGCGGCCCTGAGCGCCACCTCGGTCTTGCCGAAGCCGACGTCGCCGCACACCAGCCGGTCCATCGGTCGACCCGAGGCCAGATCGGCCACCACCGCGTCGATCGCGGCGAGCTGGTCGTCGGTCTCCTCGAACGGAAAGCGCGCGCAGAACTCCTCGTAGAGCCCGTCGGTGCGCTCCATCGCGAGGCCGCGCTTGAGCTCGCGCTCGGCGGCGATCCGCAACAGCTCGTCGGCGAGTTCCTGGACGCGCTTCTTGACCGCGGCCTTCCTGGCCTGCCAGGCGGCGCCGCCGAGCTTGTCGAGCTGGGTCTTGTCGTCGCCGGTACCGTAGCGCGACAGCATCTCCAGGCTCTCGACCGGCACGAACAGCTTGTCGCCCGCGGCGTAGACCAGGCGGATGCAGTCGTGCGGGGCGCCGCCGACGTCGATGGCCTCCAGGCCCTCGAAGCGGCCGATGCCGTGGCTCTGATGGACCACGAGATCGCCCTGCTTGAGGGCGGTGATCTCGGAGATGATCTCCTCGCCGCGGCGCCGCCGCGGCCGCTGGCGGCGCAGCCGCTCGCCCAGGATATCGGTCTCGGCGACGACGGCGACGTCGTCGCGCACGAAACCGTGCTCGACGCCCAAGGCCGCGCTCACCGGACCGCGCCCGCGCGCGGCGTCGAGGTCGCCGACCGGCGGCAGCGCCTCCAGGCCGGCCTCGAGCAGCATCGATTCCAGGCGTTGGCGGGCACCCTCGCTCTGGGCGGCGACCACCACCGCGTCGCGCTCGCGCGCCAACGTCCGCAGATGGTCGATCGCCGCCTCGAACAGCGGCACGTCGCGGCTCTTGCGCTCGGGCGCGAAGTCGCGGCCGGGCCGCGCGCCGGCGTCCGGCGCCTCGCCCTCGCCCTCGCCCGGGGGCGCCGCCCCGGCGAAGAAGCGCAGGCCGTCGCCGCCGTCGAGGCCCTTGGCCAGCGTCGCGGCGTCGAGATAGAGCCGCTCCGGCTCCAGCGCGCGGTAGGGCGCGCCGAACTGGGCGCCCTTCGGCGCCTCCAGGCGGGCTTCGTAGTGCTCGGTGACGAGGTCGATCCGCGCCCCGATCGCCGCCTCGGCCTGGTCGTCGAGCGACCACGGCACCGCGGCCGGCAGATACGCGAAGAGCGGCACCAGCCGCTCGTAGAACAGCGGCAGCCAGTGCTCCATGCCGGCGAAGGGCCGGCCCTGGGTCACCGCCTCGAACAGCGGGTCGTCGGTGACGGTACCGAAGCGCTGCAGAAACCCGACCTTGAAGCGCTCGATCGACGCCGGATCGAGCACGACCTCGGAAAACGGGGTGAGCTGGAAGCGTCCGATCTTGCCGAGCGAGCGCTGGGTCAGCGGATCGAAGGTGCGGATCGCCTCGACCTCGGCGCCGAAGAAGTCGAGCCGGACCGGCTCGCCGCCGCCGGTCGGGAAGATGTCCACCAGCGAGCCGCGCACGGCGTACTCGCCGGCCTCGACGACGGTGCCGCAGCGCCGGTAGCCGAGGCCTTCGAGCTTCTCGATCAGCGCGCCGCGGTCGACCTTCTCACCGCGCGCGAGCTCGACCTTGGCGCCGGCGATGGCCTCCGGCGGCGGCAGGTACTGCAGCACCGCGTTGACGGTGGCGACGACGAGCAACGGACCGGCCGGCGCCTCGGCCAGGCGCGACAGCACCGCCAGGCGCCGGGCCATCACCTCGGCGGTCGGCGAGACCCGGTCGTAGGGCAGACAGTCCCAGGCCGGAAAGACCAGCGTCTCGACCTCGCGCGCGCCGAAGGCGACCATCTCGGCGAAACGGTCGCCGCGGCTCGAATCGCGGGCGACGTGGAGGTGCACGCCGCCGCGTTCGCGCAAGCGCTCGGCGACGAACAGCGCCTCGGCGCCGTCGGGGGCGTGGGCGATCGCGCGGGCGGGCAGGCGCACGCTCGGCGCCGTTGCGGCCCGCGCCGGCGCGGTGTCGGCGACGTCGTTCACGACAGGCGGCTCGGATCCTCGGCCAGGCGGTGGAACACCTCGTGATCGTGGCGCTCGGGCACCGGCACGCGCCCGCTCACCCAGGCCAGGATGTCCTGGTCGCTCTCGTCGAGGATGGCCTCGAAGCGGTCCAGACCGGCTTCGTCGAGCTGGTCGAGGTAGGTGTCGCGAAAACGCCGGAAGATCAGGTCGCTCTCGCGTACGCCGCGGTAGAGGCTGCGGTAGGCCAAGCGCTTGCGGCGCACGCTGACGGGTTCACCCAAGATCGTCTCCGCGCTTGATTGCGGGTCGCCCCTGTACCTGATCCGCCCGGTGTCGCCAAGCAAGCCACTCCCGAACGAATCGCCGGCGGCGCGCCTGCACGCGCTGCTCGACGCCCCGCTGCCGGAGAGCGCCGGGATCGGCCCGGCGCGCCGCGCCCGGCTGGCGGCGCTCCTCGGCGACGACGCGCGACGACGTGACGCACTCCTCGCCCTGCCGTCGCGCCTGGAGACGACGACGCCGCGGCCCGGGGACGCGCTGACGCCGGGACCGGCGGCGTTCTGCTTCGTCGCCACCGCGCCGCCGCGGGCGTGGGGACGAAGCGGGCGGGCGCTGGCCGGCCGCGTCGACGAGGTGGCCGTGGAGCTGCGCTGGTACCGCCCGCCGGCGCGACCCTGGCTCGACCGGCTGGCCACGGGGGAACCGCACCACCTCGTGGGCGAGCTGGTCGCGGCGGGCGACGGCGGCTTCGCCTGCGTCCATCCGCGCGCGGTCGGCCCCGAGGCCCCGGCGCGGCGGCCGGTCCATGCCGGGCTCGACCATCGGACCACGCGCCATCTCGCCGCGGTGGTCGCCGACACGTTGCAGGCCTGGCCCGCCGATCTCGACAGCCTCGACCCGGCCACCCGGGCCGGCCTCGGGGTGCCGAGCCTGCGCGACGCGCTGGCGGTCCTCCACGGCCGCGCCGACGGCTGCCCGACCGCCGCCCGGCGCCGGCTCGCCGTCGAGGAATGGCTCGCCTTTCGCAGCGAACTCGCCGCCGCACGCGCCGCGCTCCACCGCCCCGCCCGGCCGCTCGCGCCGGCGGGTCGGCTGGAAGCGGCGCTGCGGCGCCGGCTGCCGTTCCGGCCGACGCCGAGCCAGGACGCGGTCCACGCCACCATCCGCGCCGAGCTCGCCGGCGGCCGCCGGATGACCCGGCTGGTCAACGGCGACGTCGGCAGCGGCAAGACGCTGGTGGCGGCGCGGGCGATCTGCGACGCCGTCGAAGCCGGGCGCCAGGCCGCGGTGGTGGCGCCGAGCGCGGCGCTCGCCGCTCAGCACGCCCACACCCTCGACGGCTGGCTGCGCCCGCTCGGGGTGGAGACGGCGCTCGTGACCGGCGCTCTCGCGCCGGGCCGCCGCCGCCCGCTGGAGCGGGCGCTCACCACCGGCGCGGTCCAGGTCGCGGTCGGCACCCACGCCCTCCTGGAGCCGCGGCTGGGCTTCCACGATCTCGGCCTCGTCGTCGTCGACGAGCAGCACCGCTTCGGGGTGCAGCAGCGCCTCACCCTCACCGCCAAGAGCCGCGACGCCCATCTGCTGGTGCTCACCGCGACCCCGATCCCGCGCTCGCTCGCCCGCGCGCTCGACGGCACGCTGGCGGTCTCGCGCTTGGCCAACCGGCCCGGGCTCGGCGCCAACGTCGCCACCCGGGCGGTGAGCCGCGACCGCCTCGACGAGGTCGTCGCCCGCCTGCTCGACGCCGTCGCCGGCGGTGCGCGGGCGTTCTGGGTCTGCGCCAGCATCGAGGGCACGGACCGCGAGCCCGGCGCCCAGGCGCGTCACGACGCGCTCGCGACGCGCTGTCCCGGCAAGGTCGGCTTGGTCACCGGCCGCCTCCCCGCCGAGGCCCGGGCCACCGCCATCGACGCCTTTCGCACCGGCGAGCGGCCGGTGCTGGTGGCGACGACCGTGGTCGAGGTCGGCATCGACGTCCCCGACGCCACGATCATGGTCGTCGAGGGCGCCGAGCGGATGGGGCTGGCCCAACTCCACCAGCTGCGCGGCCGCGTCGGTCGGGGCGGCCAGCCGGCGAGCTGCCTGCTACTGCACGAGGGGCCGCTGAGCCCGGCGCAGCACCGCCGTCTGGATCACCTGCGGCGCTGCCACGACGGCCTCGCCCTGGCCGAGGCGGATCTCGCCGCCCGCGGCGCCGGCGAGACCCTCGGCGCGCGGCAGAGCGGGGTGGACGGGTTCCGCTTTTTGGACCTCGCCCGCGACGCCCCGGCCTGGGCCACCCTCACCGCCGACGGCGCGCTCGACCCGCGCGCCCTGATGCGCCTTCAGCCCACCGTGACCGGCGGGCTCGCCGCCGGCTGAGGCGAGCGCTGGCGCACCGGCAGCGTGCCGGGTTCGGGCGCCACGATCCCCGAGGAGATCACCATCTTGATGCCGTCCTCGACCGACATGTCGAGGTGCAGCACGTCTTCCTTGGGCACGAACAGCAAGAAGCCCGAGGTCGGGTTCGGCGTCGTCGGCAAAAAGATGTTCAAGAGCTTGGGCTCCACCCGCTCCTGGATCTCGCCGCGGGTGGTGCCGGTGAGAAAGCCGATCGCCCAGATGCCGCGGCGCGGGTACTCGATGAGCACCACCTCGCGGAACGACTGCGAGCTGTGGGAGAAGACGGTCTCGAAGATCTGCTTGAGGGTGCCGTAGATCGAGCGGATGACCGGCATCCGGTTCAGCAACCGCTCGCTCGTGCGCATGATCGCGCGGCCGACGAAGCCGGCGGCGAACATCCCGATCAGCGTGATCAGCACCACCATCAACAGCACGCCGATGCCGGGCACGCTGAAGGGCAGATAGGTCTCGGGGTTGTAGCGGTCGGGCAGCAGCTTGCCGACGTTGTCGTCGACCACCTGCACCACCTGCCAGACGATGAAGAAGGTGATGCCGATGGGCGCCGCCACGATCACGCCCGCCAGGAAATAGTTCCGCAGTTTGGTGGCGAGACCGAAGCGCCCGGGCGGCGGCCCGGGTCGGCGCTGCTCCTCGCCCTCGCGTCGTTCCGCACCGCCGCGGACGCCTTCGTCCACCGACCCCTCCTCTCGCTCCGCGCCGAGACGTCGACCCACCGAGGTAGCACCGGCCGCGGCCGTTGGCAAAAATCTAAAATTTTATGAGGGTTTGAAATAAATCTGCAATATTCATATCGCGTTTTCTTCGTTGACCGCTCGGCACCTTTACGAGCACATTGCTGCCGACGAGTAAACGGTCGGTCGGGGTGGTGACGCCGAGGCAGCCCCGGGAGACGGAGGGACACGTGATGGTGGTCATCGCCGACACGCGCCTGATCGAGCGCCGTCTGGAAACCCTGCGCACGCGGCGCGACCGGCTGGCGGCACCGCCCGGGGCGCGCGCGGCGCTTCCGGACTGGGCCGCCGAGACGCTGGTCGCGCTCGGGATGACCCGAGGCGAGATCGCCACCGCCGATGCCGAGGCCGCGGCGCGGCCGGCGCCGGCGACGACGGCGGGCGAGCTCGCCGACACCGACGCCGCCATCGAGGCGCTCGAGGAAGGTCTGCTGGCGCGGCGCGACCGCTCGCCGGACGCGCTCTACGCCCTCGGCGAGATCGCCCTCGCCCGGCTCAAGCGCAGCACCGCGATCGACCCCGCCGACGTCGCCTACGACGCCGGCCAAGCCCGCGCCGTCGCCCTGTTCGAGCAGGTCGTGCGCGGCCTCGCCGACCTCGCCCGGGCCGACTGCCGACGCACCGGCTGAGGCGCGGGCGAGCCGCCGCGAGGCGTCTTGCCAGTGCCGATGCGCTCCGCCAAAAGTCCGCGCTCGTCGCGGGCGCGGCGCCCCGCCGCCGGCCCGGCACGGACGTGCACGGATGAGCCTCGTTGGCCGAGCCCTCCTTTCATCTCGTCGCGGTCTTCGCCGTCGTGCTCGGCGCCCTCACCGCCTTCGCCCTGGAGCGGTGGCGACCCGAGCTGACGGCGCTGGGCACGCTGGTGGCGCTGTTGCTCCTGTTCGAGCTGGCGCCTCTGCAGACGCCGCGCGGCCCGCTCGGGCCGAGCGAGCTGCTCGCCGGCTTCGCCAATCCGGCGGTGCTCACCGTCATGGCGCTCTTGGTGGTGGGCCAGGCGATGGTGCTCACCGGCGCCATCGAGGTCGCGGCGCGGCCGCTTTTGCGCGCCGCGGTGCACACCCCGCGCCGCACGATGGCGCTGACGCTCGTCACCGTCATCGGCGCGAGCGCGCTGTTGAACAACACACCGGTGGTCGTGATCTTCATTCCCATCATGCGGGCCCTCGCCGAGCAGATGAACATCGCGACCGGCCGCGTGATGCTGCCGTTGAGCTACGCCGCGATGCTGGGGGGGATGCTGACGTTGGTGGGCTCGTCGTCCAATCTGTTGGTCGCGGCCGAGATGAAGCGGCTCGGGGTCGGCACCCTCGACTTCTTCGACCAGACACCCGCCGGCGCGGTGCTGACCCTCGCCGGCGGGGTCTACATCGCCTTGTGGATGTGGTGTCGCGGCGGCGCCGCGCGCGGCCAGTCGCGGGAGGCCGCACCCGGCGCGGGCCGGCAGTTCATCGCCGAGATCCGCATCGGCCAGCGCGGCCCCCTCGTCGGCGCGGAGAGCGTCGGCGGCTTCTTTCCGGCGCTGCGCCACGTCACCGTGCGCGGGCTGGAGCGCGACGGCCGGATGCTGCTGCCGCCGTTCGACGGGGTGAAGCTACAGCCCGGCGATCTGCTGGTGCTGGCCGCGACCCGCCGGGCGCTGAGCGAGCTGCTCGCCGCCCAACCCAAGGGCGCCGAGGAGGCGGGCGACGCCGCCGAGCGCCGCGGCGGCGACCTCGTCCTCGGCGAGGTGATGGTGCGCCCGGCGTCGCGGCTGGTCGGCCTCTCGCTCGAGCTGACCAATTTCGAGGCGCGCAACAACGTCCGCGTCGTCGGCATCCAGCGTCGCGCCCGGATGCTGCGGGCGCGGATGAAGACGATCCGCCTCGACGCCGGCGACATCCTCTTGGTGCGCGGCCCCGGCGACGCCGTGCGCCAGCTCGGCGCCGATCCGGACGTGGTCCTGCTCGGCGGCTCCACGGACAATCTGCCGCGGCGCGACCGGGTGCCGGCGGCGCTCGTCATCTTCGCCGGCATCCTGGTGCCGCCGGCGCTGGGGCTGTTGCCGATCGTGATCACCGCGCTGGCCGGGGTGATCGCGCTCCTCGCCACCGACTGCGTCAATCTGCGCCAGGCGGCGCGCGCGCTCGACAGCGCGGTCTACCTCACCATCGCCGCCGCGATCGCGCTCGGGACCGCGCTCGAGGCCACCGGCGGCGCCACCATGGTGGCCAGGCTGATCGCCGATCTGACCGGCGACCACGCCCCCGCGGTGGCACTCTCGGCGCTGTTCTTCGCCGTGGCGATGCTCACCAACCTGTTGAGCAACAACGCGGCGGCGGTGCTCTTTACGCCGATCGCGGTGGGGCTGGCGCAGCAGCTCGACGCCGCGGTGCTGCCCTTCGCGCTGGCCGTCGCCTTCGCCGCCAACTGCTCCTTCGCCACGCCCTTCGGCTACCAGACGAACCTGTTGGTGATGGCGCCGGGCAACTACCGGTTCCGGGACTTCCCTCGCGCCGGCATCCCGCTCACATTGGTGTTGTGGCTGACCTTCTCCTTGGTGATGCCGTGGTTGGTGACCCTTTGAGCAAGCCCAGCGCCGGCGGCCCGCGCTCGGCGACGCGGCTCGCCACGTTCGCGACGACCGAGCGCCAGCCCTGCCCCTATCTGGCGGGCCGCGACGAGCGCCGGCTGTTCACGCTCCTGCACGGCGCCGGCGCCGACGCCCGCCACGAGACGCTGATGCAGGCCGGGTTCCGCCGCAGCCAGAACGTGCTCTACCGGCCGGTCTGCCCGACCTGCGACGCCTGCCGCTCGGTCCGCATCCCGGTCGCCGAGCACCGCCCCTCGCGCAACCTGAAGAAGATCCTCAAACGCAACGCCGACCTCCACCTGGTGGTCACGGCGCCGCAGTTCAGCGAGGAGCACTACCGGCTGTTTCGCCGCTACATCGAACGCCGCCACCACGACGGCGGCATGAGCGAGATGGACCGCGGCAGCTTCCGCCGCATGCTGGAGAGCAGCCCGGTGACGACCCATCTGCTGGAGTTCCGCGACGCCGCCGGCCGGCTGTGGGCGGCCAGCCTCACCGACGAGGTCGAAAGCGGGCTCTCCGGGGTCTACAAGTATTTCGAGCCCGAGACGCCGGCGCGCTCGCTCGGGACCTACGTCATCCTGGCCCACCTCGACGAGGCCCGGCGGCGCGGCCGCGCCTACGTCTATCTCGGCTACTGGATCGCCGGTTCGCCGAAGATGGCCTACAAGGGCCGGTTTTCCCCCCTCGAAGTGCTCGCGGGTACGCGCTGGCGGCGGGTCGAGGCGGGCGACCACGACTAGCGCCCGCCTCACCGCGCCGCTAAGACGGGCGCCGCATCGGGCGGCGACACCGGCGCGACAAGCCGCGCCGTTCGGGGTGACGACCGCGATCACAGGGAGGAGTTCATGCACCGCCGTTCACTGATGAGGACGCTCGCCGCGGGCACCGCCGCCGGCGGCGCCGCCGTCGCCGGCTCGACCTTTCCCAAGCCCGCGCTCGGCCAGGAGCGCTTCGAATGGCGCATGGTCACGACCTGGCCGAAGAACTTTCCCGGCCTCGGCACCGGCGCCGAGCTCCTGGCGCAGATCATCGACGAGATGTCCGAGGGCCGGCTGAGCATCACGGTCTACGGCGCCGGCGAGCTGGTGCCCGCGTTCGAGAGCATGGACGCGGTGCAGAGCGGCACCGTCGAGATGGGCCACGGTGCCCCCTATTACTGGAAGGGCAAGGTCACCGCCTCGCAGTTCCTCGCCGCCGTGCCCTTCGGCATGACCGCCCAGGAGCAGAACGCCTGGTTCCAGTACGCCGGCGGCCAAGAGCTCGCCGACAAGGTCTACGCCGAGATGGGGACCAAGTTCTTCCCCTCGGGCAACACCGGCACCCAGATGGGCGGCTGGTTCAACGTCGAGATGAACACCCTCGACGACTACCGCGGCCTGAAGATGCGCATCCCGGGCCTGGGCGGCGAGGTGGTCAAGGCGGCGGGCGGCACCGTCGTCAACCTGCCGGGCGGCGAGATCCCGCCGGCGCTGCAGCAGGGCTCGATCGACGCCACCGAGTGGGTCGGCCCCTACAACGACCTCGCCTTCGGGCTCTACAAGTCGGCGCGCTACTACTACTACCCGGGCTGGCACGAGCCCGGCACCACCCTGGAGAACTTCATCAATCTCGACGCCTGGAACCGGCTGCCGGCGGATCTCCAGGCCATCGTCGCCTACGCCAACCGGGCGGTGAACCAGACCGTGCTGTCCGAGTTCGTCGCCCGCAACAACGACGCCCTCAACACCCTGGTCAACGAGCACGGGGTCGAGCTCAGGCCGTTCTCCGACGACATCCTCCAGGGCCTGGGCGGGCTCGCCGGCGAGGTCATGAACGACCTGGCCTCGAACGACCCGCTCTCCCGCGAGGTGATGGACAGCATCCTCGGCTTCCGCCGGACGGCGCAGGCCTGGTCGGCGGTCTCCGAGGAGGCCTTCTCCCACGCCCGCGGCCTCGACTTCCAGTTCGCCACGCCCAGCCGGGGCTGAGGGCGGCGGCACCCCGCGCCGGCGGGGTGCCGTCCCCCGGCGCCGGCGCTATCAACTTGGGCGCGTTTATTACTGAGTAATCTTCTAGTTGAGTATACATTCTTTTCGCCGCATAGCTGCCCCCGTCGGTGCGGTCGGCCCCTCGCCGCCACGCGCCGTTCCAAAGGGAGGCAACGCCATGAACCGACTGACCCGCACCGCCGTGGCGGCGGTGTTCGCCACCGGTCTCGCCGCCGGCACCGCCGCCGGTACCGCGCTCGCCCAGGACTTCGGCACGCCCGAGGAAGCCCGGGCCATGCTCGAGACCACCGTCGCCGCGATGGCGAGCGACCGCGCGGCCACGCTCGCCGCGATCAATTCGGGCGCGGACCCGCGCTTCAAGGACCGCGATCTCTATCCCTTCTGCGGCGACGCCGAGGGCATGTTCATCGCCCACGGCGCCAACGCCGACCTGGTCGGCCAGAGCCTCAGAGACCTCGAGGGCAAGGCCGGCACCGCGCTCGGCGAGCAGATGTACGAGCAGGCCACCGCCGGCGAGATCGTCGAGGTCGGATATATGTGGCCGCGGCCGGGCGAGGAGGAGCCGACCGACAAGGTGAGCCTGGCCACCAAGGTCGGCGACGACGTCTGCGCCGTCGGCTACTACGCCGAGAGCTGACCACCCGCGGCGCGGGGGCGCGGCCGGTCGCGGCCCGCCCCCGCCCGTCACCTCGCCCGTCGCCCCGGCCGGGGCCGCGCCGAGCCCGCTCATGACCGCGCAAGCCGTTGACGTGGCGGCAGAAACACCGGATCAGGCTTCGTTCGGCATTTCCCGAACCTCGACCGCGTCGCGGCCGCGCTCGCGGCGGTAGACCTCGAGCATGCGGTAGGCGTTGAAGAGGTCCTGCTGCGCCGTCGCGCGGTAGCGGTTGATCGCGGCGAAGCCGGTCTGGACGCGCTGCTGGTTGGTGACGATGGCGCCGGGCGTGGTCGCGCGCAGCTGCGCCGCCGAATCGATGGCCTGGCTCTCCAGATGGTCGGCCTTCTCCAGCCGCTGGAAGGCGGCGGCCATGCGGTGGACCAGCGCTTGCTCGAAGGCGTCCTCGGGCGCGAGCGTGTCGGCCAAGAGCGCCGCCCGCCGCGCCCGGTCCTCGACGTCGGCCTCGTCGCGCGGGGTCTCCGCCCTGAGCCCGTGGGTCAGCGCGTTCATCGCCGCGCGCGTCTTGCCCGCCGCCGTCCGCGGCCCGGTCGACTTCTTGGCGTTGGCGCGGTTGCGGTCACGGATGTTGCGCTCTTTTTCGGTGGGCTGGCGCGGCGGCATGGCGGGTCTCCTGCTGCTGGGCGCAGGATAGCGGATTGAGGAAAATATGCCTAGAGCATCTCCTAGCTAACGCCGCGGTCTTGCGTGACACGGACGGGTGGCGGATATCGACCTCGTTCACCACAGGGTGCAACCATGCGCACCGTCATCGATCTACCCGACGAGCAGATCGCCACGCTGGACCGCCTGGCCCGCGCCGCCGGTACGTCCCGCGCGGCGATGATCCGCGAGGCCGTTCGCGAGCTGCTCCGGGATCGAACCCCGGCGCCGGACGTCGACACCGCCTTCGGCCTCTGGGCCGGCGACCACGAGCACGGCGGCGAGGACGGCCTCGCCTATCAACGACGTCTGCGGGACGAGTGGCCGGCGTGACGCAGGCCCGAACGGAGCTCCGCCGCTCCGACGAGAACGCTACCTCTGCGTCGTCACCTGGGCCGAGGTGCTGCTCGGCACGCCGCCCGACGAACACTTCCACGCCAGGTGGCGGCGGCCTTGGGATTGGTGCGTCGAGGAGATGCACAACGCCCTCGACGCCTGCTCATCACCGACAACGAGCAACGGCGACAACCGGGGCCGTGCTATGTAAAGCTGAACACTCATGCAGCTCCTTCTCGACGTTTGGCCTAAGACAACCCAACACCAAAAGGAAGTGTCCTACCACCAGCTTCACCGGCAACCGGCCGCTGCGTGATCCTCGATTTAAGTACTTCACTGTCAGACCTTTACCCTCGCTGTACAATCTGAACAGTCTCTTCAATTTTGTCAAAGTTCCGCACAACGGTGCCTCATATCTTAATCGTGAAAGCTCTCGTCACCCAATTCCACATTCTCGCTTTCCGCAATCATTCTCACGTAGCTGCGAAACATCGAGTCAGTAAATTGGTACCATCCGGGCGGTCGCCTCGATAAAACAGAGCCATTCGGTTCTTTACAAAGGCTGTTTAAATGATTCCGTACGCTCTGCTCTCCACCTAGAGACTCACGGTGTGGTCGTTTCGACATAATCCGGTGATAATCCGTGTAGATGTCCTTGAACTGCCGTTCCAACATGGGGCCGTTCGCTACTGCCCACAGCACTTCCACGTATCTATCAGTGCCTTTCTTCGTTGCTTTCTCGTAGGCATTGCGAAGTCGTGTCGCCGCCTGCTCGGCAGAGGTGTGTACACCTGATTTGAATAGATCCAACGATATTGTTTTCTTTTCAAAATTTGCGTGATAGGCAGCAACAAGTATATTCTTCAATATCAAATGAGTGAGAGGCTTATCCCCTTGAGTCCGCTGGCACCGGATGTGGTGTTCCGGCTTGACCGGCCGACGATGTTCGCGTAATGTTCTGGTATGCCGAGCCGTTGGAAAACCGATCG
>JAAAPF010000309.1 GCA_009908425.1 Alphaproteobacteria bacterium
GACCGCCTGGGCCAGGGTGCGCACCCGGTGCAGGCGCTCGCGGGCGTCGCCGACGGCGTGGATCATCAACGGCTCGGCGATGAGATCGGCCACCGTCATGCGCGGGTTCAACGACGCGAACGGGTCCTGGAAAATGTACTGCACACGGGTGCGAAAGCGCTCGAGCGCGCGCCCCTCGAGCGCGAGCACGTCGATGTCGGCGCCCGCCTCGTCGAAGCGGATCGCGCCGCCGTCGAGGTCGACGGCGCGCATGATGGTCTTGGCGAGCGTGGTCTTGCCCGAGCCGCTCTCACCCACGACCGCGAAGCTCTCGCCGCGGCGGATGGTGAAGCCGACGTCGGCCAGCGCGCGCATCGAGCCGCCGGCGCCGCCGCGGCGGGTCGTGAAGGTCTTGGCCAGGCCCGCCACGGTCAAGAGCGGCCCGCGCTCCCGGCGGTGCGGCTGCTCGCTGGTGAGTTCGGCGAGATCGCGGGCGGTGACGCGGACCTCGCGCAACGGCGTCAGGCGCTCGTCCGCCTCCATCTCGAGGCGCGGCACGGCGTGCATCAGCGCCTTGAGGTAGGGATGCTCGGGGGCGGTGAGCAGCGGGCGGGCGTCGCCGGCCTCCATGACGCGGCCGCGGTACATCACCACGATCTCGTCGGCGAGGTTGGCCACCACCCCGAGGTCGTGGGTGATGAAGAGGATCGCCATGTCGAACTCGGCCTGCAGCCGCTGCATCAGCTCCAGGATCTGGGCCTGGATGGTGACGTCGAGCGCGGTCGTCGGCTCGTCGGCGATCAACAGCGCCGGCTCGCAGATCAGCGCCATCGCGATCATCGCGCGCTGACGCAGGCCGCCGGAGAGCTCGAAGGGGTAGAGCTCGAAGGCGGCCGCGGGCTGGGGAAAGCCGACGCGGTCGAGCATGTCGACGACGCGCTCGCGGACCTCGCGCTTTCGGACCGGCACGTGCAGGCGCAACGCCTCGCCGATCTGGTCGCCGATGGTGTGGACCGGCGACAGCGAGCTCATCGGCTCCTGGAAGATCATCGAGATCCGCCCGCCGCGGATGCCGCGGCGGACGCGGTGGTTCTGCGGGTAGGCGCCGAGGTCGACCGGCTCGCCGTCCTTGGCGGGATCGGCGAACAGCATGCGGCCGCGATCGAGTTGCGCGCTCTTCGGCAGAATGCCCAAGATGGCCTGGGAGAGCACGGTCTTGCCCGAGCCGCTCTCGCCGACGACCGCGAGCGTGCGTCCGGCGGTGACGTCGAAGCTGACGCCGCGCACGGCCTCGACCGTGCCCTCTTCGGCGCGAAACGTGACGTGCACGTCCTCCAGCCGCAGCAACGGCAACGGCGTGAACCTCATGACACTCCGAACAGCGCGCGGGCGTCCGCCCAGACGACCATGGGATCATCATGGCCCAACGCCAACACCCGGTCGAGGGCGTCCCAGCCCGCCTCCGAGATCACCGGATGGTGAGTGAGCAGCCCGACCGGCCCCGCACCCGCCGCGGCGCGGCCGGCCGCGAGCTCGGCGTCGAGTTCGCCCGCGTCCTTCGAACGCGCCCCCTCGGCCCAGGCGATGGCGTCGACGTGGACGTCGACGCGCGTCAGCGGCACCACCCCGGGCGGGCCGGGATCGCAGGAGAGCCCCGCGAAGCCCAGCGCCGGCAGGCGGGCGGCGACGTCGGTGGCGATGTTGTTCCACGGCGGCGCGATCGCCGCGACGAAGCGCCCGCCGAAGGCGGCGGCCAGCCGCTCGCGGCCGGCGAGCAGCCGCTCCTCCAGCCAGGCGCGGTCGACCGTCCCGCCGAGCTCGATCTTCTTGTCCGTCGGCCCGGCGTAGTCGACGTGGGCGACCCCGTGCTGGATGACCGCGGCCCAGGGCGAGGCGTTGATCCGCTCGACCGTCGCCGGCTCCAGCCATTCCGGCACCACCGCCAGGGTCACCGGCCGCGCCCGCCGCGCCGCCAGCTCCAACAGCCGCTCGAGCCGGGGATCGTCGCGGCCGGCGTCGTCGTCGCGCCACCAGTACGTCACGGTCATGCCCGACCCTCCACCAGATCCTCCAACGCCACGGCGCTGCGCCGCGCCCCGCGGACGTCGAGCCGGAACGCCGGAAACGGGGTCGCGGCGCGTTCCCGCACCGCCGCCGCCAGGGCGGCCCCGTCGAGCGCGGGCTCGCAGAGTAGCCGGGCGGCGCCGATCGACGCCACCGCTTCGGCCCGGCGGGTCTGCTCGGTCTCGTCACCGGCCGCGAACGGCACCAGCACCATCGGCCGCGCCAACGCCATGGCTTCGGCGACGGTGTTGTAGCCGGCCTGCGAGACCGAGACCGCCGCCCCCGCCAGCACCGCCGGCAGATCCTCGACGGCGCGCAGCATCCGGACCTCGGGCGGGGCGTGTCGATCGAGCGCCGCCCACGCGTTCTCGGGCAGCTCGCGGCCACCGATCAGCGTCCACGGTCCGCACGCGCCGTCGAGCCGGCGCGCGGCCTCGACGGCCGCGACGAACAGGGCGCGCCCGACGCCGCCGCCGCCTGCCGAGACGACGACGCCCCGACCGGCGGCGGCGGGTGGGGCGAGTGCCGGCGCGACGTAGCCGGTGTAGCGCAGCCGGGCCGCGATGCGACGGCTCGCCGGAAAGGTCGCGTCGAGCGTGATCAGCCGTGGGTCGGCGTGCACCAGCACCCGGTCGAACCAGCGTTCGACGCGGCCCGCCACCTCGTCGGCGCGGCCCGGCTTGCGCTTGTCGACCAGGACGTCGCGCAGCGAGACCACCAGGCGCGGGCGCCGCCGCCGGTGCCGCCAGCCCTCCAACAGCGGCGCCAGCTCGCGGGCGAAGGCGCGGCGGCCGAAGGGGAACATCTCGATCACGACGACGTCGGGCGCCGTCGCGGCGAGGTCGGCCAGCACCTCCCGCCGCCGGGCCCACAGCGCCTCGCCCACCGGCGCCCCGTCGGCGTCGACCAGCCCGTCGAAGGCGGCGTCGGCGGCGCGGATCGGGGCCAGGTCCACGCGACGCCAGGCGGTCGGCGCCGTCGCCGGCGCGGGCCCGCCGTTGGCGACGGTGACGCCGTGGCCGCGGGCCGCGAGGGCGTCGGCGAGCCGCGCCGCGCGCTGCAGGTGGCCCGTGCCGAGCAGATGCTGCGACCAGATCAGGACCTTCACGGCCGCGCCTCGTCCGTGAGCGGGATCGCGGCGAGATCCGGCAGCGGGTCGCCGGTGCGATCGAGGGTCAGGCGCAGCGCCTCGCCGCCGCGCACGCGTACGGGCGGTGCACTGCGGTAGTCCCAGCCGGTGGCGCGCACCATGGCGGCGCGCACCACGCCCTTGTGGGTGACGAGCACCCGCGGCCCGGCGCCGGCGAGCTCGGCGAAGAGCGCGGCCAGCCGGAGGACGAGGTCGCGCGGGCGCTCGCCGGCAGGCGGGCGTAGATCGAGACCCCTGGCCTCGACCGCGGCGACCCCCGGCGGATCGGCCGCGCGCAGTTCGGCCAATCTCCACCCCTCCCAGGTGCCCCA
Organism: Alphaproteobacteria bacterium; assembly: GCA_009908425.1. Lineage (GTDB taxonomy): Bacteria > Pseudomonadota > Alphaproteobacteria > Geminicoccales > Geminicoccaceae > JAAAPF01. The sequence continues at coordinate 3,505 of JAAAPF010000309.1, forward strand.
ATCCATCTCGACGAGCCGCGGTTCGACCGTGGCCGGCCCGAACGCGTCGGCGGTCTCTCGGGCCCGGGCGAGCGGGCTCGTCAGGATCGGCGCGCCGGCGAATTCGGTCGGCAGCCGCCAACTCGCCAGCGCGGCCCGCCCCGTCGCCGACAGCGGCGGATCGGCCCGGCCGGTGAGCCGCCCGGTGGCGGTCCACGCCGTGGGCGCGTGGCGCACGAGGAGCAGCGCGGTCATCGCCGGCGGGCCGAATGGACGTCGCGGGCGAGGGCCAACGCCTCGGCGAGCGTCGCCGTCGCGGCTTCGACGCTGTGGCGCGCCCGCACCCGTCGCCGCGCCGCCGTGCCGAGCGCGGCGGCGCGGTCGGCGTCGTCGCGCAGGACGCGCACCGCGGCGGCGAAGGCGGCGTCGTCGCCCACGGGAGCCAGCAGGCCGCTTTCGCCCGCCGCTACCACGTCCGGCACGCCGTGGCCGTCGCCGGCGACGACCGGCACGCCCACCGCCTGTGCCTCCAAGAGCGCCATGCCGTAGGCTTCGTCGACGGCGGGCCAGAGCAGCGCGGTGGCACCGGCGACGACGGCGTCGCGCGCCGCCCGCTCGTCGATCCGGCCGAGAAAGCCGACGCGCTCGCCCACCGTCCTGCGCAGCTCGGCCTCGATTTCGCCGCGTGCCGGGCCGTCGCCGATCACCTCCAGCGTCCACGGCCGGTCCAAGAGGCGTGCGAGGGCCGCGGCGAGCACGCCGTAGGAGCGGCGCTTGGCACCGTGCCGCATCATCGCGACCGTGACGAAGCGCGGCGCCGCGGCCGGCGGAGCGGGCGGCGGCGCGCGCGGGACCGGCGTGAACGGCGCGAGGCGGAGGATCCGCGCCGGCGGCGTGACCTCGGGGGCGAGGCCGGTGGCGTCGATCGCGCTCATCGCCAGCACCACGTCGGCCGCCCGGATGGCGCGGCGAGCCTGGGCGAAGCCCTCGGCCCAGGGGCCGTCGGCCCGCTTGGGCGCGATCGAGGCCTCGGCGACGACGTAGGGCAGGTTCAACGCCGCGCTCACCCTGGGCCCGAGTCCGTCGGGTGCCTTGTGGTGGCAGTGGTAGGTGAACCAGAGGTCGGTCGCGGCGCTCGCCCGCCGCCGTGCCAAGAGCGGCGCCGCCCGCGCCGCCAGATCGTCCAGGCGGCGCTGGCGGGTGGGATCGCCGCGGTCGTAGGTACGCAGGCGGCAGGCGAGCTCGGGCGCCGCGCCGGCGCGCCCGAGCGCGTCGAGCAGCAGCCGCGCCATGGCCCGCTCGCCGGAGGGTACCGCATGGTCGGGCGCTTTCAGCGGAGCGTAGAACGCGGTCGCCATTCAGGCCGCGTCGGCGACGACGGCGCCGTCGGTGAGGAGCGCCGCCAGCCGGTCGATGCCGGCCTCGCGGTCGAACCGGCGCCGCACGCGCACGCCGCCGGCGCGGGCGAGGCGCCGTCGCAGCTCGGGCTCGGCGACGAGGCGGCCGAGGGCGGTCGCGAACGCGTCGGGGTCGTCGGGCGGCACCAGCAGGCCGTGGACCTCGTCCTGGATCAGCTCGGGGATCGCGCCGACGGTGGTGGCGACCACCGCGACCTCCTGGCTCGCCGCCTCCATCAGCACGTTCGGCAGGCCGTCGCGGTCGCCGTCGGGCGCGATGCGGCTCGCCAGCGCGAAGACGTCGGCGCGGCGATAGGCCGCCCAGACCTCGCCCGCGGGCCGCGGACCCAGAAACCGCGCGCGCTCGGCGATCCCGAGTTCGTCCGCGAGCGCCTCGAGCGGCGCCGCATCACCGCCGCCGATGTGGACGAAGCGCCAGTCGGGCCTCGCCGGCAGCTGCGCGAGCGCCCGCAGCAAGACGTCGAGGCCCTTCTTGGGCACGATGCGGGCGACGCAGAGGATCTCCACCGGGCCGGCGGCGGCGCGATGCACCGGCGGATCGGGCAGGTCGCGCACGTCGAGCCCGTGGTAGACGAGATGGACCTTGCCGGGGGCGAGGGCGCCGAGATGCTCGGCCCCGACCGCGGTGCAGGTGACGGCGAAACGGGCGTCGGCGAGCTTCTCGCGCTTCTCCCACTCGGGGATCGTCCAAATGTCCTTGGCGTGGGCGGCGAAGGCCAGGGGCGTGCCGGTGAGCCGGGCGGCGTAGCGCGCCACCGAGCCCGGGGTGTGGATGAAGTGGGCGTAGAGGCGATCGCCCGGGCGCAGCACCTCGCGGGCCAGGACCAGCGCCTGACCCAGCCGGCGGCCGCGGTTCCGGGTCGGATCGCGGCGGAAATCGCGCCACCACAGCCCGAGGATGGACGCGAACCCGCGCCGCGCGAGCGCCGCGGCGAGGGCGCGCGCCACCCGCCGCGGCTCGTCGTGCAGGTACTCGGGCAGATAGACCACCGGCGCCCGGATGGCGGCGTGGACGGGATGGCGCGCGGCGTCGCTCGGGTGGCGCAAGGAGACGATGACGAGGTCGAAGCCGCGGCGCTCGAGGGCGCGGAGTTCGGCGGCGACGAAGGTTTCCGACAACCGCGGATAGCCCTTGACCACGACGACCAGCCGCACGCGAGCCGCCTCAGCCGAGGGCACGCAGCGGCGCCGGGCGATCGCCGAGCTCCGGCGTCAGCTCGGCGGCGATGCGCTCCAGGCCGTCGAGCGGTAGCGGACGCAGCGCCGCGCTGGGGGGTGGGCTGCTCGGCAGCGCCTCCAGCGCCGTGGCCATCGTCGCCGGCTCGTACGCCGCGTCCAGCTCCAACGTCCGCACCACGCCGAGCCAGGCCGCGCGCGACGCCCGCAGCCACTGCTCGCGCCGCGGGCACGTGCGCGGCACCAGGAGCGCCGGCTTGTCGAAGGAGAGGATCTCGCAGAAGACGTTGTAGCCGCCCATCGCGACGACCGCGGAGGCGCCGGCGTAGAGCCGCTCGACATGGGCGTCGAAGGTGAGGCAGTGGACCTGCGCCAAGCGCTCGGCGCGGGCGAGAAAGCCGTTGCGGTCGCCGCTCTGCATGAACGGGCCGAAGAGGATCACCGCCGGCGTCGCCAGGTCGGGGCGGTGCTCGTAGGCCCGCAGCACGGCATCGACCAGGCCTTCGCCGTCGCCACCGCCGCCGGGGGTGACGAGCAGGTAGGGCTCGGCGGGCAGGGCGTTCTCGGTGGCGTGACAGGGCCCCTCGTAAGCGGGCAGGGTGCGGCGGAGATAGCCGGTGAAGCGGACCTTGGAGGCGAACTCGTCGAAGCCGGGAAGCTCGGCCAAGGGGTCGAAGACCTCCGGCGGGCCGTACACGAAGACGGTGTCGTAGAAGTCGCGGATCGCCGGGTAGACCTGCTTGCGCTCCCACTCCTCGATCAGGGCGGCGGGCTCGTCGACGACGTCGCGCAGGCCCAGGACCAGGCGGGTGCCGCGCGCCTTCAGCATGGCGAGGGTGTCGCGCACCTCGCCGCGCAGGCCCAGCGGTTCCTTGTCGATCAGGCAGACATGGGGGTCGAAGACCGCGGCGGTGTGGCGGATGATCGAGCTGCGGATGGCGAGGGTGTGCTCCGGGTCGATGTGCAGGTGCAGCGAGGTGTACTCGCCGTTCCTGAGCTTGATCACGCCCGGCACCCGCACGAAGTCCACCCGCGCCTTGTAGTCGAAGCTGCCGACGATGGGCGAACCGGAGAGGATCAGGACCGAGAGGTCGGCGAAGCGCTCGACGAGATGGTGGGCGATGGCGCGACAACGTCGCAGATGGCCGAGCCCGAAACTGTCGTGGCTGTAGATCAGGAGGCGACGGGGCACGGCCGCGGCACTCCGCGGTGAGCGACAGCTGCTCTGGTAACCTCGAGCACCCCACGCGGGCAAGTGTCGCCGCGCGCCGGCCTCGACGCCCGCACCGAACCCGCCTATGCCGCGGAGAGCAAAACAGGGAGGTGTCATGAGCCAGAACGGCGGGGGCCGCGACGTCGGCCTGTTCGTGACCTGTCTCGCCGACGCCGTGCGGCCGAGCGTCGGCTTCGCGGCCCTGCGCCTGCTGGAGGCGGCGGGCTACCGGGTGCAGGTGCCCGACGCCCAGACCTGCTGCGGCCAGCCGGCCTACAATTCCGGCGACGACGCCACCACCCGCGATCTCATGGCGGGGATCGTACGGGCGTTCGAGCCCTTCGACTATGTGGTCGCGCCGTCGGGTTCCTGCATGGGCATGATCAAGAAGGGTGGCCACCTCTTCGACGACGACCCGGAGCTGGCGTCCCGCCACGCCGCGCTGGCCGCGCGCTCCTACGAGCTCTTGGGCTTTCTCCACGACGTCGCCGGCTGGCGGCCGCAGGGCCGACGCTACGACGGCCGCGTCGCCTACCACCACAGCTGCTCGGGGTTGCGCGAGCTCGGGGTCAAGGCGCAGGCCGAGCGCCTCGTCACCGACCTCGCCGGGGTCGACTTCGCGCCGCTGGATCACCCCGAGATCTGCTGCGGCTTCGGCGGCACCTTCTGCGTGAAGTACCCGGAGATCTCGACCTCGATCGTCGACGACAAGGTCCGCGACGTCGTCGCCACCGGCGCCGACACGCTGGTGGGCGGCGATCTCGGCTGCCTGTTGAACATCCAGGGCCGGCTCGGTCGGCTCGGTCACGACGTCAAGGTCTACCACACCGCCGAGCTGCTAGCCGGCAGCGAAGTCGCGCCGCTCGGCCGGGATGCGCCGTCATGACCGTCACCTACACCAGCGAGCACTTCAAGCGCGAGGCCCGCCTCGCCCTCGACCAGCCCAACCTGCAGCGCGCGCTCGACCGCACCACCACGCTCTTGCAGGCGCGCCGGGCCGAGGCCTACCGCGCGTTCGGCGAGTTCGACGCCGCGCGCGCCGCCGGCTCGCGCATCAAGGACCACGTGCTGCGTCACCTCGACCATTACCTGGAGACCTTCGAGGCCAACGCCGAGGCCGCCGGCTGCAAGGTCCATTGGGCGCGCGACGCCGACGAGGCCTGTCGGATCACCACCGAGCTCTGCCGCCGCGCCGAGGCCAAAACGGTGACCCGGGTCAAGTCGATGCTGGGCGAGGAGATCGGCCTGCCCGAGGCGCTCGACGCCGCCGGGTTCGAGCGGGTGGAGACCGACCTCGCCGAGCACATCAACCAGCTTGCGGGCGACCGGCCCTCGCACATCGTCATCCCCGCCTTGCACAAGACCCGCGAGGAGGTGAGCGACCTGTTCGAGCGCGCGCACCCGCCCCATCGCCACATCGACGACGTCGCCGAGCTGGTCGAGAGCGCCCGGACCACCCTGCGCGAGAAGTACTTCGCCGCCGAGGTCGGCATCTCCGGCGCCAACTTCCTGGTCGCGGACAACGGGGCGGTGTGCACCGTCACCAACGAGGGCAACGCCGAGCTCACCATGCAGCTGCCGCGGGTGCAGATCGTCACCGCCGGCATCGAGAAGCTGGTGCCGTCGATGGACCACGCCGGCGTGCTGTTGCGCCTACTGGCCCGCTCGGCCCTGGGCATGGAACTCACCCAGTACACCACCTTCCTCACCGGCGCGAAGCGGCCGGGCGACCGCGACGGGCCCGAGGAGATGCACCTCGTCCTCGTCGATGCCGGCCGCACCGAGCTCCTGGGCGACGAGCTGGCACCCATTCTCAAGTGCATCCGCTGCGCGGCGTGCATCAACCACTGCCCGGTCTACGGCCAGATCGGTGGTCACGCCTACGGCGGGGTCTACCAGGGCCCGATGGGCTCGGTCCTGACCCCGGCGATGGCGAGCCTCGCCAAATCCAAGGACCTGCCCCACGCGTGCACCCTCAACGGCCGCTGCGACGAGGTCTGCCCGGTGGCGATCCCGCTCACCGGCCTGATGCGCACCCTCAGGGAGCGGACCTGGCGGCAGCACCTGGTCGACCGGCCGACGCGTCTCGGTCTCGGACTGTGGGGGGCGGTCGTCCGCCGCCCGGCGCTCTACCGTCCCGCCAGCCGGCTCGGCGTGCGCGCGCTACGCCTGTTGGCGCGCGGCCGGCCGGCGCTGCGCCGCCTCCCGGGCGGCGGCGCGTGGACGCGCTCGCGCGACTTCGCCGCGCCGCCGCCGGGCGGCACCTTCATGGCGCGTTACCGCCGGGGTGAGCGATGAGCGCGCGCGCCGAGGTGCTGGCCCGGGTGCGCCGCGCGCTCGGCCGCGAGCGCGCCGATCCCGACGTCATCCGCGCCGAGGCCGACGGTCTGGTGGGCGAGCTCGCGGCGATCCGCCCCCCCGTCGGCGACCACGACGCCGTCGAGCGCTTCATCGCCAAGGCCGCCTCCGAGCGGGTCGCGGCCACCGTCGAGCGGCTGGCCGCAGCCGACGACCTGCCCGACCGCGTCGCCGCCTATCTCGCCGAGCGCGGGCTGGCGTCGCGCCTGGCGGCGGCGCTGCCGCCGGCGCTGGCCGGGCTCGACTGGAGCGGGCTCACACTCGCCGACGCCATCGATCCCAACGAGGCGGTGGCGTTGAGCTGGGCCGAGGCCGCCGTCGCCGAGACCGGCAGCCTGGTGGTCGCGAGCTCGCCCGCGGCACCGGTGCTGTTCAACTTTTTGGCGCTGCATCACCTGGCGGTGGTGCGTGCCGACGACGTCGTGGCCTATCTGGAGGATGCTTGGCAGCGCTTCGCCCACGCGCCGCTGCCGCGGGCCCTCGGCCTGGTCACCGGCACCTCCGGCACCGCCGACATCGAGGGCCAGAACATCAAGGGTGCGCACGGCCCGCGCTACCTCCATATCTTCGTCGTCGACCGCTTCTGAGACCCGTCCCCGATGCTTCGCCGACCGCTGATCGCCGCGCTCCTGCTCGCGCTCGCCGCCTGCGCCGGCGGCACCACCCAGACCCCGGGTCCCTCCGCCGCGGCGGTCGGGGCCGCCCGCACCGAGCTCGCCGGCGTCGAGATCGAGCCCACCGGCCGCGGCAGCGCCGCCAACCGGCAGATGACCGCGCGCGCGTGGAACCGCGTGCAGCCGGCGATCGCCCGGATGTGCGCGCATTTCGACGCCGAGGGCTGCGACTACGGCCTGGTCTGGTCGGACGAGAAGACACCGAACGCCTTCGCCGACGGCGAGACCATCTACATGTTCGACGGGCTGGTGCGGTACCTCGAGAACGAGGCGCAGGTGGCGCTCGTGCTCGCCCACGAGGCCGCCCACAACGTCGCCGACCATCCCGCCAAGGGCGCGCGCAACACCGCCCTCGGCGCGGTCGCCGGCGCCGTGCTCGGCGGCTTTCTGGGTGCCGCGATCGACGACGATCTCACCGGCGAAGGCGTCGCGCTCGGCGCGGCCGTGGGCGGCGCCACCGGCCGGTTGAGCTATTCCAAGACCTACGAGCGCGAGGCCGACTACGTCGGCGCCTACATCGTCGACCACGCCGGCTACGACCTCGCCGACGCCCGCGGGCTCTACCGCGTGCTCGGGGGCCTCTCCGGGGTGAAGACCACCAGCATCTTCGACAGCCACCCCGCCTCGCCCGACCGCCTCGCCGGCTTCGACGCCGCCGCCGCCGAGATCCGGGCCGGCAGCCGCTGGCCGAAGCTCAAGGGCTGACCCGCGGCGCGCGGCCGGCAGGGTTGCGCCGCCGTGGTTGCCCGGCGCCGCTGCGAGAATAGTTTAGAATTTTTCTAAACTCGTGCGGAGCGGACTTCGATGATCCCTGGATTCGGCGGGCGCCGCCACTTCGACGACCTTGGCGACAGAGAGATCCTCGCGCTGGCGATCTCGGCGGAGGAGGACGACGCGCGGATCTACCGCACCTACGCCGAGCGGCTGCGCGCGAGCTTCCCGCGGACCGCGAAGCTGTTCGACGACATGGCGACGGAGGAGGACGGCCACCGCCGCCGCCTGATCGAGCGCTTCCGCACCGCTTTCGGCGAGACCATCCCGTTGATCCGCCGCGAGCACGTCGCCGGCTTCTACGCCCGCAAGCCGGTGTGGCTGTTCGAAAACCTGTCGCTCGACCGGATCCGCGGCGAAGCGGCGCTGATGGAGCAGACGGCGCGCCGGTTCTACCTCCAGGCGGCCCAACGCACCGGCGATGCCGACACCCGCAAGCTCTTGGGCGATCTGGCCGCCGCCGAGGCCGGCCACACCGAACTCGCGCGCACGCTCGAACAGGAGCATCTCGACGCCGACGCCAGGAGCGAGGAGGACGTCAAGGCGCGCCAGCAGTTCGTTCTCACCTACGTCCAGCCGGGTCTCGCCGGGCTGATGGACGGCTCGGTCTCGACGCTCGCCCCGATCTTCGCCACCGCCTTCGCTACCCAGGACACCTGGACGACCTTCCTCGTCGGCCTCGCCGCGTCGCTCGGTGCCGGCATCTCGATGGGCTTCACCGAGGCGGCCTCCGACGACGGCCGGATCTCCGGCCGTGGCTCCCCCCTCAAGCGCGGCCTGGCCTGCGGGGTCATGACCACGCTGGGCGGCCTCGGCCACGCCCTGCCCTATCTCATCCCGGCGTTCTGGACCGCCACCATCCTCGCCTTCGTGCTCGTCTTCTTCGAGCTGTGGGCGATCGTCTGGATCCAGAACCGCTACATGCAGACGCCGTTCTTCCGCGCCACCTTCCAGGTGGTGCTCGGCGGCGCGCTGGTCTTCGCGTCGGGCGTCCTGATCGGCAGCGCCTGACGGTTCAGGCGCGCCGCCGCGCCAACCACCGCCGCACCCGCAGCCAGAGATAGCCGACACCGCCCACCAGCAGCACCACGACGACGATCGCGGTCCACGGGATCAGCAGCTGGTCGGGGCCGGTGGCGGGGCGGATGGAGAGGGCGTTGGGAAAGGCCGAGATCATCTGGATGCGCCAGCCGTAATGGCGCACCACCATCCAGCGCGGGTCATCCTCGGCTGACCTAGCGTCGTCGGCGACCGCCGCGAGGTTGGCGCTGTTGAACTTGAAGTAGGGCGGCCAGCCCCAGCCGGTGTCCTCGTTGCGATAGACCCGGGGATCGCCGTCCGGGCTGACCGCCTTGATGAAGCGGACGTCGGTCACCCGCACCTGGCCCTCGGGCCCGCTGCCCTCGGTGCGGCGCTGGACCTCGGTGCCGAGGATGCGCACGACGTCGCGGCCCGGCAGGCTCCAGTGCAAAAAGCCCGCGACGGCGAGCACGACGAGGGTGATCAAGGTCCATTTGGCGGTCCGCATCGGCTCCGCTCCGCGGCTGGCGACGAACGCCGCGGGCATAGCGGACGCCGCGCCCGCCGACCAGAGGCCCCGCGCGGACCGGCGGGGCAGCGCCGGCGCGCCGTGGTGAGGGTTGCAGCGGGAGCCGACCGTCACGCCGTCGCGGCGCCGGCCGGCGGGGACGACCCCACCGCGGCTTCGCGGGGCGCCTGGAAGGCTCGTGCAGGGGATGGTAAGCTCACCGTGAGCATGCCGGCCTCACGCGCGCCCGTGCGCCTGGAACCGAGATGTCGGCCAACGACCCGCCCGAACCCGACCACCTCAGCTTCGCGCGGGGGCGCGCCCGCGCCTCGGCGGCGATCCGCTTTC
>JAAAPF010000090.1 GCA_009908425.1 Alphaproteobacteria bacterium
GTCGAAGGCGTCGCGGGCGACGAAGTGCTTGAGGCGTTCGACCAGCTGGGCGGGGCAGATCAGCCCGCCGGTGCAGCGCCGGATCGCCTCGCCCTCGGGCCGCACCGCGGCGCTGCCGCAGGCGGGGCAGGTCTCGGGATAGCGGTAGGGCTCGGCGTCGGCGGGCCGGCGGTCGGTCACCCCCTCCACGACCTGCGGGATGACGTCGCCGGCGCGCTGGATCACCACCGTGTCGCCGACGCGGATGTCCTTCTCCTTGATGTAGTCCTCGTTGTGGAGCGTGGCGCGGCTCACGACCACGCCGCCGACGGTGACCGGCGCGAGATGCGCCACCGGCGTCAGCGCGCCGGTGCGGCCGACCTGGACGTCGATCGTCTCGACCACCGTCTCGGCGCGCTCGGCAGGGAACTTGTGGGCGATGGCCCAGCGTGGCGCCCGGCCGACGAAGCCGAGCCGCTCCTGGAAGTCGATCCGATCGAGCTTGTAGACCACGCCGTCGACGTCGTAGCCGAGCGCGGCTCGGCGGTGCGCCAGCTCGGCGTGATAGGCCACCAGCGCGTCGACGTCGGCGCAGACCCGAGTCTCCGGGTTCACGCGAAAGCCGAAGCCGCGCAGGTGGTCGAGGAACTCGGAGTAGCGCTCGGCCAGGCGCTCGGAGAGCTCGCCCCAGCTGTAGGCGAAGAAGCGCAAGGGCCGCTTCGCCGTGATGCTCGGGTCCAGCTGGCGCAGGCTGCCGGCCGCGGCGTTCCTGGGATTGGCGAAGACGCCCTCGCCCGCCGCCTCCCGCTCTTCGTTGAGGCGGCGGAAGTCGGCATGATCCATGTAGACCTCGCCGCGGACCTCGAGCACCGCCGGCGGCGCGCCGTCGAGGCGCTGGGGGACGTCGCGGATGGTTCTGAGGTTGGCGGTGACGTTCTCGCCCTCGGTGCCGTCGCCGCGGGTCGCACCCAGGACCAGCACGCCGTCCTCGTAGCGCAGGCTCGCGGAGAGGCCGTCGATCTTGGGCTCGGCGGTGAAGGCGAGCGGTTCCTCCTCGCCGAGGTTCAAAAAGCGGCGGATGCGGGCGGTGAACTCGCGCACCTCGCCCGTGTCGAAGGCGTTGTCGAGCGACAGCATCGGCACGCGGTGGCGGACCTTGCCGAATGCCTCCACCGGCGGGGCGCCGACGCGGTTCGACGGGCTGTCGGGTCGCACGAGGTGCGGAAAGCGCGCCTCGATCTCGGCGTTGCGCCGGCGCAGCCGGTCGTAGGCGGCGTCGTCGATCTCGGGCTCGGCCTCTTGGTAGTAGCGGCGGTCGTGGTGCGCGATCGCGGCCGCCAGCCGCTCCAGCTCGGCCGCCGCCGCCGCCTCGTCCAGCGCCTCGAGCGGGCGCGCCTCCGCCGCGTCCACCTAGCCCTCCGCTTCCGTCGCCAACAGGCTCTGCGCCGCCGCCCGCGCCGCCGCGGTCACCTGCGCACCGGCCAGCATCCGCGCGATCTCCTCCTCGCGCGCCGCCGCCTCGAGCGCGTCCACCTCCACCCCGATCTCGTCCGCGCCCCCGGTCTTGGCCACCCTGAGATGGTGACGCGCCCGTGCGGCCACCTGCGGCGCGTGGGTCACTACCAGCACCTGGCGCTCGCGGCCGAGCCGCGCCAGGCGCTCGCCCACGGCGTCGGCCACCGCCCCGCCGATGCCGGCGTCGATCTCGTCGAAAATCAGGGTGTCGACGGTGCCGAGCCGCGCCAGCACCACCTTGAGCGCCAGCATGATGCGGGAGAGCTCACCGCCCGAGGCGATCTTGCCCAGAGGCCCCGGCGTCTGGCCGGGGTTGGTGGCCACCAGGAACTGCACGCGCTCGCCGCCGGCGGCGGTCCACTCCGCCTCCGCCAGCGGCTCGACCTCGACGGTGAAGCGCACGCGCTCGAGCTTCAGCGGCGGCAGCTCGCGGGCGACCTCCTCGGCCAGGCGCTCGGCCACCGCCGTGCGCGCCTCGCGCAAGCGCAGCACCGCGTCCCGTCGTGCGCCTTCGGCCTCGTCGACGCGCCGGCGTGCGGCGGTCAGCGCCTCGTTCGCGTGCTCGAGCCCGTCGAGCAGGCGGCGGGTCTCGTCGGTGAGCTCGACCAGCGCGTCGGCGGTGGTGCGGTGCTTGCGGGCCATGTCCTTGAGGGCGAAGAGGCGGTTCTCGACCGTCTCCAAGTCGTCGCCCTCGGCAGTGACCGCGGCCGCGGCGTCGTCGAGCGCGGCCTCGCTCTCGTCGAGCTCGACCCTGGCGCGCTCCAGCGCCGCCAGGCTCGCCTCGAACAGCCCGCCCGCCGCCTCGGCGACGCGCTCGAGCGCGCGCTCGGCGCGGATCAGGTGGTCGCGCGCACCGCCCGCGTCGCGCAGCGCCGTCAGCGCCTCGTCGACCGCCCCCTGCAGCTTGCCGCGGGCGAGCAAGCGCGCCCGCCGCTCGGCCAGCTGCTCCTCCTCGCCGACCGCGGGGGCGAGCTCCTCCAGCTCGGCGAGGCGGTGGCGCAGATAGTCCTCCTCGCGCCCGGCGGCGGCGACCTCGCTCTCGAGCCGGTCGCGATGCTCGCGCGCGGCCGTGACCTCGCCCTGGGCCGCGGCCACGGTGGCGCGCAGCTCGTCGTGGCCGCCATAGGCGTCCAGGAGGTCGCGCTGGACGGTGCGCGCGGCCAGGCCTTGCTGCTCGCCCTGGCCGTGGACCTCGACCAGCTCGCGGCCGACGGCGCGCAGCAGTGTCGTGGTGACGGGCTGGTCGTCGACGAAGGCGCGGCTCTTGCCGTCGGCGGCGACCACGCGGCGCAGCACCAGGGTCTCGTCGTCGGCGTCGAGCCCGGCCTCGCGCAGGACCGAGCGGGCGGGGTGGTCGCCCGCGACGGCGAAGACCGCGGTCACCTGACAGCGCTCGGCGCCGCTGCGGACCAGCCCCTTGTCGCCGCGGCCGCCGGTGGCGAGCCCGAGCGCGTCCAAGAGGATCGACTTGCCCGCCCCGGTCTCGCCGGTCAGCACGCCGAGCTCGGCGCCGAAGGTGAGGTCCAGACGGTCGACGATGACGACGTCGCGGATCGCGAGCGCCTGGAGCATGCGCCTGCCGGCCTCAGCTCTGCACCGGCGGCAGGTCGGGGTCGGTCACCAGGGCGTACGCGCGCTCGTACCATTCGCTGCCGGGGTAGTTGTAGCCCAGCACCGAGGCGTAGCGCCGGGCCTCGTCGACGACGCCGAGCGCGGTGTAGGCCTCGACCATGCGGTGCAGCGCCTCGGGCACGTGCGTGGTGGTCTGGTATTCCGTCAGCACGCGGTTGAAGCGGTTGATCGCGGCGACGTACTGCTCGCGTTCGAGGTAGAAGCGGCCGACCTCCATCTCCTTGCCGGCCAGATGGTCGCGGATCAGATCGAGCTTGAGCCCGGCGTCGCGGGCGTAGCGGGTGTCGGGAAAGCGGCGGCTGAGTTCGGTGAAGGCGGCTTCGGCCTGCGCCGTCATCTGCTGATCGCGACCGACGTCCGAGATCCGCTCGTAGTAGCTCATGCCGATCAGATACTGGGCGTAGGGCACCTGCTCGCTGCCGGCGTTCCAGTCGATGAAGCGCTCGGCGGCGAGGATCGCGTCGTCGTACCGCCGGGCCTCGTAGTAGGCGTAGGACGCCATGAACATCGCGCGCGTGGCCCAGCGCGAGTACGGATGCTGGCGCTCGACCTCCTCGAACGCCGCGGCGGCCGCCACGAAGTCGTTGGCGTCGAGCCGGTCCATCGCCTCGTTGTAGAGGTCCTCGACCGGTCGTTCGACGTATTCGGGGCGGGTGTCCTGGCCGCCCGCGCACGCGGCGACGGCCAAGACGGCCGCCGCGAATGCTGCGCGACGGACACGGCGGAGCATGAGCACGGTTGCCTTGTGACCTCGTCGTCGATGATGATGGACTCTAGCGGAGGCCGCGCCGAGCGACCAGTCCGCGCGGGGAGACGCCGATGAGCGGGGAGGACGACCGCGCCCGCGTCGACGCCGCGATCGGCGAGCGCATCCGCCGACGCCGGGTCGAGCTCGGCCTCACCCAGGAGCAGCTGGCCTGCCGGCTCGGCCTGTCCTACCAGCAGATCCAGAAATACGAGCGCGGCACCAACAGCATCAGCGCGTCCCGCCTCTACGCCCTCGCCCGACGCCTCGACGTCGCTCCCGGCTACTTCTTCGCCGACCTCGACATCCCGAAGGACGAGGGCGACGACGGCGGCGACGGCCGGCTGGCCTGCGAGGTGGCGCGCGACTACGCCCGCGTCGCGGACGCCGACGTGCGGAGCGCGGTGGCGGGGCTGCTGCGGGCCGTCGCGGAACGGCAGCGCTGAGATGGGGTTGGCAACCGTGCACCCGCGAACGAGAGGAGAGCGATGACGGCGGGCGAAACGGTGCTGTTCATCCCCGGGCTCGGCAACGACGGCCGGCTCTACGAGCACCAGCTGGCGCATCTGGGCGAGGTCGGCGAGCCGCGGTTCACCGGCGTGCCCGAGGCGGCGAGCGTGGGCGAGACGGCGGCGGCGATCCTGGCCGCCGCGCCGCCCCGGTTCGCGCTCGTCGGTCTCTCGATGGGCGGCTACGTCGCCTTCGAGATCGTGCGCCGCGCCGGCGAGCGGGTCACCAGGCTCGCGCTCCTGGACACCAAGGCCGAGCTCGACCCGCCCGCGGCGGTCGAAGGCCGCCGCGCCGCGCTGGCCGAGATCGAGGCCGGTCGCTTCGCCGAGCACGTCGAGACCCGGCTGCCGCTGCTGCTCGGGCCGACCGCCTTCGCCGATCCGACCCTGCGCGAGGTCACCCGCGCGATGGCGCTCGACGTCGGCGCGCGGCGTTACGCCGACCAGCAGCACGCGATCATGGATCGCCCCGACAGCACCGGCGACCTCGCCCGCATCGACTGTCCGACCCTCGTGCTGTGCGGGCGCGACGACGCGCTGACGCCGGTCGACAAGCACGCCGCGATGGCGGCGGCCATCCCCCGGGCCCGGCTCGCCGTGGTCGAGCAGTGCGGCCACCTGTCCGCGCTCGAGCAACCCCAGGCGGTGACCGCGCTCTTGCGCGACTGGCTGGTCTACGAGCGGTGAGCGCACTCGCGCGGGTCGGCGTCGTCGGTGCCGGCGCCTGGGGGACGGCGCTGGCCGTGCAGGCCCGCCGCGCCGGCCGCGAGGTCCGGCTGTTCGCGCGCACCGGCGGCCGCCGCGTCGACGGCCTCGCGGTCGGCGCCCTCGCCGAGGCCGACGCCGACGCCTTCGGCGACGTGGTGCTCCTGGTCGTGCCGGCCGGGGCGGTGCGGGCGGTCGGCGCGGCGCTGGCGTCGCGCCTGCCCGCCGACGTGCCGGTAGTCTGCTGCGCGAAGGGACTCGACGCCGTCGGGCCGGGACTGCTCCTCGACGCGTTGGCCGCGCTCCTGCCGGGGCGGCCGCTGTTGGCGCTGTCGGGGCCGAGCTTCGCCGACGAGGTGGCGGCGGATCGGCCGACCGCGCTCGACCTCGCCGCGCCGGCCGAGCATCGCGACGTCGCGGTGGCGTTGGCCCACGCCCTGCACACCCCGCATTTTCGCCCCTACGTGAGCACCGATCCGGTGGGCGTGCAGCTCGGCGGGGCGGCCAAGAACGTCGTCGCCATCGCCGCCGGCGTCGCCCGCGGTCTGGAGCTCGGCGACAACGCCGAGGCGGCGCTGGTGACCCGCGGCCTCGCCGAGATGGCGCGGCTGGGCGCCGCGCTCGGCGCCGAGCCGCAAACGCTGATGGGCCTCGCCGGCGTCGGCGACCTGGTGCTCACCTGCCGTGGCCCGCACTCGCGCAACTTCCGCTTCGGCGAGGCGCTCGGCCGCGGCCGCGAGCCGGCGAGCGCCGAACGCACGGTCGGCCTGGTCGAGGGTAAGCGCACCGCCGCGCTCATCGTCGCGCTCGCCAGCGCCCGCGGCGTCGATTTACCCATCGCCGCCGCCGTCGACGCCGTCCTCGAGCGCCGCCTCGGCCTCGCCGAGGCCATCGACGGCCTCCTGGAGCGCCCACTCGCCGCCGAAAGCTGAACCTGGACGCCGTCTCCGGGCGGTCGCCGACGGCGGGTCCACGCCGCTCGGGCGGGCGGCGCCCCGGCCGGTGACCGGGCGCGGACCGACCACGCCGGCGCCCGGCGTCCTCGGGTCCGATCGGTGGCGCGGGTGGCGCGACGGTGCGTCCGATCACGGCCGCGCACCCCCGAACAGCCGGCGGTGCGCCCGGATCAACCCGGCGCGGGCGAGGGCGCCGCCGTCGCGCCGGTCGCTGGCGACGCCGAAGACGGCGAGCGCGGCGGCGTAGCGTTCGACCTGAGGGGGCTCGCCCACCAGGGTGACCCGCCGCGGCTCGCCGAACTGCGCGAGGGCGTCGGCGATCTCCAGACCGGTGAGCCACCCCGACAGCCGGGCGCGGGCGAGGTCCGGGGCGAGACCGTTCAAGATCGCCTCGGCGCGCAGACCGAAGGCCCGCCGCAGCAATGCCGCCGGCGCGTCGCGGCCCTCGGCGACGGCGGCGGCGAAATCGCCGGCGTCCCACTCGTCGTCGCCGTTGTCGCCGAGGGTGTGGCGCAGGAGGGTGTGCTCGGCGACGGCGGCGAAGACCTCGCCGGTCATGGCGGTGCGAAACCGCGCCACCCGCCCGCGGGCGAGCTGGACCCATTTGCCGTGCATGCCGGGCAGCACGACCACGCCGCCGGCGTCGGGCGTGTCGGCGACGAGACCCAAGAGCCGGGTCTCCTCGCCGCGCATGACGTCGGGCGGTTCGGCCTGGCGCAGCCCCGGCAGGATGCGGATGTCGAAGCCGGCGGCGCCGTCGGGTACGCGCACCGCCGCCCGCGGCAGTTCGCGCAGATCGCCGTCGTGGGCGGCGTAGGCGGCGGGATGCCAGCCCTCGCGGGCACCCGCCATGCCGCAGACCACGACCGCGGCGGGCCGCCGTGCCGGGGTCCAATCCTCGACCAGCGCGGCGAAGGCGGTGGCGAAGGCCGGCGGCCCGGCGAGGCGGGTCATGCCCCAGGGCGTCTCGCGGGTGTCGACGACCTCGCCGTCCGCCATCGCCCAAGCACGCAGCCGGCGGTGGCTCCAATCCACGGCGAGCCAGTCGTAAGCCGCGGTCATCGCTCTCCCCCAGCCGTCGCGCGCTCGGCCGTGCCCGGCGGCGAGCCGGCGGGCGGTGGCCACGATGCGGGTATGGGCGACCACGTCCATGATCGACGACAGTCCGCGGTCGCCGGACGCGCCCGCGGACGCGGGGCCCGCTCGGCGCGAGCGCGGAGGCGAACGGGCGCGTCCGGCGCTCGGGGCGCGGCGGTCGGGATGAGCGGACGGCATGGGTGGCTCCCGTGGGCGTCGGATCGGCCCGCCGTGCCGCCGGCGCCGCCGCGCTCGCGCAGGCGGTCACCACCTTTGGTAGGCCTTGACCGGAAGTACGCGCGGTGGCGCCGGCGCCGACAGGGCCTCACATTGAGGCGATGGAATGGCGTCCCGTTCCGCGCAGCATCGACGCCGACCGCGGTACCCGCCCCGCCGGTTCGCTCGCGGCTTACGTCTGGCGCATGAGTGGCGGCCACCAGCTGGGGCTCGGCGCGCTGGCGCTCGCCGTGGCGGCCCTCGCCATGGCGCCGTTGGAGCTGCAGCGTCGGCTCGTCAACGAGGCCCTGGGCGAAGGCGACCTGGCCCTGCTGGCGCGGCTGGGGACGGTCTATCTCGGCGTCGTCGTCGCCACGGCGCTCGGCAAGTTCGCGCTCCGGATGTACCAGGGCTGGCTGGCCGAGAGCGCGGTGCTCGCCACCCGCTCGCAGCTGGCGCGCCTGCACGCCCGCCGCGAGGCCGGCGCCGAGGAGGACGGCCAGGCGGTCGCGATCATCGACCGCGAGGTCGACCAGCTCGGCGGCTTCGTCGGCGAGGGGCCGTCCAGCTTCGTCGTCAACGCCGGCATGCTGGCGGCGATCGTCGGCTACATGCTGGTGGTGCAGCCCATCGTCGCTGCCGTCGGCCTCGCCGTCCTGCTGCCGCAGGCGGTGCTGGTGCCGCTGCTGCAGCGGCGGGTGAACCGGGCGATGCAGACCCGCGTCCGGCTGTTGCGCGAGCTCGGCGACCGGGTCGCCGAGGAGGGCGGCGGCGACCGCGCGGTGCTGGCGCGTCTGCAGCAGCATCTCCGCCGGATCTACGACAACCGCCTCGGCATCTACGCCTTGAAATACGGCATGAAGGCGGCGACCAACCTGCTGACCAACAGCGCGCCGTTGAGCATCCTTCTGGTCGGCGGTTTCCTGGTCATCGAGGGCCGCACCACCGTCGGTGTCGTCGTCGCCTTTCTGAGCGGCCTGCAGCGGCTGGAGGATCCCTTGCGCGAGCTGTTGAACGCCTACCGGCTGGCGGCGCAGGCGCGGGTGCGCCACGACATGATCGTGCGCTGGACGTGAGCGGCACGGCCCTGGCCACGCCGCACCCGGCGCTGGTGGCCGCCGCCTGGCGGCGCGCCGCCGCCTCGCAGCGGCTGCTCGACGCGCTCGAGGCCGCCGGCCGTCCGGCGCGCTTCGTGGGCGGCTGTGTGCGCGACAGCCTCAAGGGGCTGCACCGCGACGCCTGGGACGTCGATCTGTGCACCCCCGAGCCGCCGGCGCGCGTGCTGGCGCTGCTCGAACGCGCCGGGATCAAGGCCGTCCCCACCGGCCTCGACCACGGCACCGTCACCGCCGTCATCGCCGAGCAGCCCTTCGAGGTCACCACCCTGCGCCGCGACGTCGAGACCGACGGCCGCCACGCCGTGGTCGCCTTCACCGACGACTTCGAAGCCGACGCCGCCCGCCGCGATTTCACGATCAACGCCATGAGCTGCGACCGCGACGGGCGCTTGTTCGACTATTTCGGCGGGCTGGAGGACCTGGAGGCCGGGGTGCTGCGCTTCGTCGGCGACCCGCGCCGGCGGATCGACGAGGACTATCTGCGTATCCTGCGGTTCTTTCGCTTCTACGCCCGCTTCGGCGAGCGCGCGCCGGACGCCGCGACGGCGGCGGCTTTGCGCGACGGCGTCGCCGGCATGGACCGGCTCTCGGGCGAGCGGGTGCGCGTCGAGGTGTCGAAGCTCCTGGACGCGCCCGATCCCCGCGCCGCGGTGGCGTGGATGGCCGAACTGGGCGTGCTGGCGTGGACGCTCGGCGATGCGGTCGACCGCGGCCTCTTCGAGCGCCTGGTCGCGATCGAGCCGGCGCCGGACCCCTGGCGCCGGCTGGCGGCGCTGGTGCGCGGCGCCCGTCGGCCCGTCGCCGAAGCCCTGGCGGCGCGCCTGCGGCTCTCCAACGCGGAGGCGCGACGCCTGGGACAACTGGTCGCGGTGCCGGCCGAGCGCCTCGATCGCGCCGATGCCGCCGGTCTCGCCCGCGCGCTCTACCGCCACGGCCGCGACGGCGCGCTCGCCGCCGGGCTGTTCGCGCTGGCACGCGACGGCGCCGACGGCGATGCGGCGGCCACGCTGGCGGCGCGGCTGGCGGCGACGGCGCCGCCGGTGTTCCCGCTCAAGGGCGGCGACGTGGTGGCGGCCGGGGTCGCTCCGGGCCCGGACGTGGGCCGTGTCCTGCGTCGCGCCGAGGAGGTCTGGCTGGCCGACGGCTGCGCCGCCGACCGCGCGGCGCTGTTGGCGCGGTTGCCGGCACTGGTGGCGGACGTGCGGGGCTGAGCCCCGTTCAGCAGCGCACGACGTCGAGGGCCCGAACGAGGTCGTCGAAGCAGCGCGGGTCGGCGGTCTTCACCACGTAGGCGTCGACCCGGGTGCGCTCCGCCTCGTCGAGGTCGAAGCGGTGCTCGGAACTCGTGAACACCAGGATGCGGGGCGGTCGCGCCGGGGCGGCGGCGGCGAGGCGGTCGATGAACTCGAAACCGTTCATCTCGGGCAGGCTGACGTCGACGACGACGGCGTCGAAGGGCGCCGCCGCGCGGGCCTCGTGCAGCCGGGCGAGGGCGGTCCGTGGCGAGGACGCGATGCTCAGCGTGATCTCGGGCCGGAGCTTCGCCAGGGCCCGCCGCAGGGCCTCGGCGTCGAGGGGATCGTCTTCGAGGTAGAGGATGCGCATCACGCCGCCCGATATAGGACAATAAACCTATATAAGCCGTATACGCTGTCGTGGCCCGCGGCGCAAACGCCCTCGGCGGCACGGATATGGCCGGGCGGAGAACCGGAAGACGGGATGACGGAAAAGCCCGGGCCGGCGGAGCGGGTCCGACAACTCGCCAGAGGGAGGGGGAGAAACGGCGCGTCGCCGTCTTCGACCCGCCCGCCGTTCGGGACCACGTCCCGATGCCCGGTAGTCCAACGTTCAGGGAGGTCGCGTATATCGCGCTGCAGCAGACTCAAATCAAGAGGGCCGATGCCGGTTCGCCGCAACGCATGCATGCGTTGCCGCATTTGTGTGCAGATACGCCTGCCGTGACGGCGTGGCGCGGGGGGCGGTCGCTTGCCGGTGGATGGTTCTCGCGATACGTTAGTTCTCTTGCAAAGGCACGACCGGGCCGCGGGAGCCCACGGAGACCGCTTCATGGACACGGCCGTGTTCGACGCCTTGCCGATGGCGGTCGGACGGCTGGACGCCGCCGGCCGACTGACGGCCGCCAACGCGGCGTGGCGGCGGTTGTTCGGCGAGGCCGAAAGCAGTGCCGCGCGCGCCGACTTCGACGACGACGACTACGTCGCCGCCTGTGAAGCCGCCGCCGCGGGCGGCGACGTCGCCGCCGGCGGGCTCGCCGCCAGCCTGCGCGAGGTCCTCGACGGCCGCGTCGCCTCGGCGTCGCGCGACTACTACCGGGCCTGGATGGGCCAGCCCTTCTGGTTCCGCGTCGAGATCCGCGCGCTGCCGGGCGGCGGTGCCGTCGTGGTGCACACCGACATCACCCAGCACCATCGCGCCCTCGACGCCGCGGTGGCGGCGGCCCGCCTCGATCCCCTGACCGGGTTGTTGAACCGTCGCGCCTTCCAGGACGTCCTTCACCAGCGGCTGTTGGGCGGCGTACGCCAGGGTGGTGCCCTCCTGGTGCTCGACCTCGACCGCTTCAAGACGGTCAACGACCGCCACGGTCACGCCGCCGGCGACATGCTGCTGTGCGCGCTCGCCCGCCGCCTGCGCTACGCCCTGCGGCCGCACGACCGGGTCGCGCGCATGGGCGGCGACGAGTTTCTCGTCCTGATCGACAGCCTGCCCGCCGACCAATCGGTCGAGCCGGTGGTGCGGCGGCTGCGCCGGGTGGTCGAGCAGCCGGTCGCGGTGGGCACCGAGCGCGTCGACGTCGGCGCCAGCATCGGCGCGATCCGCCTGGACGGTCGGATCACCGACGTCGACACCGCCATCGCCGAGGCCGACCGCCGGATGTACCTCGACAAGCACGGCCGCACCGACGCGCTCGCCGCCGTCGACGACCTGCTCGCCCGCGCCCGACAGCGGGCCTAGTGCGCGTCCCACTTGGGCGAACCCACCCGCACACCCCGCCCGGCCGCCCGTGAGCACGATCACCTGGGTGGCCGGGCGGGGTGTGCGGGTGGCTCGGTCAAGTTGAACGGGACGCGCTCCAGTGGCCCGACCGGACCGCTCGGTTTCCGAGCGTTCCGGTCGGGCGGCCCACCAGATCAAACACTTAGTGGTGCGCAAGACGTTCAACGGAAAGGCTCTTCCGTTGAACTCGCACCACTAGGCCAGCGGCGCCGCCGCGACCAGCTCGGTGCCGACCCCCGCCTCGGTGAACACCTCCAAGAGAATGACGTGGGCGATCCGGCCGTCGACGATGTAGGCCGCGCTCACCCCCGCCTCGAGCGCCGCCAGGCAGGTGCGGATCTTGGGGATCATCCCGCCGTGGACGGTGCCGTCGGCGATCAATCGCCGGGCGTCGGCAGCCGCCAAGGTGTTCAAGAGCGCGCCGGCGCCGTCGAGCACCCCGGCGACGTCGGTGAGCATGTAGAGCTTGCGCGCTTCGACCGCGGCGGCGATGGCGCCGGCGGCGGTGTCGGCGTTGATGTTGTAGGTGTGACCGTCGTCGCCGAAGCCGACCGGGGCGATCACCGGGATGGCGTCGGTGCGGACCAGGTGGTCGAGCAGGGTGGTGTCGACGGCCTCGGGCTCGCCGACGAAGCCGAGGTCGAGCACCTGCTCGAGGTTGCTGTCGGGGTCGCGCTTGGTCCGGGTCACCTTGCGCGCCTTCAACAGCCGTCCGTCCTTACCGGAGAGGCCGACCGCGCGGCCGCCGACGGCGTGGATGGCGCCGACGATCTCCTTGTTGATCTTGCCGGCGAGCACCATCTCGACCACTTCGACGGTGGCCCGATCGGTAACCCGCAGACCGTCGACGAAGTCCGACTGGATCCGCAGTTGGTCGAGGACGTGCTTGATCTGCGGACCACCGCCGTGGACCACGATCGGGTTGATGCCCACCTGCTTCAACAGCACCATGTCGCGGGCGAAGTCGTGGGCGAGGGCGGGTGACGCCATGGCGTGGCCGCCGAACTTGACGACGAAGACGTCGCCTTTGAAGCGGCGCATGTAGGGCAGCGCTTCGACCAGCGTCGCCGCCACGCGGTGGTGGTCCATGGGCGTCTCGCTCATGTCGGCTCTCCGCGCGTTTCAACCAGCATCGCCAACCGCGCCCGCAGCGTCGCGATGCCCGAGCCCTCGGCGGCGGAGGTGGCGTGGGCCGTCGGCAACGCTCCCGGCTTGGTCGTGAGCTCGCCGGCCAGGTCGCGCTCCAGCGCGGCGAGGGCGGCCGGTTTCACCAGATCGGCCTTGGTGAGGACGACCAGGTACGGCACCGCGGCCTTGGCGAGAAGCCCCATGACCTCGCGGTCGACGACCTTCGGTCCGTGGCGCGCGTCGATCAGGACGCAGGCCAGCCGCAGCGTCGGCCGGCC
>JAAAPF010000126.1 GCA_009908425.1 Alphaproteobacteria bacterium
TCGGCCCGCGCCTGACCCACGTCCAGGTCCTGGGCGGGATCAGCACCTACGGCGCGCCCTGGTGGTTCACCCGCTGGGTCGGCGATCCCGGCCGCCGCATCCTGATGCGCGGCATCAAGCCGTTGATGCACCCGCGCTGCCGCACCTTCTGGTGCGCGCTGCACCGCATGGACAGCGTCTCCGCCGCCGGGCGCGAGGTGTTCAAGGCGCGGGTACGGCGCCGGCTGGAGCGGCTGCCCGTCGACGTCGCCGAGCTGCCGGTGGCGATGGGCGATCAGACGCTCTGGTCGGAGGGCTGAGCCGGGCTTTCGGGCCAGGTGAAGCGGAAGGTCGTCCCGCGGGCGCCGTCCTCGCTGATCACCTCGAGCGCGCCGCCGTTGCGCTCCACCGCCTTTTTCACCAGCGCGAGGCCCATGCCGCTGCCGCCGACGTCGGCGCGCGCGCCCGCCTTTTGGAAGATCTCGAAGATGCGCTCCTGGTAGCGCCGCGGGATGCCGGGGCCGTCGTCGGCGATCTCGAGGGTCGGCACCGGCGCCCCGGCGATCGCGCGGACCTCGATGCGGCCCGCGGCGCGGTCATGGTGCTTGACGGCGTTGCCGATCAGGTTGCGCACCACGTGCTCAAGCAAGCCGGGATCGGTCGTGATCGTCGGCAGCGCCGGATCGACCACGACCTCGAAGCCGTCGGGCGGTGCGACCAGCTCCAACTGCGCGGTCACCAGCGCCCCGACGTCCACCGTCTCGGGGGTGCCGCCCTGCCGTCCGACGCGCGAGTAGGTCAAGAGGTCCTGGATCATCTGCTCCATCTGGTGGACCCGCTCGGACACCAGATCGAGATGTTCGGTGTTCTCCGCGCTCAGGCCGGGCCCGAGGTCGCTGCGCAGGAACTCCAGCATGGTGCGCACCGAGCGCAGCGGCGACTTGAGGTCGTGGGAGGCGATGTAGGCGAAGCGCTCGAGGTCCTCGTTGGCGCGCTTGAGCGCGGTGTTCTGCTGCTCGAGGCTGCGCTGGGTCGTCTTGAGCTCGCTGACGTCGGCGACCGAGAAGATGACGCCCGCCACCCGTTCGCCGTGGTCGCGGTAGGGATGCACCCGGGCGAGGCCGGCGTCGCCACTCGGGTCGTTCGGCAGGTCGACCGGCACCTGGCGGCTCTCGCCGTCGTCGCGGGTGGCCGCGAGGGCGTCGACCAGCAGGGTGTCGGTGGCGGGAAGCGCCGCCGCGATCGGCTGGCCGATGTCGGTGCGGGCGAGGCGGAAGAAGCGCCCGGCCGCCGGGGTGTAACGGCGCACGCGCAGCTCCTCGTCGAGGACGACGACGGCGAGGTCGGCGGCGCGGAAGAGGTTCTCGACGTCGAGGTTCAAGGCGTTGAGCTCGGCGATCTGGCGTTCGTGCTCCTGGCGCACGGCGATCAACTCCGCGTTCATGGCGGCGAGCCGCCGGTTGGTGGCCTCGAGGTCGTCGATCGAGGCCTGAAGCTCGTCGTTGGCGGTCCCGAGGGTGAGCTGGCGCGTCGCCAACTCCTCCATGGCGTGACGCAGGCTTTCGCTCGTCGTCACCAGATGGCGCCTGAGCAGGGCGGCTTCGGGTTCGCCGTCGGGTGCGATCGGGGTGTTCGCGTCCGCGTTCTCGCGCAACTCGATCAGCCACAGCGGTTCGCCGTCGGCGTCGGTGCCCTGCAGCGGGGTCACCTGGACGGCGCCACCGTCGAGCTGGCCGGAAGGCCGCGCCACGGGCGCCGTCGGCGCGGCCTGCCGCCGGGTGGCCAGAAAGGCGGCGATCAGCGGCGAGCGCAGCGACGGCAGGGTGGCGGTGCCCAGGGTCGGCCCGTGCGGCGGCGTCGGCGCGGTCAGCAGCCGCGCCGCGCTGCCGGTGGTGCCGTGGATCGTGCCGGCGCCGTCGACGATGAGGGCGGCCGGCGCGAAATGGCGCACGACCCGCTCCAGGAGCGCGACCCCGCGGCAGGTGCTCGCCCGCGGGCGGGGGGTGCGGCGATGCGGGCGCGGCCGGCGCGGGGGGCGATGGTAGAGGCCGCTCTCGCGGTCGACCGCGTCCAGACCGAGCCCCGGGTCGTCCGCCTGCCGGCCCGGGCCGGTGAAGAGGAAACCGCCGAGCGAGAGCGCGTGGTGCAGCCGCCGCAGCAGGCAATCGGCGCAGGCGCCGGGCGAGTGCGCCAACGCCCGGCTGGCGTCGATGAAGTCGATGTCGGCGAACGGGGTGTCGTACATCGTATCCTGGACGCTGAAGATGATGCGTCCCCGCAGGCGCGCCTTCACCTGCCAGTGCTCGCCGGTCCAGTTGAAGCAGCGCCGAAAGCCCGCCTTGAGGAAGGCCCGGGCGGTGCGCCGGTCGAGCACGCCGGTGCTGGCCCGTTTGACCATCGCCTCGTCGGGTTCGGTGGCGAAGATGCGCGGCTGCGAGTGGCCGCGCTCGTCGCCGAGCCGGCGCTGCAGGAGCGCCGCCAGGGCGAAGGCGCCGGCGCCGTCGCCGCAGTGCGGCACCCACAGCCGCACGGTGTGGCCCTGCTCGGCGCGCCGGGCGAGGCGGGCGAGGGCGTGGTGGTCGACCGCCGCGAAGGCCGCGCTGGCGATGTCGGGTTCGGTTTCCCGACCGGCGGTGCCGAGCCTCACCGGCGCATGACCGTGCCGCACGAAGGAGTTCGACATTCGTTCCCGCCCTTCCGGTTGGATAAGGAATATAGACCTACACCCGGACCCGATGCAATCGCCGCCGGGACCGAAGCCCGCGCGTGACAAGCGGTGCGGCGGCGGCGTAGCGTACCGGAGGCCGCAGAGGAGGGCGGCAACGATGCGCGAGCCCGAGGCCGACGCCCCGTCGCCGGCCCTGTTCGCCTTCTTCGAGTGCCTGCCGCGGCAGGGACCGGGGGCGGTCGAGGTCACCCGCGCGCTCTACGACGAGCTGCGCGCGGAGCTGCCGGCGCGACCGCGGGCGGCCGACATGGGCTGCGGTAGCGGCGCGGCCGGGCTCGTCCTCGCCGAGGCCGGCGCGCAGGTGACCGGTGTGGATGTCCACCAGCCCTATCTCGACGCCTTCGCCGGCGCGGCGGCCGCGCGCGGCGTCGCGGACCACGTCGCCACCCGGCGGGCGAGCATGACGGCGAGCGGGCTGGCCCCCGGCTCGCTCGACCTGGTCTGGTCCGAAGGCGCCGTCTTCACGGTCGGCTTCGAGACCGCCCTCGAGGTCTTCATGGGGCTGGTGAAGCCGGGCGGCTTCGTCGTCGTCTCCGAGTGTGTCCGGCTGCAGGAACGCGTGCCCGAGGAGGTGCGGCGATTCTGGGCGGTGAACTACCCGGGGATGGCGACCGTCGGCGGGGCGCTGCGGACGGCCGAGCGCCTCGGCTACCGCTTCGTCGCGGCGAAGCGCCTGGCGAACTGGGCGTGGGAACGCGATTTCTACGCCCCGATGGGCGAGCTGATCGCCGAGGTCGAGGCCGCGGGGCCGGCCGCTTTGCGGGCCGTCGCGCGGGAACAGCGCGCCGAGATCGAGCTGTTCCGGCGCTACGGCGACGTCTTCGGTTACGTCTTTTTCGTACTCGCCCGTCCGGCCCCCGTCGGCCTACGGCCGTGAGGCGCGCGCCGCGGCACCGCCCGGAAGCCGACGAGCCGGCGCCGCGGCGTGGCGATGCGGCGGCGGCGAGGCGGCGGCGGCGAGGCGGAGCGACCATACCGCAGGGAGGACGACGATGACCGACGACTTCGACGAGCCGACGACCGGACCGGCCGGGGCGCCGGCACCACGCCCGCCCGCCAAGATGAAGCGCAAGGCGTTCGAGGCCGCCCTCTACGAGCTGCAGGTCGAACTGACCCGGCTACAGGCCTGGGTGCAGGCCGCAGGGGCGCGCGTCGTCGTGGTCTTCGAGGGGCGCGACACCGCCGGCAAGGGCGGGGTGATCAGCCGGATCACCGCGCGCACCAGCCCCCGGGTCTACAAGCACGTGGCGTTGCCCAAGCCCTCCGACCGCGAGCGGACCCAGCTCTACGCGCAGCGCTACGTCGCGCACTTTCCGGCGGCGGGTGAGATCATCCTGTTCGACCGCTCCTGGTACAACCGCGCCGGGGTCGAGCGCGTCATGGGCTTCTGCACCGAGGCCGAGGTCGAGCGCTTCCTCCGCGTCGTCCCCGACTTCGAACGCGAGGTGATCGATCAGGGCATCATCCTCTTGAAATACTTCCTCGACGTCGGCCAGGACGAGCAGCGCCGCCGCTTCGAGGCTCGGATCGACGATCCGCTCAAGCACTGGAAGCTGAGCCCGATGGACACCGAATCGGTGCGGCGCTGGTGGGACTACACCCGCGCCTACCAGGACATGATCGCGCGCACCGACACGCCGCACGCGCCGTGGTACCTGGTGCCCGCCGACGACAAGCGCCGGGCGCGGCTGAACCTCATCGCGCACCTGCTGGACCACATCCCCTACGAGCGCATCGAGCCCGACCTGCCGAAGGTGCCGAAGGCGGAACCCCGGCCCCCCTGGCTGACCGAGGAGCTGCCGGCCCGTCACGTCGTGCCGGCGCGCTACTGAACCGGCGGCGCCGCCCGCTCCCGCGGCGCGGCAGGCCCCGCGGGATGCTGGGTGGGACGGTCGAGCGGCGTCGGCGACGTCGACGGCGGGGTTCGGGCTCTGGTAGATCTCCGTCATGGCGAGGGCGAAGCTCGGTTTGGCGCTCGGGGCCGGCGCGGCGCGCGGATGGGCCCATATCGGTGTCGTCGAGCGGCTCGCCGAACTCGGGGTCGCGCCCGACGTCGTCGCCGGCTGTTCGAGCGGCGCCTTCGTCGGCGCCTTCGTCGCGGCCGGTGAGATGGCGCGGCTGCGCGACATCGCGCTGGAAATGTCCTGGCTCAAGTCGCTGCGCATGCTGGACTGGCATCCGGGCCACGGTGGCCTGATCCAGGGCCAACAGGTGGGCGACGTCCTGCATCGGGCACTCGGCGACATCGCCATCGCCGATCTCGCCGAGCCTTTCGGCGTCTCCACGACCGAGCTCGCCACCGGGCGCGAGCGCTGGCTCATGGTCGGCCGCCTGGCCCCGGCGGTGCGGGCGTCGATGGCGGTGCCGGGTTTCATGGCGCCGCAGCTCGTGGACGGTCGCCGACTCATGGACGGCGCCTTGACCAACCCGGTGCCGGTGTCGGTCGCCAAGGCGCTCGGCGCCGACGTCGTCATCGCGGTGGCGCTCGGCGGCGAACTCAGCCTCAACCTCGCCCCCGACCGCGACGACGAGCCCGCCGCGGGCAAGGTGGCGGCGGATCACCTCGTCCAGGCGATGGGCCTGCACGGCACCTTTCCCGAGGACGCCGAGGACGCCGATCCGAACGTCTTGGCGGTGGTGAGCCGGGCGATGATCATCATGCAGAACTTCGTCACCCGCATCCGCCTCGCTTCCGAGCCGGCGGACCTGCTGTTGATCCCCCATGTCAGCGGGGTCGGCCTGCACGAGTTCCACCGCGCCGAGGAAGCCATCGCGGCGGGGCGCGACGCCGTCGACAACGCCGTCGACGAGCTCGCGCGCCTCATGGGCTGACCCCGCGCGCGGTCGGGGCGCGGCCGGGCCGCCGGCGGCGTCAGCCGGCGGCGCCCTCCGCCGCCGGCGGCACCAGCCGCAGCCGGGTCACCTGATGGCCCTTGCGGGCCTTCACCTCGAAGCGGAAGCCGTGGAAGGAGAAGGCTTGGCCGACCTCGGGGATGCGCTGGGCCTCGTGGATGACCAGCCCGGCGATGGTGGCGGCCTCGTCGTCGGGCAGGCGCCAGTCGAACTGACGGTTGAGGTCGCGCACGGTGACCTTGCCGTCGACCAGCATCGAGCCGTCGGCCTGCACCCGCACCCCCTGCACCTCGATGTCCTTCTCGTCGACGATGTCGCCGACGATCTCCTCGATGATATCCTCCAGGGTGACCAAGCCCATGATCGACCCGTACTCGTCGACCACGAGGGCGAGGTGCTGGCGGCGTTGGCGGAAGGCCAGAAGCTGGCCCTTGAGCGAGGTGGTGTCGGGGATGAACCAGGGCTCGCTCAACAGCGTGTCCATGTCGACCGGGGTGGCCGTCTCCTGCGCGCGCTTGACCGCGACCAAAAGGTCGCGGGCGTGGAGGTAGCCGACGATGTGGTCGGGGTCGTCGCGCCACACCGGGTAGCGCGTGAACGGGTTGTCCTCGACCAGCTTGACGGTCTCGTCGAGCGAGGCGTTGGCGTCGATCATGACCATGTCGCGGCGATGGGTCATGATGTCGGCCACCGGCACCTCGCCCAGATCGAGGATGCCGCCCAGCATGTCGCGGTCGTGCTTGGCGATCTCGCCTTCCTGCTTGTGCAGCTCGATGGTGCTGCGGATCTCCTCGTAGGCCTGGGCGAGGGGAGCGGTGCTGGTGGCCGCGCCGAACAGCCGCAAGATGATGTTGATGACGCCGCCGAGGAACTTGGTGAGCGGGGTCAGCACCACGACGAAGACGCTCACGATCGGCGCCAGCGTGATCGCGAACCCCTCGGGGTGGCGGATCGCCCAGGTCTTGGGCAGCACCTCGGCGAAGATGACGACCAGGATCGTCATCACCAGCGAGGCGTAGGCGACACCGGCCTCGCCGGCGAGGCGCAGGAATAGCTCCGTCGCCATCGCCGCGGCGACGATGTTGAAGGCGTTGTTGCCGAGAAGCAGCGTCGAGATCAGCCGCTCGCGGTCCGACAGCAGCCGGTTGACCAGCCGCGCGCGGCGGTTGCCCTCCTCGGCGAGCGAGCGCAGCCGGGCGCGCGAGGCACCGGTCATCGCGGTCTCGGTGCCCGAGGTCAGCGCCGAGAGAAACAACAGGCCGATCACGGCCAGAGCGGAGGCGATCATGGTGTGAGCCCGGTCATGCGATCAGGCGGTGGCGCGAAGATGGTCGAGGAGTTCGGCCTCGCCGACCTCGCGGTGGAGAAAGGCGCGGCCGATGCCGCGCACCAGCACGAAGGCGAGCCGGCCGGCCTCCGCCTTCTTGTCGCCGCGCATGGCGGCGACGACCGCCTCGGGCGCGAGGTCGCCCACCTGGCCGCGGCGGGTCGGCAGGCCGGCGCCGCGAAGATGCGCTTCGACCCGCGCGACCTCGTCCCGGTGGCAGAAGCCGAGCCGGGCGGAGAGCCCGAAGGCGTCGACCAGCCCGATCGCCACCGCCTCGCCGTGGAGGAGGTCGGCGCCCATGCCGGTGAGCGCCTCGTAGGCGTGGGCGAAGGTGTGACCCAGGTTCAACAGCGCCCGCCTGCCGCTGCGCTCCCGCTCGTCGGCCGCGACGATCGCCGCCTTGGCGCATACCGAGGTGGCGACGGCATGGCGTAAGGCGTCGGCGTCACCGGTGAGCGCGCGCGCGCCGTCGGCCTCCAGCCAGGTGAAGAACTCGGCGTCGCCCAAGAGCCCGTATTTGACGATCTCGGCGTAGCCGGCGCGACGCTCGCGCGCGGGCAGGGTGGCCAGGGTGGCGAGATCGGCCAGCACCAGCGCGGGCTGGTGGAAGGCGCCGATGAGGTTCTTGCCGAACGCGCTGTTGATGCCGGTCTTGCCGCCGACGGCGCTGTCGACCTGGGCGAGGAGCGTCGTCGGCACCTGCACGCAGGGCACGCCGCGCAGCACGGTGGCCGCGGCGAAGCCGGCGAGGTCGCCGACCACCCCGCCGCCGACGGCGACGATGGCGGTCCCGCGGTCGGGCCCGAGCGCGAGGATCTGCTCCACCAGCGCCGCCCACGACGCCGGCGACTTCGAGCCCTCGCCGGGGGCGACGGTGAGCACCGGCGCGTCGAGACCGCGGCGCAGTGCGTCGAGGTGGGGTGTCGCTTCGAGCGCGGCGTCGGCGACCACGATCGCGCGGCGATGGCCCAGCACCGCCTCGATCCGCTCGCCCGCCCGCGCCAGCAAGCCGTGGCCGATCTCCACGTCGTAGCCGCGCGCGTCGAGCGCCACCCGGATCGTCTGGGGGTCGACGGCCGGGGTCACGGGCTCGCCCCGAAGCGCCGCGCCCGCGCCGCCACGCACTCGACCACGCGGGTGATCGGCGCTTCTCCGCTCACCACCGTGTCGTGGGCGAGGGCGTAGACCGGCTCGCGGCGGGCCTGCAGTTCGGCGAGGATCGCGCGCGGCTCGCCCTCGGCGAGCAGCGGGCGCTTGCCGGGCTTGCGGGCGGTGCGCTGGACCAGCACGTCGAGGGCGGCCTTGAGCCAGACGACGTGGCCGGCGCGCAGGACGAGGTCGCGGGTGGCGGGATCCATGAAGGCGCCCCCGCCCAACGCCACCACCCCGGCTTCGCCTTCTTCCAACAACCGTTTGACGACCCGGCGCTCCAGGGCGCGGAACTCGGCCTCGCCGTAACGCTCGAAGATGTCGGCCACGGTCATGTCGGCGGCCCGCTCGACGGCGTGGTCGCTGTCGACGAAGCGGGTCTGCAGCAGCTGGGCGAGGCGCCGACCGACCGAGGTCTTGCCCGCCCCCATCAACCCGACCAGGACGACCGGTCGGGCGAGGGCGGCCGAATCGGTGGGGCTCGAATGGTGCGAGGGATCCTGCACGAGGGCGGCGCCGTTGAACCTTCGAAAGCGCCCGGATATAAGCCTCGCCGCGGGGGTCGCGGCAAGAGGGCTCAGGTGCCATGCGCCGGGGCCGCTCGCGGGCGACCGTTCCCTCCACCGACGGACTCGGCGCTCCATGTCTCCCTTCGCGCGTTGGTTTCTGGTGATCCTCGGCGTCGGTGTCGTCGGCACCGGGCTGTTTCTCGTGAGCTGGGACATCCCGGCACCGGCGGAGCGGGTCGAAAAGACGCTGTCCGATGAGCGCTTCCCGCGCTGAGGCGCTGCCGGCGGCGATCGACGCCTTTCTCGACATGCTGGCCGCCGAGCGTGGCGCCGCCGCCAACACCGTCGACGCCTACCGCCGCGATCTGGTCCGCTGGGCGGGGTACTGCGCCGCCCGCGGCTTGGCGCCCGAGGGCGCCGGCAGCGGCGAGCTCCGGGAGTATCTGGGCGAGCTCCACGGCGGCGGCTACGCCCGCCGCTCGGCGCAGCGGCACCTCTCCGCCCTGCGGCAGTTCCACCGCTTTCTGGTGCTCGACGGTTGGCGCGGCGAGGATCCGACCGCCCGCCTCGACGCGCCCAAGGCCGATCGCCCCCTGCCGCGCACCCTCGCCGAGGACGAGGTCGACGCGCTCATCACGGCCGCGCACGAACTGGAGGGACCGGCCGGCCGGCGCCTGGTGTGCCTGGTCGAGCTGCTCTACGGCTCCGGGCTCAGGGTGAGCGAGCTGGTCGGCCTGCGGCTCGAGCAGCTCGACCTCGCCGACGCCATCCTGCACGTGACCGGCAAGGGTGGGCGCGCGCGCCTGGTGCCGATCGGCGGCCAGGCGCTGGCGGCGCTCGACCGCTACCTGGCGGTGCGCGGCGGCTTCCTCGCGGCGGCGGTGGACCACGGCTGGCTGTTCCCGTCGCGGGCGCGCCAGGGCTATCTCACCCGCCAGCGGATCGTGCAGCTCCTCAAGGCGCTCGCCGTCGAGGTCGGGCTCGCCCCGGAGCGGGTGTCGCCGCACGTGCTGCGCCACGCCTTCGCCACCCATCTGCTCGCCCGCGGCATGGATCTGCGCGTCCTGCAGACGCTGTTGGGCCACGCCGACATCGCCACCACCGAGATCTACACCCATCTGGACCGCAGCCAGCTGCGGGCCACCGTCGACGCCTGCCATCCGCTCGCCCGTCGGGGCGGGGCGACGGGTGGTGACAACGCCGGGCCGGCCGGGTAGGTCACGGACCACGCCGACGCGCCGACGCGGAGCGGCGCGCACCCGTCGAGGAGGGTCACATGAGCTTCACGATCGTCGAACAAGCCACACCGCGGCTCAACCGCTCGGAGTTGGCGGTGCCGGGCTCCAGCCCGAACATGTTCGAAAAGGCGGCGAAGTCCGCCGTCGACGTCGTGTTCCTCGACCTGGAGGACGCCGTCGCTCCCGATCAGAAGGAGCAGGCCAGGAAGAATGTGGTGGCGGCGCTCAACGACATCGACTGGGGCATCAAGACCGTCTCGGTGCGGATCAACGGCCTCGACACCCACTACATGTACCGCGACGTCGTCGACGTGATCGAGCAGGGCGGCGACCGTCTCGATCTGATCATGATCCCCAAGGTCGGCACCGCCGCCGACGTCTACGCCGTCGACATGCTGGTGACCCAGGCCGAGGACGCCATGGGCCGCACCAAGCGGGTCGGCTTCGAGCACATCATCGAGACCGCGCTCGGCATGGCCAACGTCGACGACATCGCCCGCGCCTCGAAGCGCAACGAGAGCCTGCATTTCGGCGTCGCCGACTACGCCGCCTCGACCCGGGCGCGCACCACCAACATCGGCGGCCCCAACCCCTATTACGGGGTGCTGACCGACACCCCCGAGGGCGGCGGCGAGCGCGACTTCCACTGGGGCGACATGTGGCACTACGCCATCGCGCGGATGGTGGTGGCGGCCCGCGCCGCCGGGCTGCGGCCGGTCGACGGCCCCTTCGGCGACTTCAAGGATCCCGACGGCTACCGCGCCCAGGGCAACCGCGCGGCGGTGCTCGGCTGCGAGGGCAAGTGGGCGATCCACCCGAGCCAGGTCGAGCTCGCCAACGAGCTCTTCAGCCCGCCGGAGAAGGAGGTCGAGAAGGCCCGCCGCGTGCTCGCGGCGATGGAGGAAGCGTCGCGCGAGGGCAAGGGGGCGGTGAGCCTCGACGGCAAGCTCCTCGACATCGCCTCGATCCGCCAGGCCGAGACCCTGGTCGCCAAGGCCGATCAGATCGCCGCCCGCGGCGGCTGACCGCCGTCGCCGTGCCGTCCCGGCCGTTCGCTCCGCCGACGGCCGGGGCGGCGGGCCAGCGGTCTCGTCCGCGCGCCCCGATCGGCCCCGATCGGACGTCGGCCGCGCTCAGAGCGGGTTCTGGGCGCCCACGAAGTAGCGCAGCGCGCCGGTATCGTCGAACAGCGGGCGGATGCGCAGCCGGTTCAAGAACGGCGTGCCGTCCTTGCGGTAGTTCAGGATGTCGATGACGAAGCTGGTCTCGGCCAGGAGGGCGTAGCGGATGGCGCGGACGGCGTCGGGGTCGGTGCCCTGGCCCTGCAGCATCCGGCAGTTGTGCCCGACCGCCTCGGCGCTGGAATAGCCGGTCTGCTGCTCGAACTCGTCGCTGACGAAGATCATCGGATTGTCGGGCAGATTCGGGTCGGTGATGACCACGCTCTTTTCCGCTTCTTCCGGATCGAGCAGGTCCAGCCACGCCCGCTTGTCCAGTGGTGCCGTCATGGTGTCCTTCCCATCAACCGGCGGGCTCAGACCCCGGCGTACATACGGCCGGGATTGAGGATGCGCTTGGGATCGAAGGCGTCCTTGACCCGTCGCGTCAACGCCATGACCTGGCGGGTCGGTGGCTCGAAGACGTCGATCGCGGCGCGCAGCGTCGCCGGCGCGCGCACCAGCGTGGCGTGGCCGCCGAGAGCGGCGAGCGCCTCGCGGATGGTCGCCGATCCGGCGTCGTCCTGGTGGGGCGGCACCGCCAGCCAGACGAGCCCGCCGCTCCAGTCCAGATACCCCTCGCCGTCGAGTTCGTCGGTCAGGCTCTCGAACAGCGCGGTGCCGGCGGTGGGCGCGGTCGAAATCTTCCACACCGCGCGATCGCGCGGCTCCGCCAGCAGCGTCACGTCGCGGATTTCGCCCCAAACCGCGCGGCTGGCCCCCGCCTCGAGGTGGAGCGCGCCGCTGTCGGCGCCGAGATGCTCGGCGAGGCGGGCGACCCGGCCGCCGATGAAGTCGGCGAAGCTCTCCAGCCGCAACAGCGTCAGCGCGGTCCCCGCGCCGGCCACCTCGGGCACCGTCGAGCGCGCCGCGAGCTCGGCCGGCAGGTGGGCCGCCGCCGCCACCTCCAGCGGGGTGGCGAGGGCGCCGGTCATCGCCGCGCCGGCCCGGGCGGGATCGAGCCCCGGCACCGCCAGCGTGAGCTCCGCCTCGGGGCGCGGCAGGACCTTGAAGGTGACCTCGGTGAGGGCGCCGAGGGTGCCGTGGGCGCCGGCGACGAGCTTGACCAGATCGAGGCCGGTGACGTTCTTCATGACGCGCCCGCCCGAGCGCTGGATCCGCCCCTCGCCGTCGACGAAGCGCACGCCGATCAGGCTGTCCCGGAGCGCGCCCCGGGCGATCCGCGCCGGACCGGAGAGGTTGGCGGCGACCAGACCACCGATGGTCGGGGCGGCGCCGTCGTTGCCGAGCAGGCGGCGGTAGTCCGGCGGCTCGAAGGGCAGCATCTGGCCTTCGGCGGCGAGCGCCGCCTCGACCTCGGTGAGCGGTGTGCCGGCGCGGGCGCGGATGACCAACTCGCCGGGCTCGTAGAGCTCGATGCCGCCCAGCCCGGCGAGGCTGAGGGTGTCGGCCGTCTGCAACGGCCGGCCGAAGCCCCGCCGGCTGCCGCCGCCCTCCAGCTCGAGCGCGCGATCGTCGGCGTGGGCGGCGCGTACCGCCGCGGCGACGCCGGCTTCGTCGGTGGGGGCGATCACCGCCATGTTCAGGCGGCCTCGCGGTCCGTGTCCTCCAACGGGAAGACCTTGCCGACGTTGAGCCGCCAGTTCGGGTCGAAGGCGCGCTTGACCCGCTTTTGCAGCTCCAGCTCCGCGGCGTTGAACTGATAGGCCATCAACTCCCGCTTCTCGACGCCGACCCCGTGCTCGCCGGAGAGGCAGCCGTCGACGTCGACGCAGAGCCGGAGGATGTCGGCGGCGCAGGCCTCGGCCCGCTCCAGTTCGCCCGGATTGTTGGCGTCGTAGAGGATCAACGGATGAAGATTGCCGTCGCCGGCGTGGAAGATGTTGGCGATCCGAAAGCC
>JAAAPF010000299.1 GCA_009908425.1 Alphaproteobacteria bacterium
GCGCGGGGTTCGAGACCGCCCGCTCGGGCGTGGGGAGCGCCCCCGACGAGATCGTCGCCACCGAAGCCGGCGAGCAGCCGGCGCCCGCTCGGAGCGCCGTGCGAGCCGCCGGACGCCCGCCGTCGGCGCGGCCGACCACCGCCGCCGGGGGCGCGAACGCGCGGGGAGCTGCCGGGGCTTGGCAACTGCGTCAGGGCGCCGCGTCGGGCGTGGGCCCACCAACCTCAGGACGAATCGGGGAATTGCCGCTACCGCACCCATCGCTTTTGTTCGATGCGTCGAGAGGGGAGGGCACGCCGACGGCCCGCGTTTCGGCGCCGCGTCGTCGGCGGTGAGCGTGGACGCGCTCGACCCGGTGCCACCCCTCGCCGATCGCCACACCGAACGCCCGCATCGGCGGGCGAGATCTAGGGAGGGGCACGCGATCATGATGCGTGAACAGCGCCGTTGCGGCGCGCTCGTCGCCGCCGTCGTCTTGTCCGTGCAGGCCGCACCGGCCGTCGCCGCCGACGGCATTCCGGTCGGCCAGCTCGTCGCGCGCACCGGCGCCACCGCGCCCGTCGCCAGCGTCTACGGCCAGGGCGTCGCCGACGCCGTCGCCCACATCAACGCCGCCGGCGGCATCGACGGCCGCTCGATCGAGCTGGCCACGGTCGACTACGGCTACGACGCCACCGAGGCGGTCCGCACCTACAAGCGCTGGCGCGAGACGCTGGAGCCGGTGGCGATCCAGGGCTGGGGTACCGCCGACACCGAGGCGCTGGTCGACCTGGTGACCGAGGACGAGACCGTCTTCATGTCCGGCTCGGCCTCGGGCCATCTGACCGACCCGACCGGCCGCTCGCCCTGGACCAGCACGCCGGCGCCGTTCAACTTCTTCTACGGACCGTCCTACTCCGACGGCTGTCGGGCGCTGGTGCAGTACGCCGCCGAGGAGTGGCGCCGCACCGCCACCGCCCAGCGCGCCTCCACCTTCCTGGGCGACCTTTACCGTCCCAAATTCGCCTATCTCGGCGACAATCATCCGTTTCCGAACTCGCCGCGCGCCGCCTGCATCGACTACGCCCGCGACCTCGGCTTCGAGATCGTCCCGCC
The DNA here is from genome assembly GCA_009908425.1 of Alphaproteobacteria bacterium. GTDB lineage: Bacteria > Pseudomonadota > Alphaproteobacteria > Geminicoccales > Geminicoccaceae > JAAAPF01. Next base: position 1,096 of record JAAAPF010000299.1, read on the forward strand.
GATCCGCTATTCGCTGACCCCGAGCGACTTCACCGCCCAGTGCCGCTCGCTGGAGCGCTCCGGCGCCGACTTCGCGTTCCTGGCCAACACCAGCGAATCCAACGTCCGGCTGCTGCAGGACTGCGCCAAGCTCGGCGTCGCGACGCAGTTCTTGACCAACGTCTACGGCTGGGACGAGGGCGCCGCGACCGAAGCGGGCGACGCCGGCAACGGCGTGGTGTGGGTCGTCACCGTGGCGCGCTGGGACGACGACGTCGCGGGCATGGCGACCCTGCGCGAGGTCTCCACCCAGTCCGATCCCAGCGGCGAACGCTCCCGCCCGGTGCACTACACCCGCGGCGTCTGCGCGGCGTTCTTCATGCGCGACGCCATGGCCCGCGCCGCCGCCGAGGGCGAGATCACCGGGGCCGCGATCAAGGCCGGCTTCGAGAGCATGCGCGACCACGTCCCGCAAGGGTTGGAGGGCGTCTGCCTGCCGAGCAGCTGGACCCCGACCGATCACCGCGGCACCACCACGGTGAAGCTCTACCGCAGCCACCACAACTTCGGCACGACCACGGCCGAGCAGGTCTACAGCACCACGATGCCGCTTCGCCCCGATTGGCTCGGCTGGTGAGCCCCGCATCCGCCACGACCACCGGCGGCCGGGCGACCGGCCGCTCAGCCCACGACGTGAGGTAGCGAGACATGAACGAGGTGACGACCACCCACGCCTTGGAGCCCCGCGAGGCCGCCGTGCCCCAGACCTTCAAGCTCGCCGACGGCACCGCCAACCCGGCGCCGCTCGGGTTGCTGGCCTTCGGCCTGACGACGGTGCTGTTGAGCATGCACAACGCCGGGCTCTTCGGCCTCGACGCCATGATCCTGGCGATGGCGGTGTTCTACGGCGGCATCGCCCAGATCTTCGCCGGCGCGTTCGAATGGCAGAAGAACAACACCTTCGCCGCCACCGCCTTCATCAGCTACGGTTTCTTCTGGTTGACCCTCGCGGGCATCATCACCTTCCCGACCCTCGGGCTCGCCGAGCCGCCGAGCCAGACCGCGATGGCGGCCTATCTCGGCATGTGGGGGCTGTTGTCGTTCGTGATGTTCATCGGGACGTTCCGCCTCAACCGCGCGCTCCAGCTCACCTTCTTCCTCTTGACCCTGGCCTTCGCGCTCTTGGCGGTCGGCGACCTGCTCGCCAACCCGACGCTCAAGACGATCGCCGGTTGGGAGGGCATCCTGCTCGGCTTCTGCGCCATCTACACCGGCCTGGCCCAGGTCATCAACGAGGTCTACGGCCGGGTGATCATGCCCCTCGGCATGGTCGCGAAGTGACCGCGAGGTTCGCCGCCGTGCGCCGCCGACCCGCCGCCGGCGGCGCGGCGGCGTAGGCGCCGGGGCGTGGCGGGGGTGACGTCGCTCACGCCCGCCACGGCCGCGAGCCGGCATCATCGCCGCGGGCGCGGGCGTCCGGCTCGCCACCCCAGGGGGGACGACGGGATGCCGAGCGGTCATCTCGCGCGGCGCCGTCCGCTCGTCGCCGTCGTCGCCGTCGGGGCCACCTCGTTGACGACCCGCTGGGACGGCTTCCCGCCGCTCGCCGGCTTCGAGCGGCTGGTCTCCGAGCAGATCCGCACCCACGCCGTGGCGTCGAGCACCCGCGCCATCGGCTACTACCTCGACGCCGCCGGCTTCCCCGTCGACGCCGCCGCCGGCTTTTGAGCCGGCCGCGCTCGGCGCCGCCGACGACCGGCGCATCTTCGACGGCTCCGGGCGGGCGCGGCCGCGCCTCAACCGCTCGGGTCGAGTCGCTCCTCGTCGCCCCGCGCCAGCCGGAACACGCTGCCCTGGGGCTCGTCCATCTCCAGCATCGCCGCGTCGGGCAGGCCGCGATAGGCGCAGCGCAGCGCCCGGCCGAGGGCGCCGTGGCCGAAGGCGACGACCCGGGCGTGCGAGGCGAGTTCGGCCAGCCAGTCCTCGGCGCGGGTGATGATGTCGCGCTGGGTCTCGCCCCCGCCCGGCGGCGGCACGGTCCAGCGGTCGTCGATCCGCGCCCGCCAGAGCTCGGGGTCGCGGGCCTCGATCTCGGCGGCGGTCAGCCCGTCCCAGCGGCCCCAGGTCATCTCCTTCAAGCGCGGGTCGTGGACCAGCTCCCCGCTGGCCACGCCGACGACGTCGGCGACGACGACCGCGGTCTGCCAGGCGCGGAAGAGCGGGCTGGTCATCCAGCGCCAGCGCCCCAGGTCGCCGCCGTAGCGCGCGGCCAGCAACCGCCCCACGCCCTCGGCCTGGTGCAGGCCCGCGAGCGTGAGCGGGGCGTCGCGGTGACCCGACATCCGCCGCTCGCGGTTGTGCACGGTCTCCCCGTGGCGGACGAACAGGACCTCGACGTCCCGGCGGGGGGGCCGCGGTTCAGGCAAATTGCTGCTTGATGCTGTCGAGCCCGGCCTCGTAGACCCCGGCCACCGCTTGTGCCGCCTCCTGCTCGGTGGCGCCGTGGGCCTCGAAGTGGCTCGACCATTCGATCCGGGCACCGGCGTCGTCGGGCACGACGCGGAAGACCGACTGGTAGTTGCTCACCGGCAAGGGCGACGAGACGATCTCGTAGGCGTAGGAGTGGTCGGTGACGTCGTCGTGCTCGGCGACCTCGCGCTCGAGGAACTCGCCGCCGTCGTGGGTGCGCAAGTGGCGGTAGATCTGCGGACCGTTGCGTTCGACGTCGCAGGTCGCGATCGCCGGGTGCCAGGACCGGATCGCCCCGAAGTCGCCGACCCGACGCCAGACCTCCTCGACCGACGCCGGGACGACGACCTTGCGTTGCACTTCCACGGTCATCGCCGCATCCTCCTTCTTGCTTTCGGGCGCGCGCCCGTCACGTCACCTCACCGCCCCGATCGGCCACACGGCCCGCCGCCGATACCACCCCTCCTCCAGCCCGACGCCGCGCCGTCGTGGCGCACCCCGCCGGGTGCGCCACGGCTTTCGCGATCGAGACTCCCACCTCCAACACCGCCTCGCCGCGACTGTCCATGTCCTCGATCATGCCGGCGTATCCGGGTGGTCGGCGGCGACGCCCGCCCCGGCGGCGTCAGGCGAGCCAGGTGCAGTCGGGCAGGCGCAGCCGGCGCGGCGGCCCGCCGTCGCGGCGCGAGAAGTCGAGGATGGCGGTCTGGTGGCCGAGCGCGGGGTCGAGGGTGAGGCCGTCGAGCTGCTCGGCGGTCGGCAGCGCCGACAGGGTGAGGCCGCTGATCTCGGCGAGCCCGGCCGCCTCCTGGCGGGCGCCGGCGCGGTCGTCGGGCCAGTGGTCCGGGCGCAGCGTGCCCGGAAAGCGGAAGAGGAACGGCACCTCGGGGTCGCTCACCACCTTCGCCACCTCCAGGTAGAGCCCCGGCGGCAGGTAGGGCGGCTGCCACAGCCAGCACGGAAAGGGCAGCGGTTCGGGCGCGCGCACGCACACCCCGAAGGGCGAGTTGCCGTCGCTCCTCCAGCGCGAGCGCTCCCACAGCCGGGTGCGGCGGAAGGTGGCGCGGCTCAGCCGCGCCGGCTCGTCGACCCACAGGAGCTCCAGATAGGCGTTGTCGAAGACGTAGCAGAGATTGGCCGTGCCCTGACCCTCGTGGCGGTGCCGGAAGCTCGGCACCAGCCCGCCGGCTTCGAGCTTGGCGGCGCTCTCGGCGGCGTCGCGTTCGACGAAGACGAAGAAATGGTCGAGTTCGAGGTTCACCAACGCACACATCCAATCGTGGCGAGAAGTCGAGGACGGCCGCCGCCCCGGCGCCCGTCGCGACCGCGACCCGGCCGCGGCGGCGAGGTTGCGGCCCGCCGCCGGCGCGACGCGTCGTCGAAGCCGAGGGCCTCTTCCTAGCGCCGGTGGCGGGCCTTCGGTAGGGGGCGAGCGCACGCCCGCCGCGTGTCGCTTCCAGGACGCCGGGCGCCGGGCCCGACGGCGACGCCCGCCCGGGGCGCCCCGCCGCGGCCGGCCGAGGCGTACCGGAGGCTGTCGTCGGGCGCGGGCGTTTCGGCGTAAGTGGCTGAAGCATCCATCGAAAAAGCCGCTCCCGGTTCGTTTCGCACACGCGATCGCGCCACCCGTCCAGCGACCACGGCGCGGTCGTCACCAAGGAATTTTGCCCTATAACGCCCTCGCAGGCCAGCGTCGGCCAGGGCGGGCGGCGCGGCGGCGAAGCCCGCGAACGACGCTGGCGTCGTTCGGGTCTTTCGGGTTCGAACGGGCGCGGTGTGCCGGCGCGCGAGGTCGGGTGGCGGCGGCGCGTTCGACGCCCACGCCCGGGCGGTGCCGAACGAGCGCGAGCCCGCCCGAACCCGGCGAGGGCCGCATCCACCGCCCCAGCTCGGACGGCCGGGTCGCGCACGGCGGCCCGACCGCACGATGAGGAGAGACCGAACGCCGGCCGCCTGCTCAAGACTGGTTCAAGAACTCCATCGAGCAGTCTTCCGAGGAAACGCTCAGGCGCCACTCGCCACCGCGCGCGGTTAGAAAATACGTGGAATTGTGATCCAGGTTCGACTGGATCATGACGGGTTTGTCGAGTATCGCGCGCTGAAACACGCGCGCCTTCGACGGCCCGTTGCCGGCAACGCTCAGGGCGCCGTCCGTCCCCGCATCGATGTCGATGTTCGACTTGGCGATGATCATGGCCGCGTCATTGTTGTTGTAGAAAAAGACGCGGACGTCGGTCTGGGTACAGTTCCTGATCGTCATGCTATCTGCGGCGAATACAGGGCCGGCGAGCGTGATGGCCGCCAAAAGCGGGATAACGCAGCGTGTCCGAAGCACCGACATGGCTTCTCCGTGGAATGAAATACTTTGTTACCTCGAGGTCATGGCACAGCCCCGGCGCGACCCGCAGAGAAAATGCGTGCGGCGAGAGCGCACACCGAGCGTGTGGGACGCGGCCTATGGCGGACCTCTCGCGGAGCTTTGCCGAGCCTGCCGCTGCGGTCGACGTAGACGTGGTGCGGCCGCGTCCGGAGTGTGACCCGAGGCGATCATAGCGAGCCCGGCGCGGATGGTGCGCGGCGCGCGTCTGCCCTAAGATCCGCCGTCACGGTCGAGAGGGAGCGGTGAGATGACCGGCGAGATCGAGACCTTTCGCGGCGTCGCGCATCCGTGGCTGTGCGACGTCTTCGAGCACCTCAACACCCGCCACCAGATGGCGATGTTCGACGACGCCGGCTTTCACCTGCTGAACACGATCGGCCCCGACGCCGCGACGCTCGCCGCCGACCGCCGGGGCTGGGCCGACGTCCGGCTCGAGGTCGACCTCGCCGACGAGGTGGCCAAGGGCGCGCTGGTGGTGGTGCGCTCGCACGTGGTCCGGTTGGGGCGGAGCTCGGTCACCCACGCCCACGCCATGCACGGTCTCGGCGACGACCGCGTCCACTCCAGGTTGCAGGTGGTGACCGTCTTCTTCGACCTGGAGGCCCGCAAGGCCGCGCCGCTGCCGGAGCTCGTGCGCGAGCGCGCGGCGACGCTGTTCGGGGTCTGAGACAACGACCCCGCGCGCCGGAGCGCGCGGGGGTGGCAGACGGGACCCCCGCGCGCCGGGGCGCGCGGGGTGGACGCGGCTCAGGCGGCGCGCGCACCCTGGTCGTCGACGATCTCGACGATGTCGCCCATGATCTGCGCCATCGAGAAGTCCTTCGGCGTGTAGACCCGGGCGACACCCATCGCCAGCAGCTGCTTTTCGTCCTCGGGCGGGATGATGCCGCCCACGACCAGCGGCACGTCGCCGATGCCGAGCTGGCGCATCCGCTCCAGGCAGTCGCGCACCAGCGGCATGTGCGAGCCCGACAGGATCGAGAGGCCGACGACGTGGACGCCCTCCTCGAGCGCGGCGCCGACGATGCGCGCCGGGGTCAGCCGGATGCCCTCGTAGACCACCTCCATGCCGCAGTCGCGCGCGGCGACGGCGATCTGCTCGGCGCCGTTGGAGTGGCCGTCGAGCCCGGGCTTGCCGACCAGCATCTTGATGCGGCGGCCGAGCCGGTTGGAGACCTCCTCGACCCGGGCGCGCACCGGATCGAGGGTGTGGGCGGCCTGCTTCGAGGTCACCCCGGCGACGCCGGTGGGGGCGCGGTACTCGCCGAACACCCGGCGGAAGACGTCGCCCCACTCGCCGGTGGTGACGCCGGCGTGGGCGGCCTGGATCGACGGCTCCATGATGTTGCGGCCGTCCTTCGCCGCCTGTTCGAGCTCGGCCAGCGCGGTCTTGACCGCCGCCTCGTCGCGCTCGGCGCGGTGGCGCTCGAGGCGCTCGATCTGGGCCTTCTCGGCCTCGGGGTCGACCGCCATGAAGCCGCCGTCGACGCCGGCGACGAGCGGGCTGGGCTCGCCCTCCTCGTATTTGTTGACGCCGACCACGACCTGCTCGCCGGAGATGATCTCGGAGAGCCGCTTGGCGCCGCTCTCCACCAGCTTCTGCTTCATGTAGCCGGTCTCGACCGCCTCCAGCGCGCCGCCCATGGCGTCGATGCGGGCGAGCTCGGCGCGCGCGGCGTCCTTGAGCTCCTCGACCTTGCGGGTGACCTCGTGGGAGCCGTCGAACAGGTCGCCGAACTCCAGGAGATCGGTCTCGTAGGCCACGACCTGCTGCATCCGGAGCGACCACTGCTGATCCCACGGCCGCGGCAGGCCGAGCGCCTCGTTCCAGGCCGGCAGCTGGACCGCGCGGGCGCGGGCGTTCTTGGAGAGCACCACCGCCAGCATCTCGAGGAGGATGCGGTAGACGTTGTTCTCCGGCTGCTGCTCGGTGAGGCCCAGCGAGTTCACCTGCATGCCGTAGCGAAAGCGGCGCAACTTCTCGTCGGTGATGCCGTAGCGCTCGCGGCAGATCTCGTCCCAGAGCTCGGTGAACGCGCGCATCTTGCACATCTCGGTGATGAAGCGGATGCCGGCGTTCACGAAGAAGCTGATGCGGCCGACCACGGTGGGGAACTCGTCGTCGGGGACGCTGCCGGCCTGCTTGATGGAATCGAGCACCGAGCACGCGGTGGCGAGCGCGAAGGCGAGCTCCTGGGTCGGCGTCGCCGCCGCCTCCTGAAGGTGGTAGGAGCACACGTTGGTCGGGTTCCACTTCGGAACCTCGCGGTAGGTGAAGGTCACCACGTCGGTGATGAGCTTCATCGACGGCTTCGGCGGCAGGATGTAGGTGCCGCGCGACAGGTACTCCTTGATGAGGTCGTTTTGGACCGTGCCCTGGAGCTTGGTGCGGTCGGCGCCCTGGCGCTCGGCGACGGCGATGTAGAGGGCCAACAGCCACGGCGCGGTGGCGTTGATGGTCATCGAGGTGTTCATCTGCTCGAGCGGGATGTCGTCGAACAGCGTCGCCATGTCGGTGAGCGAGGTGATCGGCACGCCCACCTTGCCGACCTCGCCCGCGGCGAGGGCGTGGTCGCTGTCGTAGCCGGTCTGGGTGGGCAGGTCGAACGCCACCGAGAGGCCGGTCTGCCCGCGCGACAGGTTCTTGCGATAGAGCGCGTTGGAGGCCTCCGCCGAGCTGTGCCCGGCGTAGGTCCGAAACAGCCAGGGCTTGTCGCGGGTCGGCCGGCGTTCGGCCGTGGGCTCGGAGGATGCGGAGACCGCCATGGTCGACACCTTCTGGGATGGGGCGCCCTCACCGGCGCGGAGCTTTTTTGTTCGCGAATGCGATAACACCTATTGTGCGCGTCCGTCAAAGGTGTTTAGCTAAAGGTCTCAACACCCCGAAGCATCACTGTCCGGACGCGATGAACAAACAACATGTTGAACGGGTGATCCAGAAGTTCGGTTCGCAGCAGCGCGTGGCCGAGCTCCTGGGCATCTGGCAGACGGCGGTGAGCGGCTGGGTCCGTCGCGGGGCCATTCCCGCGCGGCGCCAGCAGGAGCTCCTCCGGCTCGCGCAGCGCGAGGGGGTCCCGCTCACTCCCGAAGACTTCTTCGCCGACGTCGGCGCTCTCGAGCCGGCGACGGTCGAGGCGAACGGGCGTCCGGCGCGCGCCGCCGCGGAAACGTCCGCCGCACCTGTTCTCCGCCACGAAGGGACCGCACCCGAAATGACCGCACCGAACGTCGTGTCGCTGAAAGGCGACGGCACTGGCGAGGCCACCACCGACAACCGTCCCGTCAAGGACCTCTACGAGATCGGCGAGATCCCGCCGCTCGGCCACGTCCCGAAGAACATGTACGCCTGGGCGATCCGCAAGGAGCGCCATGGTGATCCGACCCAGTCCATGCAGCAGGAGGTGGTCCCCGTCCCCGAGCTCGACAGCCACGACGTGCTGATCATGGTGATGTCGGGCGGCGTCAACTACAACGGCGTGTGGGCCGCGCTGGGCAAGCCGGTCTCGGTCTTGGACTTCCACAACCAGAGCTACCACATCGCCGGCTCGGACGCGGCCGGGGTGGTCTGGGCGGTCGGCTCCAAGGTCACCCGCTGCAAGGTCGGCGACGAGGTCGTGGTCCACTGCAACCAGGACGACGGCGACGACGAGGAGTGCAACGGCGGCGATCCGATGCTGTCGCCGTCGCAGCGGATCTGGGGCTACGAGACCCCCGACGGCGCCCACGCCCAGTTCACCCGGGTGCAGGCGCGCCAGGTGATGCCCAAGCCCAAGCACCTGACCTGGGAAGAGTCGGGCTGCTACGTGCTGGTGCTGGCGACCGCCTACCGGATGCTCTTCGGCCACCCGCCGCACACCCTCAAGCCCGGCGACAACGTGCTGGTCTGGGGCGCCGCCGGCGGCCTCGGCTCGATGGCCATCCAGCTCATCGCCGCCTCCGGCGGCAACGCCGTCGCGGTGATCTCCGAGGAGGACAAGCGCGACTTCGTGCTGTCGCTCGGCGCCAAGGGGGCGATCAACCGCAAGGACTTCGACTGCTGGGGTCAGCTCCCCGACATCGACGACACCGCCGGCTACGCCGAGTACCTCAAGAAGGTGAAGAAGTTCGGTAAGGCCATCTGGGACGTCACCGGCAAGGGCCGCGACGTCGACATGGTGTTCGAGCATCCGGGCGAGGCCACCTTCCCGGTGTCGACCTTCGTGGTGAAGCGCGGCGGCATGGTGGTGATCTGCGCCGGCACCACCGGCTACAACCTCACCTTCGACGCCCGCTTCATGTGGTACCGCCAAAAGCGCCTGCAGGGCAGCCACTTCGCCAACCTCAAGCAGGCGATGGCGGCCAACCAGTTCGTCCACAGCCGCCAGCTCGACCCGTGCATGAGCGAGCTCTTCAGCTGGGCCGACATTCCGCGCGCGCACCAGAAGATGCTCAACAACGAGCACAAGCCCGGCAACATGGCCGTGCTGGTGCAGGCCAAGCGCCCGGGGCTGCGCTCGCTCGAGGACGCCCAGGAGGCCTGAGGCCGATTCGGCGACGGCGGACGGCGGACGCGGCATCGCGCCGCGTGACGGCGTCCGCCGCCGTCCCATTTTCGACGATGACGAAGACCGATCAGAGGCACCGCCATGGCGACCCAGCTCCGCGACATCCAACCCGAACCCGGCCTGCTCGAGCAGTGCGCCACCGCCGTCGCCGCCTGCGACGCCTATTTCGCGGCGGCGCGCGAGCGCGTGGGCGAGGCGGTCTCGGCCAACGGCATGGACGCCGAGCAGTACGCCGCCCACGGCCTGGCCTGGACCAAGGTGTACGTCGAGAGCCTGCGCGAGATGCAGGCCTGGGGGGCGCGCCTCGACGACGCCGGCGGCTTCGGCGAGACCGAGCGGCTGATCCTGGAGGCCGCCTTCGCCGAGTACCTGTCGCGCCTCGCGGGCGGGCTGCCGATGAGCCAGGGTGAGGTCATCCGCCCGCACGACCTCTACGTCGACGACAACGCGCTCCACGCCTTCATCAGCGATCCGGCGGTGAGCCGCCTCACCCGCACCGGCTGGACCGCCGAGAAGAAGCGCCGCCTCGCCGAGCTGATCGAGGATGGCCGCTTCGGCGACTGGGGGCTCGAGGACGACAGCCTCGAGATGATCCGCGACCAGTTCCGCCGCTTCTCCGACGAGGTGGTCAAGCCCGACGCCCAGAAGTGGCACGAGAAGGACGAGCTCATCCCGCTGGAGGTGATCCGGCAGGTCGCCGAGCTCGGCGTCTTCGGCCTCACCGTCGACGAGGACTACGGCGGGCTCGGCATGGGCAAGGTGGCGATGTGCGTCGTCACCGAGGAGCTCTCCCGCGGCTATATCGGCGTGGGCTCGCTCGGCACCCGCAACGAGATCGCGGGCGAGCTCATCCAGATGGGCGGCACCGAGGAGCAGAAGCAGAAGTTCCTCCCCAAGCTGGCCTCCGGCGAGATCCTGCCCACCGCGGTCTTCTCCGAGCCCAACACCGGCTCCGATCTGGCCAGCCTGACCACCCGCGCGGTGCGCGACGGCGACGTCTGGAAGGTCACGGGTGCCAAGACCTGGATCACCCACGGTGCGCGCGCCGACCTGATGACCATCCTCTGCCGCACCAAGCCGGAGGAGAAGGGCTACAAGGGCCTGTCGATGCTGTTGGGCGAGAAGACCCGCGGCAGCGACGAGCACCCGTTCCCCGATGCCGGCATCGACGGCGGCGAGATCGAGGTCCTGGGTTACCGCGGCATGAAGGAGTACACCCTCTCCTTCGACGAGTTCGAGGTGAAGGGCGAGAACCTCCTCGGCGAGGAAGAGGGCAAGGGCTTCAAGCAGCTCATGGCCACCTTCGAGGGGGCGCGGATCCAGACCGCCGCCCGCGCCGTCGGCGTCGCCCAGGACGCCATGGAGACGGCGCTCTGGTACGCCAAGGACAGAAAGCAGTTCGGCCAGTCGATCTACGCCTTCCCGCGCGTCTACGGCAAGATCGCCTGGATGGCCGTCGAGATCATGATCGCGCGCCAGCTCACGCTCTACTCGGCGCGCGAGAAGGACGCCGGGCGGCGCTGCGACCTCGAGGCCGGCCTCGCCAAGCTGATCGGGGCGCAGGTGGCCTGGGCCACCGCCGACAACGCGCTGCAGGTGCACGGCGGCAACGGCTACGCCATCGAGTACGACATCAGCCGCGTGCTCTGCGACTCGCGCATCCTCAACATCTTCGAGGGTGCCGCCGAGATCCAGGCCCAGGTCATCGCCCGCCGCCTTCTGGGCTGACCTCGGCCCCAGCTCCTTTAGGACGCGCGTCGGCCACCCGGCCGGCGCGCGTTTTTTTGGACCAAGGTCTCGATGGCGTTTTCAGGTGTGCGCCTGATGGCCGGATAACCCGCTGCTGGCGAACGAAAAAACCGCGATCTGGGTTCGCTCGGCACATCCGGGGAACCGCGCTCGGCTCTCGCCGCGAAAATCGACCGGCCGGGTCTCACGGTGTCGAAAAGCGGCGTTAGGATAGCATTCCGTAGCCCTCGGCGCCAGCTCGCCGCTCACAGGCCCGCGAACAGCGCCTCGACGTCGAGCCGCAGCCCCGGCGGGTCGAGACCGAGCGCGCCGCCGGTGAGGATGGCGGTGCGGAGATCGCCCGCGTCGTCGCGCCGGTGGTGGATGACGCTGCGCGTCGCCGTCTTGCAGATCACGTCGTGCCGCAGGCTGACGAGCCCGAAATAGTCGTCGAGCTTGCCGCCGAGATCGGCGGCTCGGGTCGCCGGCGACAGCACCTCGACCACGACGACCGGATCCGGCACGCGCACGGCCTCGCGGTCCAGCGGCGC
>JAAAPF010000066.1 GCA_009908425.1 Alphaproteobacteria bacterium
CGCAGGGCGTGGTGCGAGACGCTGGCTGGGACTTGGCTCTTTACGCATTCCATCAAGCCTATCTCTCGAATCAAGTTCGCTCGCACCCTGTTGTCTTCATGCGAGCCGAAGAGCACGATATTTCATCGGGGGAGCCGTCTCCTTTTCAGCTCCACTTCGTGAGCATCGTTCTTGACTCCACAACGGGCTATTTGAACGACACGATCGCCCGAATGACAAAGTTCACCGGCTCGGCAGAGAACGATCCAGTGGGGCCACTGGATCAGCAAGCACATTCCGTCCGCCACGAGATGTGGCGAATGACCGCTCCGGGCCGGGCACAGGCATACGCTTTGGCGGGCGCGTCGCCGGCCCGCCACCCGCCACAAACGGGGGCATCGACCGAAGAGGCGGTGGCGTCCTTAGGCTTCCCATCCTATTTTCGCCGGCGGCGGCCGGGTCACGGTCGTTCGGGCGGGGTGTGGGCCTTGAAAGGCCCGCCTACGAAACGAACCCGGAGGCCTGTTTTCTTGTTTGGGCGCAAAGGATTACGCCAGAACGGCCGGGGTCGTCGGGCTACCTCCCGCCGTGGTCGCCGACGATGGGCTTGGGCGGGCGGCCGGGCAGCAGGCCGCCGGGGCGGCTGGCGAGGATGACCTGGAGCAGCACGCCGATCAGCAGCACGCGGACCGCACCGGCCTGGGTCTGGAAGTCGGGCGGCAGGCGGGTGGTGAGCCATTCCGAGCCGGACCACACGCCCCAGATGACGAAGGCGCCGAGGATCGCCCCCTTGTTGTTGCCCGAGCCGCCGGCGATCAGCATGACCCAGACGATGAAGGTGGCGAAGATCGGGTCGAACGCCTCGGGGCTGATGAAGCCGACGAAATGGGCGTAGTAGGCACCGGCGAGCCCCATGATGGCGGCGCCGAGGCAGAAGGCCTGGACGCGGAAGGCGAGGCTGTTCTTGCCCATGGCGCGCGTCGCCGTCTCGTTGTCGCGGATGGCGCGCAGCACGCGGCCCCAGGGCGAGCGGTAGGCGCGCTCGTTGGCCCAGTAGACCAGCGCCACCAGCGCGAGCGCGAGGGCCAGCAGCTTCAAGGCCTCGAGGCCCGGCAGGTCGGCCAAGGGCCGCGGGATGCCGGCGATGCCGCGCACGCCGTTGGTGAGCCAGGCCTCGTTCTTCAAAAAGAGCCGCACGATCTCGGCGATGCCGATCGAGGCGATGGCGAGGTAGTCCGAGCGCAGGTTGAGGGTGATCCACCCCACCCCGGCGGCGAGGGCGGCGGAGACGATCATCGCGCCGACGAAGCCCGCCCAGAACGGCAGGCCGAAGCCGCCCAGATGGTCGGGGCTGGCGGGGGTGGTGAGGATGGCGGTGGTGTAGGCGCCGACCGCGAAGAAGGCGGCGACACCGACGTTCAGCATGCCGGTGTAGCCCCACTGCACGTTGAGGCCGAGCGCCAGCATGGCGTAGACCGACGCGAAGGTCAGAAAGAAGATCGCGTAGGCGAGCCCGCCTTCCATTCAAAAACTCCTGCCGGCGAAGAGACCCGTGGGGCGGAAGATCAGCATGACGACCAGGATCGCGAACGGCACCACGGTGGTGTACTCGGCGGGCAGGACGAGGTTGGAGAGCTCGGTGACCATGCCGATGATGTAGCCGCCGACGATGGCACCGTAGGGCTTGCCGATACCGCCGAGGATGGCGGCGGCGAAGATCGGCAGGAGCTGGAACCAGCCCATCTCCGGGCGCAGCTGGGTGTCGATGGCCAAAAAGACGCCGGCGGCGCCGGCGAGCGCGCCGCCGGTGATCCAGGTCCACATCACCACCCGCTCGGTGTCGATGCCGGAGAGCTGGGCCAGCGTCGGGTTGTCGGCCATCGCCCGCATCGCCTTGCCGGCCTTGGTCCGCGAGAGGAAGAGGTGGACCACGATCACCAGCGCGATCGCGCCGGCGATGATGCCGAGCTGGTGGTTCTGGTAGCGCAGCCCCATGAAGCGCTCGGCGAGCTGGATGCCCGGGTCGTAGGCCATCACCTCCGGGCCCCAGATCAGCTGGATCAGCGAGCGCACGATCAACGCCATGCCGAAGGACGAGATCAACAACAAGACGGGCGGGCCGCGCCGGAAGCGGCGGTAGATGCCGCGGTCGATCGCCACCGCCAGGGCGGCGGTGGCGACGATCGCTACCGGCAGTGCCAGCCAGAACGGCAGCGCCAGCTGGACGTAGACCAGAAAGGCGACATAGGCCCCGGTCGCCATCAGATCGCCGTGGGAGAAGTTGGCGAAGCCGAGGATGCCGAAGGTCAGCGAGACCCCGATCGCCCCCAGCGCGAAGATGCTGCCGAGCACCAGGCCGTAGAACAGGAGCTGGACGATCTCCATGGGCGCCGCCCCTCAGCCGCCCAGGAACATCTCGGCGACCTCGCGGTCGGCGAGAAGCTCCTTGCCCGGGCCCTGGTAGCGGTTCTGACCGGTGGCGAGGACGTAGCCGCGGTCGGCGACGGCGAGCGCCTGCTTGGCGTTCTGCTCGACCATCAGGATGGCGACGCCGAAGTCGCGCACGGCGCGCACGATGTCGAAGATCTGGCCGATGAACTTGGGCGAGAGCCCGGCGGTGGGCTCGTCGAGGAGGAGCAGCTTGGGGTCGAGCATCAGGGCGCGGCCCATCGCCACCATCTGGCGCTGGCCGCCCGAGAGCGTGCCGGCGGGCTGCTTGCGGCGCTCGGCCAGGGGCGGGAACAGCTCGAACACCTTGCGCTTGGGCTCGTCGAGGTCGCCCGGGCGCAGAAAGGCGCCCATCTCCAGGTTCTCCTCGACGGTGAGCGTCGGAAAGACGTTCTCCGTCTGCGGCACGAAGCAGATGCCGCGCTTGACGATGTCGACGGTGCGCCGGCCCTCCAGGGCTTCGCCCTCGAACCAGACGTGGCCGTCGCGGACGTCGACCAGCCCGAAGACCGCCTTCATCGCGGTCGACTTGCCGGCGCCGTTGGGGCCGACGATGGCGACGATCTCGTCGCTCGCGACCGCGAGCGAGACGCCGTGCAGGATGTCGGCTTCGCCGTAGCCGCCGGTGACGCGGTCGAGCTCGAGTAGGCTCATGCCGCGCTTTCGGTCGACGCCCCGAGATAGGCGTCGAGCACCTCCGGGTTGGTGCGGATCTCGGCCATCGGGCCCTCGGTCAGCACGGTGCCCTCGGCCATGACGACGACCGGATCGCAGAGGGCGGCGATCAGGTCCATGTCGTGCTCGATGATGCAGAAGGTGTAGCCGCGCTCCTCGTTGAGGGTGCGGATGGAGCGGGCGATGTCGCCCAAGAGCGTCTTGTTCACCCCCGCCCCCGGCTCGTCGAGCAGCACGAGGCGGGCGTCGGTCATCATGGTGCGGCCGAGCTCCAACAGCTTCTTCTGCCCGCCCGAGAGGTGACCCGCCAGCATGTCGCGCAGGTGGTGGAGGTTGAGGAACTCCAGCACCTCCTCGGCGCGCTCGCGCAGCCGGCGCTCCTGGCCGCGCACCCGGCGCCAGCGCAGCCAGGCGTTCCACAAGGTCTCGCCGACCTGGCCCTCGGGCACCAGCAGCAGGTTCTCGAGGCAGGTCATGCGGTGGAACTCGTGCGGGATCTGGAAGGTGCGCACGAGGCCGCGCTCGAACAGCTGGTGCGCCGGCAGCCCGGTGACGTCGTCGCCGTCGAGCAGGATGCGCCCCGCGGTCGGCGCGAAGGTGCCCGCGATCATGTTGAAGAGCGTCGTCTTGCCGGCGCCGTTGGGGCCGATCAGGCCAGTGATCGAGCCCTCGTGGAGGGCGAAGCTGCAGTCGTCGACGGCGGAGAGCCCGCCGAAGCGCTTGGTGACGTGCTCGATGCTCAACAACGGCTGGGCGGGGGGGTTCACGATCACGGGACCCGGGCGGGTGACGACGACGGGCGGACCAGCGGCGGTGTGTGCCCGAGCCCGGGCGCCGAAGCAAGCCTCAGGCGCGTTCGCCGCCGGAGGGCCGCCGCGGCGACGAACCGGCGCTCCGCTCCAGCCGGCGGCGGGCGAGCTGGACGAGGTCGGTGTCACGGGCGTCGACCGGACCGTGGACGACGGCTTCGGCCCCGGTGGTGGGATCGAGCACCGCCACGCGGCGCCAACCACCGCGGAGGGTGATCTCGACGAGCAGTCCGTCCGTAAGGTTTTGCATGGTGTGCGGCTCGCGAACGTGACTTTGAAACGGGCGCCGTCGTCCCCATAGTCTGGAACCGGTTAATCTTCGGTGAGTCCCGCATGTCGCGATTGGGCCGCATCCTGGCCGTCGTCGTCCTCGCGTTCACGCTGCCGGCGGCGGCGCAGGAGGAGCGCGCCACCGCCGTCGAGGTCGACGCGGTGACGGTGGAGCCGTTCTCGCAGACCGTGCCGATCCTCGGCCGGCTGGTCGCCGCTCAGCGCGGCGAGGTGGCGGCGCGGGTCGCCGCCGCGGTCGAGGCACTCGACGTCCAGGTGGGCGACCGCGTCGCCGCCGGCGACGTCATCGCCGAGTTCGACCGCGCCCGGCTCGAGGCCCGAGCCGCGCTCGCGCGCGCCCGGGTCACCGGCGCCGAGGCGCAGATCGCGGCCGACCGCGCCGAGCTCAGCCTGTTGGAGCAAGAGCGCCGGCGCCTCATGCGCCTGCAGGAATCGGCGGCGTTCTCGCCGGCCCAGCTGGAGGACAAGCGCCAGGAGATCGACGCCGCCGCGGCGCGCCTCGCCCGTGCCCGGGCCCAGCTGGAGGAAGCCCGCGCCGACCTCGCCCTGGCCGAGGTCGATCTCGACGACGGCGCCCTGCGCGCGCCCTATCCGGGCGTGGTCACCGAGCGCTACGTCAGCGCCGGCGACTACGTGACCCCGGGCGAGCCGGTGGTGGCGCTGCTCGACGACACCAGCCTCGAGATCGAGGCCGACGTGCCCTCGGCGCGGGCGCGCCACCTCGACCGCGACGATCAGGTCGCGGTCCGGCTCGATGTCGGCCCGGCGACGACGGCCCGTCTGCGCGCCATCGTACCCGACGAGAACCCGCTCACCCGCACCGTCGCGGTGCGCTTCGCGGTCGACACCGTGAGCGCCGACATGTTCGTCGCGACCGGTCGGTCGGTGACCCTGGAGATCCCGGTCGGCGCGGCGCGCGAGGTCGTGACCGTCGACAAGGATGCGGTGCTCCGGCGCCCCGAGGGCGAGCTCGTGTTCGTCGCCGCGGACGGCCGAGCGCAGCCGCGCCCGGTCACGCTCGGCGACGCGGTCGACGGCCGCTTCGTCGTCGAGGACGGCCTGGAGCCCGGCGACCTCGTCGTCGTGCGCGGCAACGAACGGCTGCGGCCGGGCCAGCCGGTCAGGTACGAGACACCGCCGACGGCGGCCCAGCCCGCCGCCGACGCCAGCGCCTCCTGAGCCGGAGCGCAACCAGATGGACCTGATCCGCGGCGCCATCGAACGCCCCACCGCCGTCATCGCCGCGGTGTTGTTGGCGGTGTTGTTCGGCGCGGTGTCGCTGGCGACGATCCCGATCCAGCTCACCCCAGACGTCGACAAGCCGATCATCACCATCGAGACGCCGTGGTTCGGCGCCGCCCCCGCCGAGGTCGAGCGCGAGATCCTCAACCGCCAGGAGGAGGTGCTCGCGGGGCTCGACGCACTGGAGACGATCACCGGCACCGCCGAGGACGGCCAGGCCCAGATCGAGCTCGAATTCGCCGTCGGCACCGACATGGACCGCGCCCTGCTCCTGGTCGCCAACCGGCTCGACCGCGTCGGCGACTACCCCGACGAGGCCGACGAACCCGAACTTTCCACCGCCGGCGGCGAGGACCAGCCGATCGCCTGGTTCACCCTCAGCCGCACCGCGGGCAACGACCGGCCGATCCACACCTACGGTGATTTCGCCGAGAACGTCGTAAAGGACCGCCTGGAGCGCGTCGCCGGCGTCGGCCGCGTCGACGTCTTCGGCGGCAGCGAGCGCGAGCTCCAGGTGACCGTGCTGCCGCAGGAGCTCGCGCGCTACGGCCTCACCGTGCCGGAGGTCGCCGAGGCCCTGCGCGCCGAGAGCGTGTCGATGAGCGCCGGCGACGTCGACGAGGGCAAGCGGCGCTACGTCGTGCGCACCGAGGGCGAGTTCGAAACACCGGCGCAGGTCCGCGACGTCGTGCTGCGCACGCTGCGCGATCCCGAAACCGGGCGACTGGCGCGGGTCATCGTGGGCGACGTCGCCGAGGTGAGCTTCGGCCACAAAGAGCCGACCTCCACCATCCGCGTGCTGGGCGAGCCGGCGATGGCGGCCCGTGCCATCCGCGAGACCGGTGCCAACGTCATCGAGACCATGGCCGGCATCCGCGAGGCCTTGGACGATCTGCGCGCCGGCCCGTTGCCGGAGGCCGGCCTGGAGATCGTCCAGCGCTACGACGAGACCATCTACATCGACAGCGCCATCGAGCTGGTGCTCTCCAACATCTACGTCGGCGGCACGCTGGCCGCCCTCGTCCTGTTGTTGTTCCTGCGCAGCTTCGGGGCGACGCTGATCGTCTCGGTGGCGATCCCGGTCTCGGTGATCGCCAGCTTCGTCGCGATGGCGGCGATGGGGCGCTCGATCAACGTGGTCTCGCTCGCCGGGCTCGCCTTCGCCGTGGGCATGGTGGTCGATGCCGCCATCGTCGTCCTGGAGAACATCTACCGCCTACGCCAGCGCGGGCTGTCGCGCCGCGAGGCGGCCTATCAGGGCGCCAAGCAGGTCTGGGGCGCGGTGTTCGTCTCCGCCCTCACCACGGTGATGGTCTTCATCCCGATCCTCACCATGCAGCTGGAGGTGGGCCAACTCTTCCGCGACATCGCGGTGGCGATCTCGGTGGCGGTGCTGCTGTCGCTGTTGGTGGCGGTGACGCTGATCCCGGCGATGGGGGCGCGGCTGCTCGGCCGCGCCGACGGCTCGGTCCGGCGCGTGCAGATTCCGGGCGTGGACCACGTGGCGTGGGGGTTCCGCGCGGCGGTGCTGGGCTTCACCCGGCGCATCATCGAGTACCGGCTGGTGGCGCTGTTGTTCGCGCTGGGCGTCGCCACCGCCGCGGGCGGCATGGCCTATCTGGCGATGCCGAAGCTGGGCTATCTGCCCTCGGGCAACCGCAACCTGGTCTTCGGCATCGTGGTGCCGCCGCCGGGCTACAACCTCGACACCATGACCTCGATCGCCGAGACCGTGGAGAGCGCCACCCGTCCGCTGTGGGAGATCGAGACCGGCACCGACAGCGCCGCCGACGCGCCGCCCAAGATCCGGCACTTCTTCTTCGTGGCGTTTCGCGGCAACACCTTCATCGGCGCCTCGTCGGTCGACGAACAGCGCGCGCGCGAGCTCGTCGGGCCGCTGTCCGAGCCGATCTTCGCCGAGCCCGGCACCTTCGGCTTCGTGCGCCAGCCCTCGCTTTTCGGCCGCGGCTTCGGCGGCGGCAACTCGATCGACGTCGACGTCAGCGGCGCCGACCTGGAGGACATCCTCGCCGTCGCGCTGCGGGCCACCGGCAAGATCAACGGCGTGCTGCCGCGCGAGGACGGCCACCAGCTGCGTCCGATCCCGGGGCTGGAGCTCGGCGCGCCGGAGGTGCGCCTGGTGCCCGAGCGCATCCGGCTGGCCGACGCCGGGGTGTCGACGCGCGCCTTCGGGATGACGGTCGACGCCTTCAACGACGGTCTGCGCGTCACCGAGATCACCGTCGACGGCGAGCGCATCGACCTCACGCTGATGGGGCCCGAGACCTCGGCGATGCGCACGCAGGGCATCGGCGCGCTGCCGATCGTCACCGGCGACGGCATGATCCTGCCGGCGGAGGAGCTCGCCGCCGTCGACGTCACCGCCGGGCCGACGGAAATCCGCCACATCGAGCGCGAGCGCACGGTGACGGTGCAGGTCAGCCTCGCCGACGGCGTACCGCTGGAGCAGGCGATGGATCTGCTGGAGACCGACGTCATCGACGCCCTGCGCGCCGAGGGCATGCCGCCGGGCGTCGACGTCCGCCTCTCCGGCACCGCCGATCAGCTCGAGCGCACCTTCGCCGAGCTCCGGATCGACCTGTTGATGTCGCTGGTGATCGTCTACCTGGTGATGGCGGTGCTGTTCGAGAGCTTCCTCTACCCGCTCTTGATCCTGGTGACGGTGCCGCTGGCCGCCGCCGGCGGCGTCGGCGGGCTCGCGGTGTTGAACCTCTATCTCGGCGCGATGCAGCCGCCGGGCTTTCAGCCGCTCGACATGCTGACGATGCTGGGCTTCGTCATCCTCATCGGCATCGTGGTCAACAACGCCATCCTGTTGGTGGACCAGACCCTCCAGCACATGCGCCGCGAGGGCATGGCCAAGCGCGACGCCATCATGGAAGCCACCGACAACCGCCTCAGGCCGATCTTCATGTCCACCATTACCAGCCTCGTGGGCATGCTGCCGCTGGTGCTGTTCCCCGGTCCGGGCTCGGAGCTCTACCGCGGCCTGGGCTCGGTGGTGATCGGCGGGCTGTCGTTGAGCGCGGTGCTGACGCTGTTGTTGCTGCCGCCGCTGCTCGCCGTCTTCGTGAGGGAGCGAGCGCCGCAGCCGCGCCCGCAGGCGGACCCGACCCCGAGCCCGCTACCCGCCGAGTAGGTCGTGGCGGGCGACCTCGTCGCGCGCTTCCGTGCGGCGCGCCGCGATCCGGCGCTTGTGGTCCTCGAAGGCCTGCACGCGCTCAAACACGCGCTCCGCTTCGGTGCCGCGATCGAGCTCGCGACCAGCCCCGATCCCGCCGCGGTGGCGGCGCTGGCGGAGCGGCTGGCGCCGGACGTCGCGGCGGCGATCGCGGCCCATCTCGAGCCCTGCCGGCGCGACGTCTTCCAGCAGCTCGCGCCGGTGCCGCCGCAGACCGGCGTCCTGGCCCTGGCGGCGCGGCCGGTGGTGGACGAAACGGCGCTGGCCGCCCGCCCGAACCGGCCGGTGGTGGTGCTCGACGCGCCGCGGCATCTGGGCAATGTCGGCGCCGCCGTCCGCGTCGCCGCTGCGGCCGACGCCGCCGGGGTCGTGGTCGTGGGCGAGGTCGACCCCTGGCAACCCGCGGCCGTGCGCGGCGCCGCCGGGCTGCAGTTCGCCCTGCCCTGTTTGCGCCTGGACGCCGCCGGCCGCCTCGGCCGTCCGCTCGTCGGCTTCGACGCCGCCGGCGAGCCGCTCGCCGCGCGCGCCGTGGTGCCGGGAAACGCGCTCGTCTTCGGCGGCGAGCGCCACGGCCTGACGCCGGCCACCCGGCGCAGCGTGGACCGGCTGGTGGCGTTGCCGATGCGCCCCCGCGTCTCGAGCTTGAACCTGGCGACGGCGGTCGCCGCCGCGCTCTACACCATCGCGCCGCCGGCTACTCCGCCGGGCGCCGCATGACGAAGCCGACGGCGTCTTCCCGGTCGGGCTCGAGGCGCAGCCGATCGTCCTCGAAGAGGCCGACGAGCGTGGTCGCTTCTGCGCCGTCCGCCGTCGGCTCGACGACGATGGTGTCGCCCTGGCGCGACCAGCGCCCCTGCCGCGCCGGCCCGTCGCCGGCGTCCAGCACGACGGTACCGTCGGGCTCGAAGGTGACGGCGGCGCCGGCCATGCGCTCGACCGTCGCGTCGATCGCCCGCTCGGCCATGGCCTCCGCGCGGTCGCGATCCTCGGCCGGGACCTGGGCGAGCGCTTCGGCGTAGAAGCGCTCGACCTGGGCGCGGAACGCCGCCTCGTCGAGCACCCAGCGGCCGACCACCCGGTCGGCGGCGAGCCCCGGCGCCGTCAGGACGAGCACGAGCAGCCCGGCGAGGACCCGGCGCACGCTCACACCTGCCGGTCCGAGATGACCGGATAGGCGAAGGTCTCGGGCGGGCCCGTGACGAACGCCTTGACGACGTCGTGGAACGCCTTGGCCTGCTGGATCTCGTAGGCGCGCTCGGCGCTCTCGGATTCCCAGATCGAGATCGTCACCACCGAGTTCGACATCGGATCACCGGTGACGATCAGGCGTTGAAAGCCCTTGGCCTGCTTCATGGCGTCGAGGCCCTCGTGCTCGAGGCGCTCGACGAACTGGTCCCACTCGCCGAGTTGCGTGGTCCAGTGGCGGACACGGATGAACATCCCTCTCCTCCGGTGCGGGTGGCGCGCCTCTCGGCGGCGGGCGCCGGCGCGGCCGCGACCCCGCCGCTCGCCGTCAGGCGTGGATCGGCTTGCCGGTGACCGCCATCGCCGCCTCCTTGACCGCTTCCGACAGGGTGGGATGGGGGTGACAGGTGCGGGCGACGTCCTCCGAGCTGGCGCCGAACTCCAGCGCCAACGCCAGCTCCGAGATCATCGTGCCGGCGTCCTCGCCGATGATGTGGCAGCCGAGCACCCGGTCGGTCTCCCGATCGGCGAGCACCTTGACGAAGCCGTCGGTCCTGCCGACCGATTTGGCGCGGCTGTTGGCCTGAAAGGGGAACTTGCCGACCTTGTAGTCGACGCCGGCCTCCTTCAGCTGCTCCTCGTTCTTACCGACATAGGCGATCTCCGGGGCGGTGTAGATCACCGCCGGAATGGCGTCGTAGTCGAGGTGCGGCTTCTGGCCCGCCAGCATCTCGACGCAGGCGACGGCCTCGTCCTCGGCCTTGTGGGCGAGCATCGGCCCCTCGACGACGTCGCCGATGGCGTAGACCCCGTCGGTCGCCTTGAAGTGGTCGTCGATCGGGATGCGCCCCTTGTTGTCGACCTGCACGCCCACCGTCTCCAGCCCGAGGTCGTCGGTGTAGGGCCGCCGCCCGATGGCGACGAGGACGACGTCGAAGTCGTGGCTGTCGGCGTCACCGCCGCCGGCCGGCTCCGTCGTCACCCGGCAACCGCCGTCGGTGCGCTCGACCCCGGTCACCTTGGTGCCCAGCTTGAAGGTGAAGCCCTGGCGCTTGAGGATGCGCTGGAACTGCTGGGCGACCTCGGCGTCCATGCCGGGTGTGATGCGGTCGAGGAACTCGACGACGGTGACCTCGGCCCCCAGCCGGCGCCAGACCGTGCCCATCTCCAGCCCGATATAGCCGCCGCCGACGACCAGCAGGCGCTTCGGCACCTCGGGGAGATCCAGAGCCCCGGTCGAGGAAACCACGCGCTCCTCGTCGATCGGCGCGCCGGGCAGCGCCATGACGTCGGAGCCGGTGGCGATGACGACGTGGGCGGCCTCGAGGTCGCGGCTGCCGCCGTCGGCGAGCGCCACCTCGACCCGGCCGGCGCCGGCCAGCCGGCCGTGGCCTTTGACGTAGCTCACCTTGTTCTTCTTGAAGAGGAACTCGATGCCCTGGATGAGCTCTTTGACCGCCTTGTCCTTGTGGCCGAGCATCGCCGCGAGGTCGAGTTCGACGCCCTGGACCTTGACGCCGTGGGCCGCCATCCCGTTGGTCGCTTCCTCGTAGAGTTCCGAGGAGTGCAACAGCGCCTTGGACGGGATGCAGCCGACGTTGAGGCAGGTGCCGCCGAGCGCGCCCCGCTTCTCGACGCAGGCGGTCTTGAAGCCCAGCTGCGCCGCCTTGATCGCCGCGACGTAGCCGCCCGGACCGCCCCCGATCACCACCACGTCGAATCTGTCCGCCATGCGTCCTTCCCGTTGCGTGGCGGGCGCGGTCATAGGCGCGCCCGCTGCCGACGCCGGAGACGCCCCCGCGGCGAGGGCGCCCGGCTCCACCGTCGTCGTCCGCATCGCCGCCGCGCCCCCGCGCAGCCGGCGGAACCAGCCGGCCAGTCCCATCGCCGCCCCGCTCAGGCGTCGAGGAGCATCCGCTCCGGGTCCTCGATGCACTCCTTGACGCGGACCAGGAAGCTCACCGCCTCGCGCCCGTCGATGATCCGGTGATCGTAGGACAGCGCCAGGTACATCATCGGCCGCGCTTCCAGGCGACCGTCCTCCATCACCATCGGGCGCCGCATCGTCTTGTGCATGCCGAGGATGCCGACCTGCGGCGGGTTGAGGATCGGCGTCGACATCATCGAGCCGAAGACGCCGCCGTTGGAGATCGAGAAGGTCCCGCCCATCAGGTCCTCCATCGCCAGCTTGCCGTCGCGGGCCTTCTGGCCGAGGTCGGTGATGGTACGCTCGATCCCGGCGAAGCTCATCTGGTCGGCCCCGCGCACCACCGGCACCACGAGACCGCTCTCGGTCGAGACGGCGACCCCGATGTCGTAGTAGTGCTTATAGACGATCTCGTCGCCGTCGATCTCGGCGTTGACCGTGGGGTAGGCCTTCAGCGCCTCGATCGCGGCCTTCACGAAGAAGCTCATGAAGCCGAGCTTGAAGCCGTGCTTGGCGACGAAGGCGTCCTGGTGCCGCTGACGGAGCTCGGTGATCGCCGACATGTCGACCTCGTTGAAGGTCGTCAGCATGGCGGCGGTGTTCTGGGCCTCCTTGAGACGCTCGGCGATGCGCTTCCTGAGGCGGGTCATCTTGACCCGCTCCTCGCCGCCACGGCTGGGCGGCGGCGGTGGCGGCGCCGCCGGCTCGCCCGCCGGCGTCGGGGCGGGCGCCTCCTTCGGGGCGGGCGCCTCTTTCGCCGCCGCGGGGCCGGCGCCGCCGTCCCCGCGGGTGCCCTCGACGTCGGCTTTGGTGACGTTGCCCTTGGGGCCGGTGCCCTCGACGCCGGCGAGATCGACGTCGCCCTCGCGCGCCGCCTTGCGCGCGGCCGGCCCGGCGCCGCGCGGCGCTGTATCCGCCGCCGCCGGTTCGCCCGGTCCCGCCTCGCCGGGCGTCGGCTGGGGGCCGCCCTGCTCCACCCCGGC
>JAAAPF010000352.1 GCA_009908425.1 Alphaproteobacteria bacterium
TCGCCGCGATGCCGCGCTCGCGGTCGAGCGCGGCGATGGCGGCCCGCTGCCGGCGGTGCACCTCGCGCTCTTCGCCGAGCGTGGCGACGGCTGGGACGTCGTTGCGACGATCCGCCTCGACGACGGCGCGGTGGTCGACCGCCTGCGGATCGTCACCGGTCGGCTGACCGCGACCTTCCGCCGGCATTATCCGGTCGACCCGCCCGGTCGGCCGAGCAACGAGGTCGTCCGCTCCTGGCCGTTCGAGGACGGCGAATTTCACGGCGGGCAACCCGCGGCCGCGGGTGAGCGCTGGCACCGCGGCGCGGCGGCGCGGCTGCCGCGCTGAGACGATTTCCCGATCCCGGGCTTGATTATTCCGACGTGCAGCCGATGATGAGCGATCGTCGGTGCCCCAACCGCGCCGGCGAGCTTCGCCGGGAGGAGCGGGCCGGGTGGCGTTGACCCCCGGCCGATAAACTGGTTGCCTCGATGCAATGCCCACGATGCGGATGGATCGATGTCCAATGAGTCGGAGGCGACCGCCAAGCTGGTGGTGCGCGACCTCACGAAAATCTTCGGCGGGCGGCCCCAGGAAGCGCTGCAGCTGCTGCGCGAGGGGCTGAGCAAGGACGTCATCTTCCAGCGCACCCAACAGACCATCGGCGTCGATCACGCCAGCTTCGCGATCAACGAAGGCGAGGTCTTCGTAATCATGGGGCTGTCCGGTTCGGGCAAATCGACCCTGGTGCGGCTGCTGAATCGGCTGATCGAGCCGACCGCGGGCGAGGTGCTGATCGAGGGCGAGGACATCGCGCAGATGTCGGAGCAGCAGCTGATCGAGCTGCGGCGACGCGACATGAGCATGGTCTTCCAGTCCTTCGCGCTGTTGCCGCACCTGCGCGTGCTCGACAACGTCGCCTTCGGCCTCGAACTCGCCGGGTTCGCCAAACCGCAACGCCACGAGCGCGCGATGGCCGCGCTCGAGCAGGTCGGCCTCGCCCCCAACGCCCAGAGCTTTCCCGACGAGCTCTCCGGTGGCATGCAACAGCGCGTCGGTCTCGCCCGCGCGCTCGCCAACGACCCCGGCATCATGTTGATGGACGAGGCGTTCTCCGCGCTCGATCCGCTGATCCGCGGCGAGATGCAGGACGAGCTGTTGAAGCTGCAGGCCGAGAACCAGCGCACCGTCGTCTTCATCAGCCACGACCTCGACGAGGCGATGCGCATCGGCGATCGCATCGCCATCATGGAGGGCGGCCGCGTGGTCCAGGTCGGCACTCCCGACGAGATCCTCGCCAATCCCTCCGACGAGTACGTCAGGAGCTTCTTCTCCGGCGTGGACGTCTCCAAGGTGCTGACCGTCGCCGACATCGCCCGCCGGATGCAAGTGACGCTGATCGAGCGCGCCGGTCAGGGGGTGGACTCCGCCATCGAGCGGCTGCGCCGCCAGGAACGCGAGTTCGGCGTGCTGGTCGATCGCCAGCAGCAGTACAGCGGTATCGTCACCCTCCAGTCGCTCGACCGTGCGCGCCGCGACGGCCAGGGCCTCGCCGAGGCCCGCGTCCCCGACGTGCAGCCGCTGCGCGCGGATCAGTCGTTGAGCGACGTTCTCACCGACGTGGCGCGCGCGCCTACCCCGATGCCGGTCGTCGACGGTGACGGCCGCTATGTCGGCACCGTGTCGCGCGCCATTCTCCTCGAAGCCCTTGCCGGCATCGACGAGCAGGAGCGGGCCGCATGAGCTGGCAGGACATCCTCGATCCGTTCGAGCAACTGCAGATCCCCTTCGACGACTGGGTCGACACCGGCTTGGATTGGCTGGTCGACAACTTCCGTGCGGTCTTTCAGGCCATCCGCTGGCCGATCGACCAGGTGCTGAGCTTCCTCGAGACGCTGCTGACGGCGCCGCCGGCGCTGGTCATGATCGCCATCCTGGCGCTGGTGGGTTGGCAGGTCGCCGGGCGCCGGCTGGCGCTCGGCACCGCGATCGCGTTCTTCGTGATGGGGATCATCGGCGCCTACGAGCAGGCGATGATCACGCTGGCGATCGTGCTCACCGCCGTCTTCTTCTGCATCGCCATCGGTCTGCCGACCGGCATCGCGATGTCCCGGCGCGACGGCCTGCAGGGCGTGATGCGCCCGGTGCTCGACACCATGCAGACCACCCCGGCCTTCGTGTACCTGGTACCGATCGTCATGCTGTTCGGCATCGGCAACGTGCCGGGCGTGGTCGTCACCATCATCTTCGCGCTGCCGCCGTTGATACGTCTCACCAATCTCGGCATCCGCCAGGTGCCGACGGACGTGATCGAGGCCGCCACCGCCTTCGGCGCCTCGCGCCGCCAGCTGCTCTACAAGGTGCAGCTACCGCTCGCCACCAAGACCATCATGGCCGGCGTCAACCAGACGCTGATGCTGGCGCTGTCGATGGTGGTGATCGCCTCGATGATCTCGGTGGGCGGTCTCGGCCAGATGGTGCTACGCGGTATCGGCCGGCTCGACATGGGCCTCGCCACCGTCGGCGGCGTCGGCATCGTGCTGCTGGCGATCGTGCTCGACCGCATGACCCAGGCGCTCGGCGCCGAGGAGCGCGAGACCGGCCGCCGCTCGTTGACGGACGTCGGCCCCGTCGGGGCAACCCTCAAGCTCTGGCGGCGTTTCCAACCCCAGAGCACGCCCGCGGCGGACACGTCGTCGCGGCCTGCCGCCTGAGGCCATCACGGCTCGGCTCTCGGGCAGTTCGTCGTCACCACTAGGGAGGAAGCCGTTGAACGTGCGCACCCGACTGTTGATCGGCTCGGCGGCCCTGGCGCTCGCCGCATCACCGGCTCTGGGCCAAGAGCTGCCCGGCGAGGGCACGAGCATTCAGCCGATCGTCACCACCACGGCCGAGGAGCTGTTCCAGCACTTCATTCTCTTCGAAGGCCTGGAGCAACTGGGCTACGAGGTCGAGGATCCCTTGGAGCTCGGCGAGTACGGCTCGCTGCACGTCGCCCTGGCGAACGGCGACGCCGACTTCACCGCCGTCCACTGGCGGATCCTGCACGAGGCGTTTTTCGAGAACTCCGGCGGCGACGAGGATCTGGAACGTCTCGGCGTCTTCGTCGAGAACGTCCTGCAGGGCTACCTGATCGACAAGGCGACCGCCGAGGAGCACGGCATCACCAACCTGGAGCAGTTCCAGGATCCGGAGGTCGCCGCGCTGTTCGATACCGACGGCGACGGCACCGCCGACCTCACCGGATGCAACCCGGGCTGGGGCTGCGAGCGGGTCATCGAGCACCAGATCCCCGAATACGGGCTCGATGACACCGTCACCCACAACCAGGGCAGCTATTTCGCCCTGGTCGCCGACACCATCGAGCGTTACGAGCAGGATCAGCCGATCTTCTACTACACCTGGACGCCGCTCTGGGTCTCGGGCGTGCTGGTGCCGGGTGAGGACGTCGAGTGGCTCGAGGTGCCCTACACGTCGCTGCCGGACGATCCGGACGCGACCGCCGAGCAGACCTCGGCCGACGGCAAGAACCTCGGCTTCGCCGTCGACAACATCATGGTGCTGGCCAACGACGACTGGGCCGCCGAGAACCCGGCTGCGG
Source organism: Alphaproteobacteria bacterium (assembly GCA_009908425.1). Lineage (GTDB taxonomy): Bacteria > Pseudomonadota > Alphaproteobacteria > Geminicoccales > Geminicoccaceae > JAAAPF01. Next base: position 3,582 of record JAAAPF010000352.1, read on the forward strand.
CCGCGTTCCTGGAAGCCGCCGAGGTCCCGATCGACGATATCAGCGCCCAGAACCTGTTGATGCAGGAGGGCGAGGACGACCGTGACGACATCCGCCGGCACACCGCCGAGTGGATCGAGCAGAATCAGGAGGCCTTCGACAGCTGGGTCGAGGCCGGGCTCACCGCGACCGCGGACTGAGCGCCACCGCGGACGAGGCGAGCGTCACCGCCGGCTGCGGCGGTGACGACGGGCCGGGAGGGCGGTCGAGGGTACACGGCCCGCGGCCGCCTTCCCGGCCTTCCCTCTTGCAGCCGATCGGCTCAACCACGGAGGCCGAGCGCGAGCACCACCAGGATCGCTACAACGCTACCGCCGATCAGCACGGTGACCTTGTGGCGCGCCATGACCTCGTGGAGGGCGCTGCCGACCACCCACACCGCGAGGGCGAAGCCGGCGTAGAGCAGCCCGCGCCCGACGGTGATCGCGACCATGAACTTTACGAACGGATAGTCCGCGAGGCCCGCCCCCACGGTCGCCATCTGATAGGGCAGCGGCGAGATCGCGAAGACGAAGATCGCCCAGAAGCCCTCGCCCTCCAGCCGTTGAACGAAGCCGGCGGCGGCCTCCGCACTGGCGGTGCCCGCCCACCAGGGCGCCGCGCCGGCGGCCACGCCGAGCCCGAGGCCGTACATCGCGATGCCGCCCACAACCGAGCCGAGCCACATCGCGACGGCGAACGGCACGATGCGGTCGCGGTAGAGCGCCATGAGCGGCACCACGATCGGCTCGACGGTGAGCGGCACGAAGGTGTTCTCGACGGCGGTGGCCGCGACCAACCACCAGAACGCGCCCCGGCGGTGCACCGCGGTCTCCAGCCAGCGCTCGAAACGGGCGAGAGGACGGCGGCGAGGCGGGTGATGCGGGGGCGAGCCGTCGGACATGGCCGGAACCTGCACGCTCGCCGTGACGTTGTCATGGCCTCGTCGGCGCCGCTCGCCGGGGCTGGCCGGGGCCGGCCCGGTGACTTAGGTGTGGGCGATATCCGTTGTTGGCGAGGAGATGGCGTTGAACGCTGCGAAGCTCGTGCCGGCCGTCGTCGTCGCGGTCGGTGTCGTCGCCGTCGGCTGGTGGTTCCTCCAGCCGACGGGCGACCAAGCGACGACGGCCGGCGGCGATGGGGATCTGCCGCAGGTGGCGGTGGCCGAGGTGGTGGCGGGACCCGACGACGACCTCCGCCGCATCGAGACCGCGGTCGAGGCCGCCGAGGGTGTGCCGCTGCCGAGCCCGTTGCGCGGCGCGGTCCAGAACATCGAGGTCCGCGACGGCGCGCAGGTCGAGGCGGGTGAACTCCTCCTGCGCTTCGAGCAGAGCTCGCAGCGGGCGGAGCTGATGGCCGCCGAAGCCGAGCAATCTCTCCTGGAAGCGGAACTCGAGCGCGCGCGGGCGCGCGTCGAGGAGAACCTCGCCGCCGAGGCCGACATCGAGGACCTCGAGCAGCGGCTCGCCGCCGCCCAGCGCCAGCTGGAAGCCGCCCGGGCGGCGGTCGAGCAGAACAACATCCGGGCCCCCTTCGCGGGCAAAGTCGACCTCGCCGACATCGCTCCCGGCGACATCATCACCCGCGGGCAACCCATCGCCACCTTCGACAGCCCCGACGAGCGCGTCGTCCGCTTGGAGCTGCCACGGCGGCTCACCACCGACATCGCCGTGGGCGACGACCTGACGGTGCGTGGCGGCGACGACGCCGACACCGAGGCCCGCATCTTGGCGCTCGGCAGCGCGCCGGGGGCGGAGGCGACGACGGTCCAGCTCACCGCCGTGCTAGGCGACCCCGCCGCGTTCCCGCCCGGCTCCGAGGCGGTCGTCGAGGTCCCGGTCACCGGCGTCAACACGGCGGTGGTACCCGAAGCCGCCGTGCTCGAGGACGCGCGTGGGGTCCGGGTCTTCCGCATCGATCGCGGTCTCGCGCGCTCGACCCCGGTGGAGAAGGGGCGGACGACCGAAGACGGTGTGCGCGTGCGCGGCCCGCTCAACGCCGGCGACGTCGTCGCGGTGAGCAAACTCGACGAACTCGCCGACGGGATGCGGGTGGCCGTCGTCGACGGCGCGGACGGCGGCTGAGCCGCGCGTCATGGACAGGAGGTCGAGATGAGCGACGAACGCCGACCGTTCGACGACGCCCTGGACGACCCCGAGCAGCGCTTCGGCACGCCGGCGGCCGTGATCGAGGCGCCGGACCTTTCCGAGGCCGAGAAGATCGCCATCCTGGAGCGCTGGCGCCTCGACGCGCTGCGCCTCTGCGATTCCGAGCAGGAAGGCATGGGCGGCGGCGAGAACGCGCATCTCGCCGAGATCGAACGACTACTGTTGGATCTCGGCGCCGAGTAGGCGTCGCCGCGAGGCGCGGTCCGCCGGCGCGGTCGCCGCGCCCGCGATCGGCCGGCTCCGCCGCCGGCGAACAGCGGCGGATGGGCGCGCCCACCGTCGACGGAGAGGCCGGGACGCGGATGGTCGACGACGACGAACGCTTGGTGCGCGGCGGCGGACGGTTCATCGACGACCGCGCGCCCGCCGGCGCTTTGCGGCTCGCGGTGCTGCGCGCGCCGTTCGCCCACGGCCGGATCACCCGGCTGGAGACGGCGGCCGCGGCGACGATGCCGGGCGTGCGGGCGGTGCTCACCGCGCGCGATCTGGCCGAGCGTGGCGTCGCCGCGCTGGCGACGCGCGCCCCGCTCGACGATACCGACGACGGCCGCTTTTTCGCGCCCCCGCGCCCGATTCTCGCCGACGGCGTCGTGCGCCATGTCGGCGAGGCGGTGGCCGCGGTCGTGGCCGACGACGTCGCCACCGCGGCCGACGCGCTCGAGGCGATCGACCTCGACATCGAGGCGTGGCCGGCGGTCGTGGACCCGGAAGCGGCGCGAGCGGCCGGCGCGATCCGGGCCGAGGCGCCCGACAACGTCGCCTTTCGCTGGTCCAAGGGCGACGCCGACGCCGCCGCGGGCGCCATGGCCCGCGCGGCGCACGTGGTCGAACTCACCGTGCGCCACCCGCGGGTCGCCGCGGCGCCGCTGGAGCCGCGCGGGGCGCTCGCGAGCTACGCGCGCGAAACCGGCCGTTACACCCTCTGGACGCCGAGCCAGGGCGTCGTGGCGCTGCGCGCCGCGATGGCGCAGGCCCTGGCCGTGGACACCGACGCCGTCCGCATCGTCACCGAAGACGTCGGCGGCAGCTTCGCGGTCAAGATCTGGCCCTATCCCGAGCAGGTGCTGGCGCTGGTCGCGGCCGAACGCACCGGCCGACCGGTCAAGTGGGTGGCCGACCGCGCCGAGAGCTTCGCCGCCGACGTGCCGGGTCGCGCCCGGGTCGATCGCGCCCGGCTGGCGCTCGACGCCGACGGCCGGTTCCTCGCCTTCGCCGTCGACGCGCTCGCCGACATCGGCGCCTACGTGAACACCGTGGCGCCGGCGATCGTCACCACCGGCGCGACGCGGGTCATGGGCCACGTCTATCGGATCGCGCACCTGCACTACGCCGTCACCGCGACCTTCACCAACGGGCCGCCCACCGACGCCTATCGCGGTGCCGGCAAGCCCGAGACCGTGGCGACGCTGGAGCGGCTGATCGACGTCGCCGCGGCGCGGCTCGGGCTCGATCGCTTCGAACTCCGCCGCCGCAACCTGATCACGCCCGAGGCGCTGCCCTATCGCACCGGCATGGGCGAGACCATCGACGGCGGCGACCTGCCGGCGCTGGCGGCCCGCCTCGACGAGGCTGCCGATCTCGCGGGCTTCGCCGAGCGCCGCGCGGCGAGCGCCGCCCGTGGCCGACGGCGCGGGCTCGGGCTCACCTTCCACCTGCACGCCACCGGCGGCTCGACCGACGAGCGCAGCGAGGTGCGCGTCCGGCCGGAGGGCGCGGTGGTCGTACGCAGCGGCACCCAGGACTCGGGTCAGGGCCACCGGCGCGCGCTCGCCGCGGTCGCCGCCGAGGTCCTCGACCTGCCGCGCGAGCGGGTCCGCGTCGAGCAGGGCGACAGCGACCGGCTGGCGGTCGGTGGCGGTACCGGCGGCTCGAACCTGATGCCGGTGGCGGCCAATACCGTCCATCGGACCGCCCACGCCCTGCTGGGGCAGGCGCGGGCGCGCGCCGCCGAGGTTCTGGAGGTGGCGAGCGCCGATCTCGCCTACGCCGGTGGTCGCTTCCGCATCAAGGGCACCGACCGCGGCGTCGGGCTCTTCGAACTCGCGGCCATGGGCGCCGCCCGCGACGACGCGCCGGCCTGCATCGCCGAGCGCGATTTCGAAGGCGAGCACTCGACCTATCCCGCGGGTGGCTACGCCGTCGAGGTGGAGCTCGACCCCGAGACCGGGGCGGTACGGGTGGAGCGGTGGTGCGGGCTCGACGACATCGGCCGGGTGATCGACCCGCCCGGCGCGTTCGGTCAGCTCGCCGGCGGCGTCACCCAGGCCCTCGGCGAAGCGCTCGGCGAGGCGCTGGTCTACGACGCCAACGGCCAGCTGCTCACCGGCTCGTTCATGGACTACTGGATGCCGCGGGCGGGCGACGTCCCCGCCTTCGTTCTCGACTTCGCGCCGACCCCGAGCCCAAACAGCCGGTTGGGCGTGAAGGGGGTGGGTGAGGTCGGCTCGATCGGCGGGGTGGCGGCGGTGGTGAACGCGGTGCACGACGCCCTGCGGCCGTTCGGCGTCGAGCACGTCGACCGCCCGCTCACGCCGGCCAAGCTGTGGGCGGCCATCGCCGCGCGGGATCGAGAAGCGGAGGTCGGGGGATGACGATCGCGGCCCGCTATCTGTTCGTCGTGACCATGGACGTCGCCCCCGAGCGCGAGGCGTTGTTCCACGAGGTCTACGACACCGAGCACATCCCCCATCTGCTCGAGGTGCCGGGGGTGCGCGCGGTGACGCGCGCCGAGGCCGAGCCCTTCGCGCTCGCGCTCGGCGGCCGGGTCGAGCCCCGCCCGGCGGCGAGCCCGCGGTTTTTGGCGATCTACGAGATCGACGGCCCCGACGTGTTGGCGAGCGACGCCTGGACGGCCGCGGTCGAGCGCGGGCGCTGGCCGAGCGAGGTGCGCCCGTTCACCACCAACCGCGGTCACGCCCTCTACCGCGTCCGTTGACACGCGGGGCGGCCTCAGCCGCCGGCCGAGCCGTCGTCGTTCGCCGCCGTGGCGTCGTCGGGCAGGAGTTGCAGCAGCAGGCGGTCGAGCTCGTCGAGCTCGTCGCCGGCGAGCGCGTCGGCGCCCCACGGCGCCCGGCTCTCGTTGAGCTGGGCGTGACCGTCGCGCGCGTCGCGCAGCATGTAGCCGCGGCCCCAGACCGTCTCGATGTTGTGGTGCTCGCCGGTGAGCCGCGCGATCTTCTTCCGCAGCTTGCAGATGAAGACGTCGATGATCTTTTGTTCCGGCTCGTCCATGCCGCCGTAGAGATGGTCGAGAAAAGTCTCCTTGGTGAGGGTCATACCCTTGCGCAGGGAGAGCAGTTCGAGGATGCCGTACTCTTTGCCGGTGACGTGGAGCGGCTGGCCGTCGATCTCGACCCGCTTCGCGTTGAGGTCGAGAGTCATGCGGCCGACCCGGATGACCGAGGCGGCGTGGCCCTTCGAGCGCCGCACGATCGCCTGCAGCCGCGCGGTCAGCTCGTCCTTGTCGAACGGCTTGGTGAGGTAGTCGTCGGCGCCACAGATCAGCCCGCGCACCTTTTCGTGCCGGTCCTCGACCCCGGAGAGGATCAGCACCGGCACTTCCAGCTCGTTCGCGCGTAGTCGACGCACGACCTCGCCGCCGTCGAAGTCGGGGAGTCGGAGGTCGAGAACGATGATGTCGAAATCGTAGAGCTTCGCCAGTTCGAGGGCGTCTTCGCCGGTTTCGGTATGTTCGACGAGAAACTGCTGGTCGATGGCCGATTGGATGAGCCTGGCGGCGACGGGATCGTCATCGACGATGAGGGCGCGCATTGCCACCTCGTTGAAACCAGCTATGAAGTTTCAACTAACGCGAGAATATCGCGGCGGCCACTAGTACTAAAGGGCAACCCGCCCAGACGCAGGCGGCGGCCCAGAAGGGCCGCCGCCACGCGTCGCTTCAGCCGTTTCGGTTCGGCCGGTCGGAGCCCGGCATCGGTTCCCCGGTCAGGAACCCGGCTGCGGGCTCGGTGCCGGCCCGGTGGAGGGGCGCGGCCGGCTGGTGGTCGGCACCGAGCCGCGCTTGCCCGCCGGTGGGGTCGGCTGCGGGGGCGCGTCGGCACGCCGCTCCGGCAGGGGTTCGCCCCGCATGACCAGGTCGATCTCCTCGCCGGTCAGCGCCTCGTACTCCAACAGCGCCTGGGCGATCCGCTCCAGCTGGTCGCGATTCTCGGTCAGCACGCGCCGCGCCTCGGCGTAGCCGGTGTCGACGATGCGGCGGATCTCCTGGTCGATCTTCTGCGCCGTCGCCTCCGAGACGTTCTGCGACTGCGTCACCGAGTGCCCGAGGAACACCTCCTGTTGATTCTCGTGGTACCCGACCGGGCCGAGTTCCTCGCTCATGCCCCACTGGGTCACCATGTGGCGCGCCATCTTGGTGGCCTGCTCGATGTCCGAGGCGGCCCCGGCGGTGACCTTGTTGTGGCCGAAGGTCAGCTCCTCGGCGACACGGCCGCCCATCGCCACCGCGATGTCGCCGTCGAGCTTCTCGCGGCTGATGGAGAGGCGGTCACCCTCCGGCAGGCGCATGACCATGCCGAGCGCGCGACCGCGGGGGATGATCGTCGCCTTGTGGATCGGGTCGGAGACCGGCGTATGCCACGCCACCACCGCGTGGCCGCCCTCGTGGTAGGCGGTGAGCCGCTTCTCGTCCTCGGTCATGACCATGGAGCGGCGCTCGGCGCCCATCATGATCTTGTCCTTGGCAGCCTCGAAGTCGGCCATCGTGGCCAACCGCTTGCCGGCCCGCGCCGCCATCAGCGCCGCCTCGTTGACGAGGTTGGCGAGATCGGCGCCCGAGAAGCCCGGCGTCCCCCGGGCGATGACCTTGGCGTCCACGTCCGGCGCCAGGCGCACCTTCTTCATGTGAACATTGAGGATGCGCTCGCGGCCGATCACGTCGGGGTTGGGCACGGTGATCTGGCGGTCGAAGCGGCCCGGACGCAACAGCGCCGGGTCGAGCACGTCCGGCCGGTTGGTGGCGGCGATCAAGATCACCCCCTCGTTCGACTCGAAGCCGTCCATCTCGACCAGCAGCTGGTTGAGCGTCTGCTCGCGCTCGTCGTTGCCACCGCCGAGCCCGGCGCCGCGGTGGCGGCCGACCGCGTCGATCTCGTCGATGAAGACGATGCAGGGGGCGTGCTTCTTGGCTTGCTCGAACATGTCGCGGACCCGGCTGGCGCCCACGCCCACGAACATCTCGACGAAGTCCGAGCCCGAGATGGTGAAGAAGGGGACGTTGGCTTCGCCCGCGATCGCCCGCGCCAACAGCGTCTTACCGGTGCCGGGCGGGCCGACCAGCAGGCAGCCCTTCGGAATGCGTCCGCCGACCTGCTGGAATTTCTGCGGGTTCTTCAAGAACTCGACGATCTCCTGCAGGTCGTCCTTGGCCTCGTCGATGCCCGCGACGTCGCCGAAGGTCACCCGACCCGCCTTCTCGGTCAGAAGCTTGGCCTTGGATTTGCCGAAACCCATGGCCTTGCCGCCGCCGCCCTGCATCTGGCGCATGAAGAAGATCCACACGCCGATCAGGAGCAACATCGGGAACCACGAGATCAGCACGCCCAGAAGTGACGGCATGCCGTTGTCGGCCGGTTCCGAGCGGATCCGCACGTCGGCCTCACGCAGCGGTTCGACGACGTTGGCGCCTTCCGGCGCGAAGGTCGTGAAGTTGCGGCCGTCCGCGTACTGACCCGTGATCTCGCTGCCCTGGATCGTCACCTCGGCGACGCGACCCTGCTCGACCTCGTCCAGGAAGTCCGAGAAGGCCAGCGACGCCTGCGGCGACCGCCCGCCCGGGCTCTGGAACAGGTTGAACAGCGCGATCAGCAAGAGGCCGATGATGACCCACAGTGCCAGGTTCTTGCCGAAATTGTTCACGTGCTGCCTCGCTTTCCCCCTTACACTCCGTCGAGCCCACCGATGGTCACCACCACCCGGTGCGCACGCTGGAGAGATAGACTAGCAGATAAGGATCGCCGCGTCCGAGACAACATGCGATCCGCCGAACCCCGCACCCGCGAGCGCGGTTTGCTTCGAGGCCGGACTTTGCAAAGTCGATCGCTCCGGCGCGACCACCAACCGCTCGCGGGCGCGGCCAACGAGCGCACCGGCGAGCGTCAACCGGGTTCGTCCGGCGTCGAGCCGGCGTACCGCCGCCGCCACCCGCCCGCGCCCGGGGGCCGGGGTCGTCCCACCGACGGTCGCCACCGCCCGCGCCAGGACCTCGGCCGCGAGGCCGCGCGGCGCGCGGTCCCACGCCGCGGCGTCGAAGGCGAGCGCGCCGCCGGCCTCGCGGTGGAGGTGGCGGGCGAGCCAGGCGCGGGCGGCGGTCTCCAGCGCGCGCCGCTCCTCGACCGCGGGAGCGACGGCGCTCGCCGCCACCCGCGTGCGCTCGAAGCGCGGATCGCGGTTGGCGGGGTCCTCGATCCAGCCGTACCCCGGCCGCGCCGCCGTCGCCCGCAGCCTCGCCCGCGCGAACCCCAACAGGGGGCGCAGCACCCGGACGCGGTCGAGTTCGCGCACCGCGGGCATGCCGGCGAGCCCGGGACCCTCGGCGCGGCGGCGGCGCATCGCGACGGTACGAGCGTTGTCGTCGCGATGGTGGCCGAGGAGCAGGTGGAGACAGCCGCGTTCGGCGGCGGCGTCCTCCAGCAGACGGTAACGGGCGTCGCGGGCGCCGGCCTGGGTCGCCCGCCGGCCGGGCGCTCGCCGCCAGCGCAACGTGCGGTGGGCGAAGCCGAGCCGCGCCGCCGCAGCCGCGACCCAGCACGCCTCGGCGGCGGCGGCGGCGCGCAACCCGTGGTCGACGGTGA
>JAAAPF010000330.1 GCA_009908425.1 Alphaproteobacteria bacterium
CGGCACCGGCCTCTACACCGCCCTCGCCGTCTGCATGGCGGTGATCGAGCGCGAGCGCTCGGGCGCCGGCCAGTATCTCGACATGACGCTCTACGACACCGCGGTGGCGCTGATGTTCCCGCACCTCCCGAACTACCTGCTCTCCGGCGAGCTGCCGCGGCCGACCGGCAACGCCCACCCCAACATCTGCCCCTACGACACGTTCGCCACCGCGACCGGCGACGTCTTCGTCGCCGTCGGCAACAACCGCGCCTTCGCGCGCTTCTGCGCGGTCATCGACCGCGCCGAGCTGGCCGCGGACCCGCGCTTCGCCACCAACGGCGACCGGCTCGGGCACCGCGACGCGCTCACCGCCGTCCTGCGCGAACGGCTGCAGGAACTCGACGGCCGTGCGCTCTGCACCGCGCTCCTGGCCCAGGGCGTGCCGGCCGGGCCGGTGCAGGACACCGCCGAGGTCTGGGCCGACCCCCACACCCGCCACCGCGGCATGGCGGTGGAGACCGACGGCTACGCCAGTTTCGGCACGCCGATCCAATTCTCGCGCACGCCCGGCGGCGTCCACGACCCGCCGCCGCGCTACGGCGCGCACGGCCGCGCGGTGCTCGAGGCCGCCGGCTTCGGCGCCGAGGAGATCGACGCGCTGATCGCCGCCGGGGTGGTGCTGGAGACCCGCCGGCGCTGAGGGGGCTGCGGCCGCGGCCGGGCGCGCCGTGCTTGCCGCCCGCGATCCGGCGCTCTAGCGTCGCGGGGTTCATCGCGAGGGCGACCGCGCATGACCGATCCCGCCGCCCCCGCGCTCGTCGCGGAGGACATCCACAAGCACTTCGGCTCCCTCGAGGTGCTCAAGGGCATCTCGCTGACCGCGAAGCGCGAAGACGTCATCTCGATCATCGGCGCCTCGGGCTCGGGCAAGAGCACCTTTCTGCGCTGCATCAACTTCCTGGAGACGCCGGACAGCGGCCGCATCGTCGTCGGCGGCGAGGAGATCCGGATCAAGCCCGACCGGCTGGGGCGACCCGCGATCGGCGACCACCGCCAGCTCTCGCGGATCCGCGCCCGCCTCGGCATGGTGTTCCAGGGCTTCAACCTCTGGTCCCACATGACCGTGCTCGAGAACGTCATGGAAGGCCCGCGCGTCGTGCTGCGCGAGCCCGAGGCCGAGGTGCGCGACCGCGCCGAGGCCCTGCTCGACAAGGTCGGCATCGCCGAGAAGCGCCACGCCTACCCGGTCGAGCTCTCCGGCGGCCAGCAGCAGCGCGTCGCCATCGCCCGCGCGCTGGCGATGGAGCCGCAGGTGCTCCTGTTCGACGAGCCCACCTCGGCGCTCGATCCCGAACTCGTCGGCGAAGTCCTCAAGGTGATGCGCGATCTGGCGGCCGAGGGCCGGACCATGGTCGTGGTCACCCACGAGATGGGCTTCGCCCGCGAGGTCTCGCGCCGGGTGATGTTCCTCGCCGACGGCCGCGTCGAGGAGGAGAACAGCCCGGACGAGCTCTTCGCCCATCCGCGCAGCGAACGCTGCCGTCGGTTCCTCGCCAACGTGTTGTGATCCCGGAGGACGGACCCATGTCGCTCAAGTACTTCGCAGGTCTGGCCGCCGGCCTGGTGCTGGCCAGCCAGGTCGCGGCGCAGGAGTGGGACACCATCCGCGTCGCCAGCGAGGGCGCCTACGCCCCGTGGAACTTCACCAACGCGCAAGGCGAGCTCGACGGTTTCGAGATCGAGTTGATGCGCGAGCTGTGCGCGCGCATGGACGCCGAGTGCGAGCTGGTCAGCCAAGCCTGGGACGGGATGATCCCCGCCCTTTTGGGCGGTCGCTACGACGCCATCATGGCGGGGATGTCGATCACCGACGAGCGCCGCGAGGTCATCGCCTTCTCGCGTCCCTACGCCACCACGCCGGCGATCTTCGTCGCCCCGGCCGACAGCGCGTTGGCCGCCGCCGGGCTGCCCGAGACCCGCGTCGACCTCGCCGAGGTCTCGGACGAGGAGCAGGCGCTGATCGACCAGCTCCGCACGCTGGTGGACGGCCGCACCGTCGGGGTGCAGACCGCCACCATCCACGAGAACTTCCTGCGCGAGTCCATGGGCGACGTCACCATCCGGACCTACGACACCCAGGAGAACCTCGACCTCGATCTCCAGGCCGGGCGCATCGACGTGGCGCTGGCGGATCAGAGCGGCTGGCAGCCGCTGTTGGAGGGCGAGGCCGGCGACGACTTCACCCGCGTCGGGCCGGGCTTCTCCGGCGGGGTCTTCGGCGAGGGCGTGGGTGTCGGCCTGCGCCAGGAGGACACCGCCCTCAAGGAGAAGTTCGACGGCGCGATCCAGGCCGCGCTCGAGGACGGCACGGTCAGCGAGCTCGCGGTGAAATGGTTCGGCTTCGACACCGCCGCGACGCCGTGAGCCGGTAGCCGGCGCGGCGCGGGCGGGCCGCCGCCTTGGACCTCTCGCTCCTGGCCTGGGGCGACGCCGGTTGGGGCGACCAGATGGCGCGCGGCGCGGTGGTGACGATCCTGGTCGCGATCGCCGCCTACGCGCTGGGCGTGGTGATCGGCGCCGGCCTCGCCGCGATGAAGCTGGCGCCGCTGGCGCCGCTGCGCTGGTTCGCCGAGCTCTACACCACGGTGATCCGGGGCATCCCCGAGCTCCTGGTCATCTATCTCGTCTTCTTCGGGGGCGGGACGGCGCTGCGGGCGATCGCGTCGGGGATGTTCGGCTACGACGGCTATATCGAGCTGCCGATCTTCGTCACCGGCACCATCTGCCTCGCCGTCAGCGCCGGCGCCTACTCGGCCGAGGTCATCCGCGGCGCCGTGCAGGTCGTGCCCAAGGGTCAGCTCGAGGCCGCGGTCGCGGTCGGCATGAGCCGGCCGCAGCGGCTGCGACGCATCCTGGTGCCCCAGGTCGCCCGCCACGCCCTGCCCGGCCTCGGCAATGTCTGGCAGCTGACCTTGAAGGACACCTCGCTGATCTCGGTCATCGGGCTGGTCGAGATCATGCGCCAGGCCGCGGTCGCCGCCGGCTCCACCAAGGAGCCCTTCACCTTCTACCTGGTCGCCGCGGTGCTCTATCTGGGCCTGACCTCGCTCTCCAACCGCGGCTTCGACGCCGCCGAGCGCTGGGCCAACAAGGGGGTGAGGCGGGCCTGATGGACCTCGGTTTCCTGATCGAGATCATCCCGCGCCTCGCCGCCGGCGTGCCGACCACGCTGCTCCTGGTGGCGCAGTCGCTGGCGCTCGGCTTCGCGCTGGCGGTGGTGGTCGCGCTGGTCCGGCTGCAGCCCAACCCGCTCGGCGCCGGCGCGGCCTACGGCTTCGTCTACGTCTTCCGCGCGACGCCGCTCCTCGTCCAGATCTTCTTGATCTACTACGGCTCCGGGCAGTTCCGGCCGGTCCTGGAGGACCTCGGGGTGTGGGTGCTGTTCCGCGACGCCTGGTTCTGCGCGGTGCTGGCGCTGACCTTGAACACCGCGGCCTACACCAGCGAGATCATCCGCGCCGGGCTGCAGTCGGTGCCGCTCGGCCAGATCGAGGCCGGGCGCGCGGTCGGCATGTCGCGGCTGCAGCTGTTCCGCCGCGTCACCTTTCCGCTCGCCGTCCGCCAGGCGCTGCCGGCCTACGGCAACGAGGTGATCCTCATGGTGAAGGCGAGTTCGCTGGCCTCGACCATCACCATCCTCGAGATCACCGGCATCGCCAAGACCATCATCGCCGCGAGCTTCCGCCCGGTCGAAGTCTTCGTCGTCGCCGGCGCCTTCTACCTCGCGATCAACTTCGTGGCCACGCGCGCGGTCCGCTTCGCCGAGCACCGCCTCGCCACCGCGAGCGCGCCGACCCGCGCCCCCGCCGCGCCCACGCGCCAACTGGCGGCGACCCGCTGAGGACGGCTCAGTCGCCGTCGCGCTGCATCTCCAGGGCGACGCGGTTCATGAAGCCGGCGTCGTCGCCCGCCGCCAGCTTCGGCGCGGCGTCGGCGACGGCGTCGAGGAAACGGTCCAGATCCTCGCGCTCGGCCTTGGCGAAGTCGCCGAGGACGTAGCCGGTGACCCGGTTCTTGTCGCCCGGATGGCCGATGCCGAGGCGCACCCGCTTGAAGTCGCGCGTGCCCAGGACGGCCGCGATCGAGCGCAGGCCGTTGTGGCCGGCGACACCGCCGCCCAGCTTCACCCGGCACTTGAAGGGCGCCAGGTCGAGCTCGTCGTGGAAGACGACGACGTCGGCGGGCGCCAGCTTGAAAAAGCGCGCGGCCTCGGCCACCGACCGCCCGCTTTCGTTCATGTAGGTCAAGGGCTCCAGGAGCAGCACCTTCTCGCCGCCGAGCGGGCCCTCGCTCGACCGGCCGCGGAACTTGCTCTTCCACGCCGGAAAGGCGAAGCGCTCGACCAGCCGGTCGAGCGCCATGAAGCCGATGTTGTGGCGGTGGCCGGCGTAGGACGCCCCCGGATTGCCCAGGCCCACGAACAGCCGCACGGTGCCGGCTCCCGGCGGGGCTCCTACGCCTCGCCCGCCTCTTCTCCGGGGGTCTCGCCCTCCACACCTTCCTCGGCGGCTTCGGTGGCGCCGCGGCCGGTGATGGTGGCGATGGTGTAGTCGCGGTCGGTGACGGTGAGCTCGACGTTGGCCGGCAGCGCGATCGCGCTGACGTGCAGGGTGTCGCCGATGTCGAGCTCGGCGAGGTCGGCCTCCAAGGTTTCGGGGATGGCGTCGACCGGGCAGGTGAGCTCGATCTCGCGGCGCACCACGTTCAACACCCCGCCGCGCTTGATGCCCGGGCAGCTCTCCTCGTTGAGGAAGGTCACCGGCACCGCCATCGTCGCCATCGAGCCGCCCTTGGCGCGCACGAAGTCGACGTGGATCGGGAAGGCCTCGTCGACCACCGGGTGCACCTGGGTCTCGCGCGGGATCACCCGCAGTTTCCTGTCGCCGAAGTCGAGCATGCACATCGCGCTGTAGAAGCGGGGGTTGGTCTGCAGCTCGCGGCGCAGCTCCTTCATCTCGACGGCGCAGAGCATCGGCGGCTCGCCGCCGCCGTAGATCACCGCCGGCACCTTGCCGGCGGCGCGCAAGCGCTTGTTCGGTCCCTTGCCCTGCAGCGTGCGGGTTTCCGCCGGCAGGTTCACCAGATCACTGGCCATGTCGCGTTCCTTTCCCTCCGACACGGGATCGCCCGCCTCGGACAGATGGTGGGGTCAGTCGAACAGGCTCGACACCGAGCTCTCGCTGGAGATCCGGCTGATGCCCTCGCCCATGAGCTGGGCGACCGACAACAGACGGATCTTCTCGGTGACGCGCACGCCCTCGGTCGCCCGGATGCTGTCGGTGACGACCAGCTGCTCGAGCGAGCTCGCCGCCACCCGCGCCACCGCGCCGGCCGACAGCACCCCGTGGGTGACGTAGGCGTAGACGCCGGTGCTGCCCTCGCCGAGCAGGGCGTCGGCGGCGTTGCAGAGGGTGCCGCCGCTGTCGATGATGTCGTCGAACAGCACGCAGCGCTTGCCCGCGACGTCGCCGATGACGTTCATCACCTCCGAGGCGCCGGCCCGTTCGCGGCGCTTGTCGACGATGGCCAGCGGCACGTCAAGGCGCTTGGCGAGCGCGCGGGCGCGGGCCACGCCGCCGACGTCGGGGGAGACGATGACCAGATCGTCGGCGCCGAGATTGTTCTCGATGTCGGGCGCGAACAGCGGCGCGGCGTAGAGGTTGTCGACCGGGATGTCGAAGAAGCCCTGGATCTGCCCGGCGTGCAGGTCCATCGTCAGCACCCGCGAGGCCCCGGCGGTGGTGATCAGGTTGGCCACCAGCTTGGCCGAGATCGGCGTGCGCGGCCCCGGTTTGCGGTCCTGGCGGGCGTAGCCGAAATAGGGGATGACCGCGGTGATCCGCTTGGCCGACGCGCGCCGGAGCGCGTCCAGGCAGACCAGCAGCTCCATCAGGTTGTCGTTGGCCGGGTAGGACGTCGACTGGATGACGAAGACGTCCTCGCCGCGCACGTTCTCGTTGATCTCGACCCAGACCTCCATGTCGTTGAAGCGCTGGACCGTCGCCGAGGTGAGGTTGGCGCGCAGATAGGCGGCGATCGCCTCGGCGAGCGGACGATTGCTGTTGCCGGCGAGCAGCTTCATGGGATCGGGCTCCGAAGGACGACGGCGCGGAAGCTAGCAACCGCCCTTCGCCGGTGCAACGTGGCCCCGGCGGCTCAGCAGGTGAGCAACTCCAGCGGATGCGCACTGAGGGGCTCGGGCGCGCCGTCGGTCACCCGCGAGCTGCGGCCGAGGCTCATCGCCGTGCCGGTGGCGCTGTCCATCAGGATCATGTGCAGGAAGAACACCATGTTGGGCTCCAGCACCACCGGGTTGGCCTCGTAGAACATCGGCCATTCCATCCACGACGGCGCGTAGGTCGCGCCGAGGGCGTAGCCGCAGGCGTTGAGGCGGTGCTCGCCGAGGCCGAGCCGGTCGAGCACCCGGGCGTGGGCGTCGTAGACCTCGCCGACGCGGTAGCCCGGCCGCAGCCGCGCCTCCGAGGCGGCGAGCGCCTCGTGGGCGGCCTCGAACAGCTCGACGTGGCGCGGGCGCGGCGCGCCGACGCAGATCGTGCGCATCTGGGCGACGTGGTAGTGGCGGTAGGTGCCGGCCCATTCGAGCGTGAGCTGATCGCGGTCGTCGAGCCGGCGGCGGCCGGTGTGGGCGCGGCACAGAAGGGCGTAGGGCCCGCTGCCGACGATCGGCGGGTTGCCGGGGGCGTCGCCGTCGCCGGCGCAGACGGCGCCGGTGAGCGCGGCGTGGATCCAGGCCTCGTCGGCGCCCGGGCCGGTGGCGTCCAGCGCCGCGGTCAGGGCGTCGTCGGCGAGCCGGGCGGCGCGGCGGACATAGGCGAGTTCGGCCGCGCTCTTCACCAGCCGCAGCTCGGGGATCAACAGCGAGGCGTCCGCCAGCGTCGCCACTTCGGCGAAGGCCGCCGCCAGCGCCCGGCCGGAGGCGGCGTCGAGCCCCTTGCTCGCCCATTCGACGCCGACGCGCTTGCCGGTGAGGCCGAGTTCGCCCGCGAGCGCGCGCAGGTCGCCCGCCGGTGCGGCGTCGGCGCCGTCCTTCCAGATCCGGACGTCGCCGATGCGCGAGGTCAGGCGGGCCTGGCGCAGATCGGCGGAGCGCGTCAGCAACACCTTGCGCCCGTCGGCGGTCAGCACCAGGCACTGAAAGAAGCAGTAGCCGAAGCTGTCGTAGCCGGTCAGCCAGTACTGGCTCTCCGGGCTGAACAGAAACAACGCGTCGAGCCGGGCGCGGCGCAGCGCCGCCAGGGTACGGCGCTCGCGGCCGCGGAATTCCTCGTCGGTGAAGTGCAATTTCACGGTCGCCTCCCGTGGCCGATCTTGCCCCCGCCGGGCGCCGGCCCTAGGTCTGGGTTACGTTTGTCACCGAAACGATGCAACGGATGCCCGACGCCCCCGCCAGCCTCACCCACAGCGTGCCGCTGCCGGAGGATCATCCTCCGGTCAGGACCCAGAAGACGGGCGTGATGCTCATCAACCTGGGCACCCCGGACGGCACCACCTACTGGCCGATGCGGCGCTATCTGAGCCAGTTCCTGAGCGACAAGCGCGTCATCGACTACCCGTCGTGGTTCTGGCAGCCGATCCTGCAGGGCATGATCCTGTCGACCCGGCCCAAGCGCAGCGGCGCCGCCTACGCCTCGATCTGGAACCACGCCGACGACGAGAGCCCGCTGCGGACGATCACCCGCCAGCAGGCCGACAAACTGCGCGCCGGCTTCGGGGGTCGGCCCGACGTCGTGGTCGACTGGGCGATGCGCTACGGCCAGCCCGCCGTCGGCGACGTCCTGCAGCGGCTGTTCGACGAGGGCTGCAGCCGCGTGCTGTTCATGGCGCTCTACCCGCAGTACAGCGCGACCACGACCGCCACCGCCTACGACGACGCCTTCCGCAAGTTGTTGACGCTGCGCTGGCAGCCGGCGGTGCGCACGGTCGGGCCGTGGCACGACGACCCGCTCTACATCGAGGCCATCGCGTCCTCGATCGAGGAACACCTCGCCACGCTGGACTGGGAGCCGGAGGTCGTCATCACCTCGTTCCACGGCCTGCCCAAGCGCTACCACACCGCGGGCGATCCCTATCACTGCCACTGCGCCAAGACGAACCGGCTGGTGCGCGAGCGGCTCGGCTGGCCCAAGGACAAGCTTCAGATCTGCTTTCAGTCCCGCTTCGGCCCGGAGCCCTGGCTGCAGCCCTATCTCGACGAGACCGTCGAGCAGCTGGCGCGCGACGGGGTGAAGCGCCTGGCGGTGATCTCGCCCGCCTTCGTCGCCGACTGCGTCGAGACCCTGGAGGAGATCGACCAGGAGACGCGCGAGGAGTTCCTCGAGAACGGCGGCGAGCAGTTCACCTACATCCCGTGCCTCAACGACACGGACGGCGGGATGCGGGTCATCGACGCGATCGTCCGCCGCGAACTCCAGGGCTGGCTCGACTGAGGCCGGCCGGCCGCCGGCCGCTCACGCCGGCGACTGGTCTTTCGCCGCCCATCGCCGCATGATCCCGGCGCGCAGGCGCGGGAGCACGGCATGGCGAGCGAGAGCGAGGTGATCGAGCGTGCGGCGCTGACGGCGCAGCACGCCTGCGCCGGGGAAACCGTACGCGCCGAGCTGGGCTTGCGGCTGGTCGAGGTCGCCGACGGCGTGGCGTCGATCGCGGCGGCCCTGCCGACCGCCGCGGTGACCGAGAACCGGGTGATCGGGCTCGGGCTCCAGCGCCCGCTCGCGGCCGCCGACGTCGCCCACGTCGTGGCGCTCTACCTGGGTGCCGGCGTCGCGCGGTTCTTGGTCCATCTCCACCCCGACGCCCGCACCGACGCGGCGGTGGCGGCGCTGCAAGCGGCGGGCCTGGTGCGGGCGCGCGGCTGGCGCAAGTTCGCCCGCCGGCTCGACACGCCGCTACCGGCGCCCCCCGCCGGCTTCGCGGTGCGCGAGATCGGCCCCGCCCACGCCGAGCGTTTCGCCGACATCGTCTGCGCCGGCTTCGATCTGGGCGCGGTGGCGGTGCCGTGGTTCGCCCGGCTGCCGGGCCGCGAGGGCTGGCGCGCCTATCTGGCGTTCGACGGCGACGAGGCGGTCGGCGCCGGCGCGCTCTTCGTCGAGGGTGAGGTGGCGTGGACCGATTTCGGCGCCACCGCTCCGGCCCATCGCGGCCGCGGCGCGCAGTACGCCAACCTCGTCCACCGCCTCCACGCGGCTCGGGCGCTCGGTTGCACCCGCGCCTACACCTGCACCGGCGAGGCGGTGCCGGGCGACCCCCAGCACTCCTACGGCAACATCCGGCGCTGCGGTTTCGACGAGCGCGAACTCCGCGGGAACTGGGCGCCGTCCGGCGCCGGGTGACGGCGCAGGCGGCCGAGCCGGCCGGCGTGACCGACCGGCTCGGGGCGCGGTGGGGGCGCTACTCGGTCGCCCGCTCGGCGGCGTCGCCGGCTTCCTCGGCGGCGTCGCCGGTGGCGTCGATCGCGTCCTCGGCCATCTCGCCGGTGGCTTCCATCGCGTCCTCGGCACCTTGCTGGACGCTGTCGGCCGCGTCTCCGGCGGCCTCGCCGGTGGCTTCCATCGCGTCCTCGGCCCCCTGCTGGACGCTGTCGGCGGCGTCCTCGGCCATCTCGCCGGTGGCTTCCATCGCGTCCTCGGCACCCTGCTGGACGCTGTCGGCCGCGTCTCCGGCGGCCTCGCCGGTGGCGTCGACCGCCTCTTCGGTGGTCTCGGCCGCGGTGTCGGCGGCGTCGTCGGCCGCTTCGCCCATCTGCTCGGCGGTGCCGTCGTCGGCGTCGGTGCCGCTTTCCATGTTGGTTCCGGTCTCTTCGCCGGCGTCCTCGCCGTTGGTGCCCTCGCCGCAGCCGACGAGCGCGAGACCCATCACCCCGGCGAGCGCCAGCGTGCGGAGCGTCGTGAGCGAGCGTTGGTTGTCGAAATCGAACATGCATCTCCTCCCGTGCGTGTGAACGACAGACGACCTGGCGCGGCGGTTGTTCCAAGGGCCACCGCCGACGGCTGCCGGCCGTGACCCCGAGCGCCGGGCGCGGCCGCACCCCGGTGGGCGACGGTGCCGCCCCGTCGGCTCACGTCCCCGCGCCCGGATCCTGGTTCCCCCCGGCGGCGCCGTGGCCCGAAGCGGGCCGGCTGCCGCCGAGGACCCCGCCGAGCACGGTCGCCGAGGCGGCGCCGCCCTTCGCCGTCACCGCCGTCGCCGCCACCCTGGCGAGTGCGCTGTTGGCGAGGTCGACGGCGACGTCGCGGATGTTCGCGCCGGTCTGCACCGCCTGGGCGCCCGCCGTCGCCGCCCCGTCGCGGGCGGCGCCGACCTGGGCCCCGAGTAGCGCTGCGAGCTCGCCGCGCCCGCTCATGTCGCGGACATTCGCTTTCACCTGCGCGGTGATGGCGTCGAGGTCGACCCCGTCGGGGACCTGCACGTCCAAAAGTTGGGCGAGCGCCGCGTCGAGGTCGACCCGCGCGAACTCCATCCCGCGCGCCCGGCTCGCCAGGTCGAGCGGCCGCATCGCCGGCGGCAGGATCGGGATCGGCGATTCCTGCCAGTTCCAGAAGCGGGTGAGGTCGATCTTCTCGGCGGCGACGGACTGGCCGAGCACCGCCTCGCCGAAGACACCGCCGCTGGGCAGCGCGATGAAGTCCTCGGGGATCTCGTTGTCGTCGGGTTGCTGGGTGTAGCGGTTGGCGAAGGCGGCGTCGCCGCCGGGGGTGGCGTGCGGCAGGCGGAACGCGACGTAGTTGCCGTGGGCGGCGAGCGGTCGCGGGTCCATCAGATGGGCGAGCGAGGTGCCCTGAAAGGTGCGGTTCGCGACCAGCCGCTGGACGTGGCCCGGCGTCAGCTCCATCCACAGAAGCTGGTTGAACCAGAGCCGGTTGGCGTCCAGGAACAGGACCACGTCCCGGGCGGAATCGTAGGCGCGCTTGCTCTCCAGATACGCGCGATAGGCCGTTTCGGCCGCCTGCCGCCGGGCGATCGCCCGCTGCGCCTCCGCGGTCTCCAGCGCCGCGGGATCGTTCTCGCGCGCATCGTCGAGCTGGAAGTCGAAACCGGCGAAGACCAGTTGTACCTTGTATTCGTCGGGGTCGTCGAAATCGATCTCGATGTCCCGCGACTTCTCGAAGGCCGCCTGCAGCGCCCGCATCCGGTCGCGAAAGCGGGCGCGGGCGGTCTCGAAGGCGAGGCGCAGCGATACCGTGTCCGCGCCGATGAACGTGTTCAGGCGGTCGGCCCAGTAGCTCAGCCCCGCCGCGCGCAGGATGCGGGCGAGCGCGCTCCAGTGCTCGCGCACCAGCGCGTCCGTGAACGCGGCCGCCCGCATCGGGATGAACACGACACGCTCGGCGTCGGCCGCGCGGGTCTTCAGCTCGAAGATCTGCACGACCTCGAAGAACATGACGGTGAGCGCGTGCATGTGGTTGTAGTTGGCGATGACGCGGCTGGTCGCGGTCTGGCTCTCGGTCTCGCTGACCTCGCGGACCTGGGTGGCGCGGCGCGAGCGCACCGCCTGGCTCGTCGCGATGGTGTTCTGCTGCATGCGGCGGGCGCCGTCGGCGCGCAGCCGCGCGCTCGACGCGCTCGACGACGTGCTGACGCCGAAGCCGGTGTTGAGCGACGACGAGGCCGAGCCGCTGACCAGCAGGCCGCCGCCGCTCACGCCCGCCTGCGCCTGGCTGGCGATGCTCGATTGGGTCGAGCTGCCGCTTTGCGCGTCCTTGGCCACGGATTCGCGGACCTCCTGCACCGACGAGCCCTGCTCGGTATCGGCGACCACCCGCTCGCCCTGGGTCGCGGCTTCCGCGCTCGTGCCGGCGGTGCGGCGGGTGAAGTCCATGACCGCGATCTTGGTGACCTCGCCCGGGGCGAGGCACAGGGAGTGCACCAGCCGGCCGAGCGCCAGCCCCGATTGCCGCCAGGCCTGCTCGTAGGTGATGAGCACGCCCTGCAGGGGCCGCTGGGGCGCCGGCAGCGCGTCGACCGGCGCGAACGGATCGAGCGCGGTCTCCAGCTCGCTCGCGCCCTCGCCGGCGCCACGCGGGTCCAAGAGCACGAGCTGTTTGTAGTAGGCGGGGTCCGAGACCGGGTACTGATCCATCTTCGGGATCAGATAGTCCGGCGTCGTCTTGTCGAGCACGGTCGGGTCGAAGACGAAGCCGGCCGCCGGCGCTTCCGCGAGCCCCTCGCTCGTCGCCCCCGTGTCGTCGGCCATGCCCACCCTCCCCGAGCCGTTCATGACGTCCGGGTAGGCGGCGGAGGACGACGAGAGCTACCGAGGCTTTGATCGCAGGACGCGCAGCGGACCGCCCCGCCCGCGACGTCGAGGCGAGGCGGCCGCGCCGGGCCTACGCCGCCGGCGGCAGGTTCGCCTGCAAGAGCTTGCTCATGCGGCGGGAGAAGGCGCCGGGGTCGGGCAGCGGCTCGCCCTCGACGACGCGGGCCTGATCGAGCAGCAGCCGCACCAGCTCGTCGACCTCGGCGGGCGTCTCGCCGTCGCCG
>JAAAPF010000295.1 GCA_009908425.1 Alphaproteobacteria bacterium
CTACGAGATCTCCCGCAGCCTCGCCGTCCACCCCGCGGGCGACCGCTTCGTCCTCGGCACCGAGTGGTCGCTCCGCGCCTTCGACGCAACGGGCGCGCCGCTCTGGCGCCGCCCCGCCCCCGGCGTTGCCTGGGCGGTCAACGTCACCGGCGACGGCCGGCTCGTCGTCGCTGCCTACGCCGACGGCACGATCCGCTGGCACCGCATGGACGACGGCGCCGAGCTGCTGGCGTTCTTCCCGCTCGCCGACCGCAAGAACTGGGTGTGCTGGACGCCGGAAGGCTACTACGCCGCTACGCCCGGCGCCCACGGCGTGCTGCGCTGGCACGTCAACCGCGGCTGGGACGCGGCCGCGGACGCCATCCCGGTCGAGAACGTCGAGGGCATGCGACGGCCGGACGTGCTGCCGCTGGTGCTGCAGGAGCTCGACATCGTCCGCGCCCTCGGCCTCGCCGAGCTCAACCGGTCGCGCGCCGCCATCGTGCGCGCCACCGGCGCCGCCGTGGCCCCTGGCGCGCGGCTGCACGTGCTGGCGATGGGCGTCTCCGACTACGGCGAGGCGGCCGAGGGGATGCGGTTGAAGTGGGCACACCAGGACGCCCGCGACGTCGCGAGCGCGCTCGCCAGCACGCAGGAGGGCACCCACGGCCTCTACTCCAAAGTCTTCCCGCAGCCGCTCCAAGACGGCGAGGTGACGCGCGAGCGGGTCTTCGAGGCGCTGGAGGTCGTTGAGCGGCGCATGGCGGCGGGCGGCGGCAACGACCTCGCCGTCGTCTTCTTCTCCGGCCACGGCGCGCAGGTTGGCGACGATCTCTACCTGCTGCCCCACGGGGTGGGCAGCACCCGTTCGACTGCCGTGCGGGCGAACGGTCTGTCGGTGAACGACCTCGCCACGACCCTCGCCGACATCGCCCGGCACGGCGCGGTCCTCGTCCTGCTCGACGCCTGCCGCTCCGGCGCCTTCGACGCCGGCCTGTTGCGCGAGCGGCTCAAGCAGCCGCAGGTGGCGGTGCTGACCTCCTCGCTCGGGACCGAGGTCTCGGTCGAGCGCGACGACCTGGAGAACGGCGTCTTCACCGAGGCCTTCCTCGACGCGCTGAAGGACGCCGATTTCGACCGGAACGGCCTGATCGGCATCGCCGACCTGCAGGCCTATCTCGACACCCACGTCCGCCGCCTCACCGACGAGGCCCATACCCCCGGCATCGAGGTCCGCTTCCAACGCGAGATCTTCGCCGTCGCGCTGTGAGCGGCGCCCGCCGTCCGCCGGGAGCGCCTAAGGCTCCGGTCGCGAGGCTTGGGTCGGCGGCGTCGTCGGGCCATACTGCGCAATCGTCGATCGCGACAGGAGCCGGCATGTCGAGCCTGACCATCCGCAACCTCGACGACGACCTCGAGCGGCGATTGCGGGCGCGCGCCGCCGCGCACGGGCGGTCCCTCGAGGACGATGTCCGCGAGATCCTGCGGGGGGTGATCGGCGAGGCCGGCGGCCCCGACGATCTCGGCCACGCGATCCACCGCCGCTTCGCGGAACTCGGCGGGGTCGAGCTGGAGCTGCCCGAACGCGAGCCGGTGAGCCTCGGTTGAGCGGGTCCGGGCTACGACAGCGCGGCGCCGCCGTGCTAGGGTGCAGCGCATGACTGTGGTCCTAAGCGGGTGGATGAGGGACTTGCCGACCGCGCCTACGAAACGAACCGGGAGCGGGAGTTTCGCGTTGTCCTTCAACGGCTTGGGGCGAAATGACCGAGGCTGACGCGAGCCCGTCGACGAACGTGCCGGAGTACAGCGTCGGCGAGCTGTCGGCGGCGCTGAAGCGCACGGTCGAGGACGCCTACGGCTTCGTGCGGGTGCGCGGCGAGGTCTCGAAGTGGTTCGTCGCCCGCTCCGGCCACGCCTACTTGACCTTGAAGGACGGCAACGCCGTGCTCGAGGGCGTGTGCTGGAAGACCAAGGTCGGCCGGCTGGCGATCGCGCCCGAGGAGGGCCTCGAGCGGCCGGCTCACCACCTTTGCCGGCCGCTCGCAGTACCAGCTCGTCGTCGAGGACGTGCAGGCGCACGGCATCGGCGCGCTGTTGGCGCAGCTGGAGGAGAGGAAGAAGCGGCTCGCCGAGGAGGGGCTGTTCGCCGCCGAGCGAAAGCGCGCGTTGCCCTTTCTGCCGGAGGTGGTGGGGGTGGTGACCTCGCCCACCGGTGCCGTGATCCGCGACATCCTGCACCGGCTGGCCGACCGCTTTCCGCGGCCGGTGCTGGTCTGGCCCGTCACCGTCCAGGGCGAGCGCTGCGGCCCGGAGGTCGCCCACGCCGTCCGCGGCTTCGGCGCGTTGCCGGCGAGCGGCTGGCCGCGGCGGCCGGACGTGCTGGTGGTGGCGCGCGGCGGCGGCTCGATCGAGGATCTCTGGGGCTTCAACGACGAGGCGGTGGTGCGCGCGGTGGCGGCGAGCCCGGTCCCCGTGGTCTCGGCGGTCGGCCACGAGACCGACACCACGCTGATCGACCTCGCCGCGGACGTCCGGGCGCCGACGCCGACGGCGGCGGCCGAGCTGATCGTGCCGGTGGCGGCGGAGATCCGCACGCGCGTGGGGCGCGACGGCGAACGGCTCGCCGCCGCCTTCGAGCGCCGCTTGAACGACGCGATGCAAGCCGTTGATTACGCGGCGGAACGTTTGCCGCGGGTGGCGCGGCGGCTGGTCGAGGAGCAGAGCGCGCGGCTGCGCACGGCGGCCTACCGCCTGCGCACCCCGGCGGAGCAGCTCCGCGCCCGCGGCACCGCGTTGGAGACGGCGGCGCGCGACCTCGAGCGCGGCTACGCCCGCGGGCTGGAGCGGGCGCAGAGCCGGCTCGCGGGCGTGGTCGAGCGGCTGGCGCCGGCGGCGCGGCGCCGGCTGGAGCGCGACGGCGCGCGGCTGGAGGCGCTGGGCGCGCGGCTGGAGAGCCTGAGCTATCAGCGCACGCTCCAGCGCGGCTACGCGCTGGTGCGCGACCACGAGGACAACGTCGTCGCGACCAGGGCTGCGGCCGAGGCCGCGGCGGCGCTCGCGGTCGAGTTCGCCGACGGTCGGCTGGACGTCGTGCGCGCGGGCGACGATACCGGCGGCGGGCGGCGGCGCCGGGCGCGGGCGCGCGGCGACGCCGCGCCGTCGCAGGGATCGCTGCTCTAGCTCGGGAGAGACGCCTTGGCCGTGCCGCCGCCGGACCCCTCGCGCCCCGCCGTCGACCGGCTGAAGGCGATCATGGCGCGGCTGCGCGACCCCGACGACGGCTGTCCCTGGGACGTCGAGCAGGACTTCGCCTCGATCGCGCCCTACACCATCGAGGAGGCCTACGAGGTCGCCGACGCCATCGCGCGCGGCGACGTCGACGATCTCCGGAGCGAGTTGGGCGACCTGCTGCTGCAGGTGGTCTACCACGCCCAGATGGCGAGCGAGCGCGCCTGGTTCGACTTCGACGCGGTGGCGGGCGCGGTCGCCGACAAGCTGGTGGCGCGCCATCCCCACGTCTTCGGCGACGGCGAGGTGGCGGGCGCCGAGGCCCAGCGCGCGGCGTGGGAGGAGACCAAGAAGCACGAGCGCGCCGCCAAGGCCGCCGAGCGCGGCGCGGTCGACCACGTCATGGCCGACGTGCCCTTGGCGCTGCCGGCCCTCAAGCGGGCGCAGAAGCTGCAGAGCCGGGCGGCGCGGGTCGGCTTCGACTGGCCGGACGCCGACGGTGCGATCGCCAAGCTGCGCGAGGAGCTGCGCGAGGTCGAAGACGCCCGGGGCGACCGCGCCGCCGTCACCGCCGAGGTCGGCGATCTCCTGTTCGCGGCGGTCAACGTCGCGCGCCATCTCGACGTCGGCGCCGAGGAGGCGTTGCAGGCGGCCTCCAAGCGCTTCGAGCGCCGCTTCGCCCACGTCGAGGACGCCCTCGCCGCGCGCGGGCTGCGGCCCGAGCAGGTCGACCTCGACGCCCTGGAGGCGCTCTGGCGCGAGGCCAAGCGCGGCGAGGGCGAGCGGTGAGCGGGGTCGCCCGCCGGCCCCCCGTCATCCCGACGCTTTCGACGGAAAAGCAATCAAATCAATAGTTTGAACGGCTTCGCTTAATTTTCGGATGAAGCGAGCCGTGGTCGGCACGGCGATCGTGGCCCGGGCCTCGCGCGGCGCGGCCCCCGCCTCGGCTTGGAGGTCTGGCGGGGGGAAGAAGCCGGGTCCGGGACTACTCGGCGGCCCGGTGACGCGGCACGTCGAGGTCGAGGCCGCGGTCGTGGGCGAAGTCGCGCAGGCGCTCGACGTTCGCCGCCGGGACGTCGAGGTCGAGCGTGACCAGGCGCTCGTCGTCGTGGCGCGCGACCACGGCGCCGAGGCGGTAGGCCTTGGCGATGGCCTCGCCGTCGGCGACCGGCACCGCCAGGCGCAGCCGGGTGCGGAACTGCCCGAGCCGGTGGGCGATCAGGTTCAACAGCGCCGCCTCGCCCTCGCCGGTCCGGGCCGAGCCGAGGACGGCGCGCTCGCGCGGCAGCCGCGCTTCGGCGTCGGCGCGGGCCTGGTCGTCGAGGCGGTCGACCTTGTTCCAGAGCTCGACCACCCGGCGCTCCTGCTCGCCTTCGTCGACACCGAGCTCCGCGAGCACGGCCTCGACGTCCTGGGCCTGCGCCGCCGTGGCCGGGCTGGCGATGTCGCGGACGTGGACGATGACGTCGGCGGCGAGCACCTCCTCGAGGGTGGCGCGGAACGCCGCCACCAGTTGGGTCGGCAGGTCCGAGATGAAGCCGACGGTGTCGGAGAGGCCGACCCGCTCGCCGGTGGGCAGGCGCACCGCGCGGATGGTCGGATCGAGCGTCGCGAACAGCTGGTCGGCGACGCGGACATGGGCGCGGCTGAGGCGGTTGAACCAGGTCGACTTGCCGGCGTTGGTGTAGCCCACCAGCGCCACGCCCGGCAGCGGGACGCGGCCGCGGGCCTCGCGCTGGATGCCGCGGGTGCGGCGGACCTCGGCCAGCTGGCGCTTGATCTGGGTGATCCGGTCGTCGATGCGGCGGCGGTCGAGCTCGATCTGGCGCTCGCCCGGCCCGCCCATGAAGCCCGCACCCCCGCGCTGCCGCTCCAGATGGGTCCACGAGCGCACCAGCCGCGAGCGCTGGTAGGTCAAGGCCGCCAGCTCGACCTGCAGGCGGCCCTCGGCGGTCTGCGCACGGTCGCCGAAGATCTCGAGGATGAGCCCGGTGCGGTCGATCACCTTGCACTCCAGCTCGCGCTCGAGGTTGCGCTGCTGAATCGGGCCGAGGGCGGCGTCGACGACCACGACCTCGAGCTGCTCGGCGGCCACGAGATCCTTCAGCCAAGCCAGCCGGCCGCCGGCGATGAGCGTGGCGGGGCGCGGCTCGCGCAGCTGGAAGCGCTCCGCCGCCACGAGCTCGACGCCCAAACCTTCGGCGAGCCGCATCGCCTCGTCGAGCCGCTCGGCGGAGAGCGCGTCGTTGATCCGGAGGTCGAGTTCCGGGCGGACGACCGCCGCGCGCCCGCTCGCGGTCGCGGTGGTGCCGGCGACCGTGGCCGTCACTCCTGCGCCGGCGGCGCCGGCTCCGCGCCGGCTTGGCCGGTGGTGTTG
This sequence comes from Alphaproteobacteria bacterium, assembly GCA_009908425.1. Lineage (GTDB taxonomy): Bacteria > Pseudomonadota > Alphaproteobacteria > Geminicoccales > Geminicoccaceae > JAAAPF01. The sequence continues at coordinate 5,585 of JAAAPF010000295.1, forward strand.
GACGTCGCCGTCGCGCCCTGGTTGTCCTGCGCGGGATCGTAGAGGCGGATCGGCGCCGACGGCATCACCGTCGAGACCGCGTGTTTGTACACCAGTTGCACGTGGCCGTCCCGCCGCAACAGCAGACAGAAATTGTCGAAGGAGCTGATCACCCCCTGCAGCTTCACGCCGTTGATCAAGAAGATCGTAACCGCGATCTTGTTTTTGCGGACGTGGTTGAGGAACACGTCCTGAAGGTTCGGCGATTTCTCGGCCGCCATTGTTGAAACCTTTCGGTAAATCTTCTGGTGGTGGAACGCGGCACGGGAGGCAACGATACGGTGACGAGATTAACCGGCTGCCGCGTGCGCTGCAACATTCGACGGCGCGGCCTCACGGTTTCCGAAAACGTGACGATGGTAGGCCTGCTGCAACCGGCGGGTCACCGGCCCCGGCACGCCCTCGCCGACGACGCCGCCGTCGACCCGCACCACCGGCATCACCCACGAACTGGTACTGGTGAGGAAGGCTTCGCGGGCCGCCGCGATCTCCGCCGTGGTGAACGCCCGCTCCGCGACCGGAACGCCCTCGGCGCGGGCGAGGTCGAGCACCACCGAGCGGGTCACCCCACCGAGGATCACCGGCGACAGCGGATGGGTGCGCAATACGCCCTGGGCATCGACGATGAAAGCGTTGGAGGCGCTGGCCTCGGTGACGACGTCGCCCTCGCGCAGGAGCCAGGCCTCGTAGGCGCCCTGTTCGTCGGCGGCCTGCTTGGCGAGCACGTTCGGCAACAAACTGATCGACTTGATCTCGCATTTGAGCCAGCGGATGTCCGGGGCGGTGACGACGGCGACGCCGTCGGCGTAGCCCGCGGGGTCGGGTCGCTTCATGCGCTTGGCGGTGACGATGAGGGTGGGGTGCGGTACGGCGGGGAAGAGGTGGTCGCGCGGCGCCGGGCCGCGGCTGATCTGGAGATAGACCGTGGCGTCGGTGAGCCGATTGCGGCGCACCGTCTCGCGGATGACCTGGGCGAGCGCGGCATCGCTCATCGGCGGCGCGATGCGCACCGCGTCGAGCGAGCGGTGCAGCCGCGCGAAGTGGCGGTCGCCGTCGGACAGCCGGCCGCCCACGACCTTCAGCACCTCGTAGACGCCGTCGGCGAACTGGTTGCCGCGATCCTCGACGTGCACGGTCGCGTCGCTCTTCGGCACGTAGCGGCCGTTGACGTAGGCGATCCGGGCCATGGCGTCCTCTCCGTTGGTTCAAAAGTAATCTAGGCGCACCGCGAACAGTTTCTCCACCCGCTTCACCATCGCTGAACGCGCGGCGACGATGACCCGGTCGCCGGCCTGCACCACCGTCTCGCCGCGCGGGGTCAGCACCTGCTTGCCGCGGACGACGGCGGCGATGACCACGCCCGACGGCAGCCGCGCCTCCTTGATCGGGATGCCGACCAGGGGCGAGGTCGAGAGTGCTTCGGCCTCGAACACCTCCGCCGCGCCGTCGACGATGGACTGCACCGCCCGGATGCGGCCCCGGCGGACGTGTCGCAGGACGCTCGACACCGTCGTCTCGCGCGGGTTGATCGCCACGTCGATGCCCAAGGGCCCCAGCAGTGGCGCGTAGTTGCCGTGGTTGACCAGCGAGAACGCCAACGGGCAGCCCTGCCGCTTGGCCAACAACGCCGCCATGATGTTCACCTCGTCGTCGTCGGTGACGCAGATCACCGCCCCGGCGGCCCGCACGTTGGCCTCGAGCAGCAGCTCGTCCTCGCGGGCGTCGCCCAACAGGACGTTGATCCAGGGATGCTCGGCGGCGAGCGTCTCGGCGCGCTGCTCGCGCCACTCGATGACCTTGACCGGCAGCTCGGGGCGCGACTTGTGCAACAGCTCGACGAGGTAGCGCCCGACATTGCCGCCGCCGACGATGACCACCCGCTCGGGCGCCGGCTCCTCGTAGCCGAAGGCGCTCATCGCCCGCTCGAGCCGGTTGGTGCCGACGACGAAGTAGACCTCGTCGCCCGCCAACATCTGGTCGTCGCCCCCGGGGACGAAGAACTGGCCGTCGCGGACGATCCCAACCGTCGTCATCAACAGCTCGGGGAAGAGAAAGCCGAGCTGGCGCAGCGGCGTGTCGAGCATCGGGCAGTCGTCGTCGCAGCGCAGCGCGATCAGCCGCACCCGGTCGTCGGCGAAGGGGATGACCTCGATCGCCCCCGGCACCTCGAGCCGGCGCGCGATCGTGCGCGCCACCTCGAACTCCGGCGAGATGATGACGTCGATCGGCAGATGGTCGGCGCGGAAGAGATCGGCCCAGCGCGGCGCCAGATAGGCCTGCTGGCGCACCCGCGCGATCTTCGTGGGCACGTCGAAGAGGCTGTGGGACACTTGACACGCCACCATGTTGACCTCGTCGGCGTGGGTCACCGCGATCAGCATGTCGGCGTCCTCGGCGCCGGCGTCGTGCAGCACGTCCGGGTGCGAGGCGTGGCCGGCGATGGCCTTGATGTCGAGCGATTCCCCGAGCTTGCGGGCGAGGTCGGCGCGCTGGTCGATGACGGTGACGTCGTGGCCGGCGCGTACGAGGTAGTTGGCGATGTTCATGCCGACGAGGCCGGCGCCGCAGACCACGACCTTCAAGCCGTCACCCCTCGCTCTGGAGGTCGAGCGCGCGGAGCTTGCGGTGCAGCGCCGAGCGCTCCATGCCCACGAACTGGGCGGTGCGCGAGACGTTGCCACCGAAACGGTCGAGCTGGGCCTTCAGATAGGCCCGCTCGAAGCGCTCGCGGGCGTCCCTGAGCGGCAACGTGACGTAGTCCGCCTCGTGGATGTCGAGCCCGGCGTTGGCGCCGTGGACCAGTTCGGGCGGGAGCTCGTCGACGCCGATCGAGGTCTTCGGATCGCCCGGCGCCATGATCAGGATGCGCTCGATGGTGTTCTTGAGCTCGCGGACGTTGCCCGGCCAGGCGGCGGCCTGGAGGATGGCGACGGCTTCCGGGGTCAGCCCGCGCGTCGCCAGCCCGGCGCTCGCGCTCAGCTGCTTCATGAAATGTTCGACGAAGAGCGGGATGTCCTCGCGCCGTTGGCTCAACGGCGGCACGCTCAGCGGCACCACGTTGAGGCGGTAGTAGAGGTCCTCGCGAAAGCGCCCGGCCTGGATGGCCTCGTCGAGCTGGGCGTGGGTGGCGGCGAGGATGCGCACGTCCACCGCCACCTCCTGCTGGCCGCCGAGCCGGGTGAAGCGCTGCTCCTGCAGCACCCGCAGGAGCTTGCCCTGGGTCTCGAGCGGCATGTCGGCGACCTCGTCGAGGAGCAGGGTGCCGCCGTGGGCGCGCTCCAGCATGCCCGCGCGGGCGGCGCGGCCGCGCTCCTCGGTGCCGAAGAGCTCGAGGGCGACGTTCTCGGCCGCCATCGTCGCGGCGTTGACCACCAGGAACGGCGCCTCGACGCGGCGCGAATGGGCGTGGACCTGGCGCGCCACGATCTCCTTGCCGGCGCCCGGCGGGCCGGTGATCAACAGCCGGCTGTTGGTGGGCGCGACCCGATCGATGGCGTGGCGGATCTGGTTCATCGCCGGCGAACGGCCGATCAGCGCGTCGTCCGCGCGCGCCTTCAAGCGCAGCTCGGCGACCTCGCGCTTGAGGCGCGCCGCCTCCAGCGCGCGCTCGATCGCCAACAACAGGCGGTCGGCCTTGAACGGCTTTTCCAAAAAGTCGTAGGCGCCCTTGCGGATGGCGGCGACCGCGGTTTCGATCGTGCCGTGGCCGCTGATGATCAACACCGGCAGCTCGGGCTCGTAGCGTTTGATCTCGTCGAGCACGGCGATGCCGTCGAGGCGGCTGCCCTCGAGCCAAATGTCCAAGAGCACGAGGTCGGGCGGACCGTCGCTCAGCGCCTTGAGGGCCTCGTCGGCGTCCGCGGCGCGGGTCGAGCGGAAGCCCTCGTCCTCCAGGATGTCGGCCACCGTTTCGCGGATGGCGGCCTCGTCGTCGACGATCAGGATCTCGGTGGTCATGCCGCCACGCTATCGAGCGCGCCGGCGGCGAACGCAAGGGTCACCGCGGCGCCGCCGTCCGGGGGCGAGCCGAGCAACAGCCGGCCGCCGTGCTCGTCCATGATGCGTTTCACGATGGCGAGACCGAGGCCGGTGCCCTGGCGCCGCGCCGTGACGTAGGGTTCGGTGAAGCGATGCGGATCGGCCTCGGGCCAGCCGGGACCATTGTCGGCGACGGTGATGCGGATCTCCGGCCCGTCGCGGGCGACCGTGGTGGTGACCGTGCCGTCGGCGCGCTCGGCCTCGCCGAGGGCCTGGGCGGCGTTCTGGATGACGTTGGTGAGGGCCTGGGCGAGCTTGCGGCCGTCGCAGGTGAGCTCCAGCGGCTCGTCGGGGGCGATGACCACGAAGCGGATGTCGGGATAGCCGACGCGCTGCAGCTCGACGGTGCGCTTGACGATGTCGACGACCGGTTCGGGCTTGAGTTCCGGCGCCGGCATCCGCGCGAAGGTGGAGAACTCGTTGATGAGCCGGCGGATGATCTCGACCTGATCGCCGATGGTGGCGACGCAGCGCTCGAAATGCGGGCGCTGCTCGCCGGCGAGGGCGGCGTAGCGGCGACCGAGGCGCTCGGCGGAGAGCTGGATCGGCGTCAGCGGGTTCTTGATCTCGTGGGCGACGCGGCGGGCGACGTCGGCCCAGGCCGCCTGGCGCTGGGCCTGCAACAGCGCCGAGATGTCGTCGAAGGTCAGAACGAAGCCCTGCACGCCGGTCTCGTCGAGCTGCGCTTCCACCCGCATCAACAGGGTGTGGACCCGGCCCGCGCGGACGACGTCGACCTGCTCGCGCGCCGGCTCCGCCGGCCGCTCGGCGGCGTGGGCGAGGATGCCCACCGCTTCGGGCAGCGCGTCCGCGAGCCGCGCCCCCACCAGCTCGTCGACCTCGCGGCCGAGAAAGGCGGCGGCGGTGCGGTTGGGCAGGATCACCGCGCCGTCGCGGTCGACCCCGATGACGCCGGCGTTGACCCCCTCCAGCACCGCCTCGGTGAAGCGACGGCGGTCGTCGAGCTCCTGGTTGGCGGCGACGAGGGCGTGGCGCTGGGCGGCGAGCTGCGAGGTCATGCGGTTGAAGGCGCGCGTGAGCGTACCGATTTCCTCGCCCTCCGGGGTTTCCGCCACCCGCACCGAGAGATCGCCACCGCGCACGCGGTCGGCGGCGCCGGCGAGCCGGGTGATCGGGGTGGCGATGCGGTCGGCGAAGCCGGCGCCCGCCCAGATCGCCGCCAGCAGCAGCAGCAGCGCGACGGTGGTGAACAGCAGCGTGAAGGTGAAGCGGATCTCGGCGCGCTCGGCCGCGATGTCCTGGTAATCGCCGACCACCCGCTCGGTCTCGGCGACGTAGCCGAGCACCTCGCTGTCGACGAAGCGGCCGACGACCAGATAGGCGTCCAGCAGCCCGGGCAGCCGCACCAGCGCGCGCACCCGGTCCTCGGTGTCGCTGGTGAGGATGACGACGTCGCCGGCGTCGGCCTCGGCGATGTAGCGGGGCGCGATGTCGGCGACGTCGATGCCGAAGGTCAGCCCGCTGCGGCCCAGCTCACGGCCGTCACTGGTGAAGACCACCGCCTCGGTCAGGGTTCGCAGCGCGGCCTGGGCGTCGAGCAGGCGCGCGAGCCGGGCCTCGCCTTCGACCAACAGCGGCATTTCGGTCCCGAGATCGGCCGCCATCGCCAAGGCGTCGGCGCGGATGTTGGTCTTGTGCTCCTCGAGATAGGCCTGGGCGACGCTCTGCGAGTTGGTGAGCGCGCGCTGCACCCGGTCGCTGAACCAGGTGTCGAGGCCGTAGTTGAAGAACACCAGCGAGAAGATGGAGACCAGCACCGCCGGGGTCACCGCCACCAGGCCGAACATCGCGACCATGCGGGTCTCGAGCGGGCCGCCCTCGCCACCCCGCCGCGCCCGCCACAGCGCGAAGGCGCGGCGGCCGACCAGCACCACCAGCAGCACCAGCAGCAGCAGGTTGAGGTTCAAGAGCAGCAGGACGGTGCGCACGCCCGGGCCGTCGGTCGGCTTGGCGGTGATCGCCAACCAGGTCACCGTGCCGCCGACGCCGAGCAGGACCGCCAGGAACAGCGCCAGCCGACCGGCGGCGCTCTGCGCGTCGATGATGCGCAGCATCCGGGCGAACAGACGGGAAGGTCGCGCCGCGTGGGCGTCGCTCATGATCGTGGGGGTTCCGCCGCGCCTCCGTCGTCAACGTGGACTGCGGACGACGTCGATGTCCAGATCCTTGATTTTCTTGCGAAGCGTGTTGCGGTTCAAGCCGAGGATGTGGGCGGCGCGCAGCTGGTTGCCGCGGGTCACCGACAGCGTCTCGAGGATGAGCGGGCGTTCGATCTCCTGCAGCACCTCGAGGTAGAGTTCCTGGACGTCGTCGACCCGGGTGACGCCGGCGAGCCGGCGCTCGACGTGGCGGGCGACCACCGCGGCGAGGCTGTCCTCGACCGGCGCCCCCGCCTCGTTCGCCCGGCTCCGCGCCTCCTTGAGCTCCTCGGCGACCAGCGGCGCGCTCACGATCTCCTCGCTGTAGAGCACGACGATGCGCCGCACCAGGTTCTCGAGCTCACGGACGTT
>JAAAPF010000339.1 GCA_009908425.1 Alphaproteobacteria bacterium
GCTGGACCGGCTCGACGGCTGGGGCTGGAGCGCGGGGATGACGCCGTCATCGGACCTCGACCCCTGGCCGATGGCGGCCTTCCGCGACCGCTTCGTCCAAGCCTTCAGCGACCCACCGGCGGCGGCGGGCCGAGCCGTTCAGGCCAGCGACACCGACAACGGCGCGTGATCGGAGGCGTCCTTCTCACCGCGGGGGCCGGGGTCGATCGCGGCCTCGCGCAGGCGGTCGGCGGCCTGCGGGCTCAACAGCGCGTGGTCGATGCGCACGCCCTCGTCGGTCCGGAAGGCGCGGCCCTTGTGCTCCCAGAAGGAGTAGGCCCGGGCGCTGGGCTGGAGTGCGCGGAAGGCGTCGACGAAGCCGCGATGGACCAGCCGCCGCCAGGCCCGGCGCTCGTCCATGTGAAAGCAGATACCGCCCTCCCAACCGGCGGGGTCGCAGACGTCGATCGGCTCGGGCGCGACGTTGAAGTCGCCGGCGACGACGAGCGGTGTCTCGGCCTCCAGCGCGGCGTCGAGGCGGGCGCCGAGGCGGCCGAAAAAGGCGAGCTTGTAGGAGAAGTTGTCGGAATCGACGGCGGTGCCGTTGGGCACGTAGACCGAGGCGATCCGCAGCCCGTCGACGGTGGCCTCGAGCCAGCGCGCCTGGGCGGCGCCGCCGTCACCCGGCAGGCCGCGCGTGGCGTCCGTCGGCGCGCTCTTCGCCAGGATGGCGACGCCGTTGCGCTGCGGCTCGCCGAAGGCGGCGACGTGGTAGCCGGCGGCCTCGAACGGCGCACGCGGGAACTGGTCGTCGTCGACCTTGGTCTCCTGCAGGCACAGGACGTCGACGCCGTGCGCCTCGGCCCAGGCCAGCACCGCCTCCGTCCGCCGCCGGATCGAGTTCACGTTCCAAGTGGCGATCTTCACCCGTCAGATCGCGAAGGAGTTGCCGCAGCCGCAGGAGGACGCGGCGTTCGGGTTCTTGATCGCGAAATAGGAGCCGGTGAGGTCCTCGACGTAGTCGAGCTCGGCGCCGGCCATGTACAAGAGCGACATGCCGTCGATGACGACGCGCACACCCGCGCGCTCCACCGCGACGTCGTCCGGCTGGTGATCGGCGTCGAGGTCGAAGCCGTACTGAAAGCCGGAACAGCCGCCGCCGGAGACGCTGATCCTGAGCTGAAGTTCCGGGTTGGCTTCGCGCGCGAGGATTTCGCGCACCCGCGCCACCGCCCGCTCGGAGACCTGGAACGGCGCCGGCGCTGCCGCTTCCGCCATGACCCATGCCCCTATTGAATCCGTGACCTCACGAATGTAGGGACGCGGCCGGTCGTGTCAAAGGGCGTGCCGCCGCCCGCGGAGGCCCACCATCGTGCCGGCCGACTTCGCCTGCCGCCCCGAAACCAGCCGCGGCCGCCGGCTCGTCGAGGCCGAGCACCCGCTGCGCAGCCCGTTCCAGCGCGACCGCGACCGCATCATCCACGCCACCGCGTTTCGCCGCCTCGAGTACAAGACCCAGGTCTTCGTCAATCACGTCGGCGACCACTACCGCACCCGGCTGACGCACTCGCTCGAGGTCGCCCAGATCGCGCGGACGCTCGCCCGCGCGCTCGGTGTCGACGAGGATCTGGCCGAAGCCATCGCGCTCGCCCACGACCTCGGCCACACCCCCTTCGGCCACGCCGGCGAGGACGCCCTCGACGCCCGTCTCGCCGGCCACGGCGGCTTCGACCACAACGTCCAGACGCTGCGGGTCGTCACCCGGCTGGAGCAGCGCTACGCCGCCTTCGACGGCCTCAATTTGACGTTCGAGACCCTCGAAGGCCTGATCAAGCACAACGGCCCCGCGCACCGGCCGGCGCCGCCGGTCGCCGAGATCGCCGCCGAGCGCGGGATCGCGCTCGCCGGCTTCGCGCCGGTGGAGGCCCAGCTCGCCGCGCTCGCCGACGACGTCGCCTACGTCAACCACGACCTCGACGACGGCCTGCGCGCCGGGCTGTTGGCGTTCGAGGAGCTGCGCGCGCTGCCGGTGGTGGGCGACGCCGCCGGCGAGGTCGCCGCCCGCTTCGCCGGGCTCGAGCCGCGTCGGCGGGTGCACGAGACGGTGCGGCGGGTGACGGACGCGATGGTGCGCGATCTCGCCGCCACCAGCCGCGCGCACCTCGACGCCCTCGGGCCGCGCGACGTCGACGCGGTGCGCGGCGCCGACGCCGCGGTCGTCGCCTTCTCGCCGCCGCTGCGCGACGCCGTCGCCGCGGTCAAAGCGTTCTTGCGGGAGCGGCTCTACCGTCACTACAAGGTCAACCGCATGACGGCGAAGGCGACGCGCGTCGTCGACGAGCTGTTCGCGGCGTTCACGCGCGATCCGGCCTGTCTGCCGCCGCACTGGCACGCCCGCTGCGACGGGCCGGACGGGGCGCGGACGATCGCCGCGGTGCGCGACTACATCGCCGGCATGACCGACCGCTTCGCGCTCGACGAGCACGCGCGTTTGACCCGCTTGGACGACGTTCGCCTATGAACCTTTTCGCCATCTTCGAGGGCGAGGTCCGTCGGGCCCTCGAACGCTTACGCGAGCGCGGCGAGCTGCCGGCGGAGCTGGCGCTCGAGGGTTGGACGGTGGAGCCGCCGCGCGATCCCGGCCACGGGCAGGTGGCGACCAACGCCGCGCTGGTGCTGGCCAAGCCGGCGCGCACCAGGCCGATGGCGATCGCCGAACCGCTCGCCGACCTCCTGCGCCGGGTCGAGGGCGTCGCCGAGGTCACCGTCGCCAAGCCCGGCTTCGTCAACCTCCGTCTCGACGACGCCGTCTTTCACCGCGTCCTGCGCGCGGCGCTCCGCGACGGCGAGCGCTTCGGGCTGGTCGACCTCGGCCGCGGCGCCAAGGTCAATGTCGAGTACTGCTCGGCCAACCCGACCGGGCCGCTGCACGTCGGCCACGGCCGCGGCACGGTCTACGGCGACGCGCTCGCCGCGCTCTTGGCCGCCACCGGCTTCCACGTCACCCGCGAGTACTACGTCAACGACGGCGGCGCGCAGATCGAGACCCTCGCCCGCTCGCTCCATCACCGTTACCGCGAGGCGCTCGGCGACGCCGTCGGCCCGATGCCCGAGGGCGGCTATCCCGGGGACTATCTCGTCCCGGTGGCGCACGCCCTGGTCGAGCGCGACGGCGACCGCTGGCGCGACGCCACCGAACCGGAGTGGATGGCGCCGTTCGGGGACTTCGCCAAGGCGGCGATGCTCGCCCGCATCAAGGACGACCTGAAGGCGCTCCGGGTCGAGCACGACGTCTTCACCAGCGAGGCCGAGCTACTGGCGGCCGGCGTGGTCGAGCGCTGCATCGCCGAGCTGGAGGAGCGCGGGCTGGTCTACACCGGCACCCTCGAGCCGCCGAAGGGCAAGGCCATCGAGGACTGGGAGCCGCGCCCCCAGCTCCTCTTTCGCGCCACCGCCTTCGGCGACGACACCGACCGCCCGCTCCAGCGCTCCACCGGCGACTGGACCTACTTCGCCAACGACATCGCCAACCACTGGGACAAGTACCGCCGCGGCTTCAAGGAGATGATCGATGTCTGGGGCGCCGACCACGGCGGCTACGTCAAGCGCATGCAGGCCGGGGTCCAGGGCATCACCGGCGGCGACGGCGCGCTCGAGGTCAAGCTCTGCCAGCTGGTCCAGCTCATGGACGGCGGCCAGCCCTTGAAGATGTCGAAGCGCGCCGGCCGCATCGTCACGCTGCGCGACGTCGTCGACGAGGTCGGCCCGGACGTCTTCCGCTTCATCATGCTGACCCGCAAGAACGACGCCGCGCTCGACTTCGATCTCCAAAAAGTCGTCGAGCAGTCGAAGGACAACCCGGTCTTCTACGTGCAATACGCCCACGCCCGCATCCGCTCGGTCTTCCGCCACGCCGCCGAGGCCGGGATGGCGACGGCCGAGCTCGGCGACGCCCCGCTGGCGCGTCTCGCCGACGAGGGCGAGCGGGCCGTGCTCGAAGCGATCGCGCAGTATCCCCGCACGCTCGCGCTCGCCGCCGAACACCGCGAGCCGCACCGCATCGCCTTCTACCTGGAAGAACTGGCCGGTGCGGTGCATCGCTTGTGGACCCGCGGCAAGGAGGAGGCGAGCCTGCGCTTTCTCGTCGAGGACGACGAGCCGCTCACCCGCGCCCGTCTGGCGCTGCTGGAGAGTGCTCGGACGGTGATCGCCGGGGGGCTGCGCGTCTTGGGCGTCGAGCCGGTCGAGGCGATGCGTTAGGATCAAGGCGAGGCCGCGGGGGTCGCGGCGACATCGGCGGCGCCGCGGCGGACGGAGGAGCGAGCGCGTGATCGGCGGCATGTGGCGTTGGGCGTGGACGGCGGCGGTCTTCGGCCTGTTCTTCGTCGTGGTCGGGGCCGCCCTCGACGGCGCGCCGCGCGCCGACGGTGAGCTGCCGCTGATCGAGGCCGGCCCGGCGCCGATCAAGGAGCGGGTGGCGCTGCCCGACCTCGATCAGGTGGTCCCGCGCTCCAGCGTCTTGAACCTCCTCGCCGAGGAGGACGATCCGGAGGCCGACGTGCCCGACGCCCTCGCGGCGCTGCAGGAGGGCCTCGACGAGCGGGCGGCGCGCGAGCGCGAGATCGAACGGGTCGAGGCCGCCGCCGGGGGTGACGGTGGCGGCGAGGCCGCGCCTGCCGCGGCACCGGACGCCGCGGGCGAGGCCCCCTTCGAGACGGTGCCGCGGCCGGATCGGCGTCCCCCGGCCGCCGCCCGCTCCACGCCCGAGGACGACGACGGCGACCGCGGCGGCAACGGCGAGGTCGCGGCGCGGACGGCCGGCGACGCCTACCGCATCCAGCTCGCCGCGGTGCCGCCCGGCGAGGAGCACGCCACCTTCGACCGCTTGGAGCGCCGCTACGGCGACGCCTTGGCGGGGCTCACCCCGCGCTTTCGGGCGGTCTCCACCGATTCGGGCGTGCTGGTGCGGGTGCAGGCCGCCGGCTTCGCGAGCGAACGGGCCGCCACCGCGCAGTGCGAGCGCATCCGCGCCGCCGGCGGCGAGTGCTTCGTCGTCGCCGGCCCCGGATGAACCCGCCGCGCGCCGTCGTCGTCGGCCTCGAAGGACCGGAGCCGAGCGCGGTCGAGTGCCGCCTGCTCGCCCATGCCCGCCCGCTCGGCGTCATCCTCTTCAAGCGCAACGTCGAGAGCCGGGCGCAGCTCGCCCGCCTCACCGCGGCGGTGCGCGCCGCCCTCGGCCGCGACGACGCCCCTATCCTGGTCGATCAGGAGGGCGGTCGCGTCCAGCGGCTGGGGTCGCCGCACTGGCCGGCCTGGCCGCCGGCGCGGCGCGTCGGCGCGCTCGCCGAGCGCGACCGCGCCGCCGGGGTCGAAGCCGCCCGCATTCTCGCGACCCGGATGGCCCTGGATCTGCGCGAGGTCGGCATCGACTGGGTGTGCGCGCCGGTGCTCGATCTGGCGCTGGCCGAGACCCACGCCGCGATCGGCGACCGCGCCTACGCCGGCGATCCCGACCTCGTAGCCGAGCTCGGCGCCGCCGCCGTCGCCGGCTTTCTCGCCGGCGGCGTGGTGCCGATCGTCAAGCACGTCCCCGGCCACGGCCGCGCCCGGGTCGACCCCCACCGTGCGCTGCCCACCGTCGACGCCCCGCTCGCCACGCTGGAGGCGGCGGACTTCGGGCCGTTTCGGGCGCTCGCCGCGGCGCCGGCGGCGATGACCGCGCACGTGGTCTACGACGCCCTCGACCGGCGACGTCCGGCGAGCTGCTCGCCGACGGTGGTCGGCGAGACCGTGCGCGGTCGGCTCGGGCTGGAGGGTCTGCTGGTCTCCGACGACGTCGACATGGGCGCCCTCGCGGGCGGCGTCGACGAGCGCGTCGCGGCCGTGCTCGCCGCCGGCAACGACGTGGCCTTGCAATGCAACGGCATCCGCGCTGACCTGGAGCGGGCGTTGGCGGCGGCGCCGCCCCTCGGCGACGCCGCGCTCGCGCGGGTGGCGGCGGCCCGCCGGCAGGCGGTCGAGGCCGCGGCGGACGTCGCCGACCGGCGCGTCCTGGACGCAGCGCTCGCGACCAGCCTCGGCTGAGGCGCGAGCTTCGAGGAGACGTCGTTGGACATCGCGTCGCTCGGCCATGCGCTCTCGGTCTGGCTGTTGCCCATCATCACCGCGATCACCCTGCACGAGGCCGCCCACGGCTGGGCCGCCGATCGGCTCGGCGACGACACCGCCCGCCGCGCCGGGCGGGTGTCGTTGAACCCGGTGCGCCACGTCGACCCCGTCGGCACCGTGCTCCTACCGGGCGTGTTGTTGATGTTCGCGCCGATCGTCTTCGGCTGGGCCAAACCGGTGCCGGTGCAGCCCGGGCGCTTGCGTCGGCCGCGGCGCGACATGGCGCTGGTCGCCGCCGCCGGGCCGGCGCTGAACTTCGTGCTCGCGCTCGCCTGCGCCTGGCTCCTGGTGGTGCCGGCGCTGATCGGCGGCGACGGCGGGCTGTGGCTGCAGCAGAACCTGTTGAACGCGCTCTTGATCAACCTGGTGCTCGGGGTCTTCAACCTGTTCCCGATCCCGCCGCTGGACGGCGGTCGCATCGCCGTCGGCGTGTTGCCGGCGGCGCTCGCGCGGCGCTGGGCGGGGTTGGAGCGCTACGGGTTGGTGATCCTGCTCGCCCTTCTGTTCGTGGTGCCGCTGGTGACGCGCCAGCTGGGGATGGAGGTGAGCCCGCTGGCGACCTTCGTCTTCGGCGTGCTGCGCCCGGTGGTGGCGCTGGTGGCCGCGTTGAGCCCGTGGAGCGCCGGCCAGCTCTGGGGGGCGATGCTGTGAGCGAGCCGAGCGCGCCGGTCGACCCGCCCGCGCCCGCCGCCGAGCCGGCCGATCCCGACGCGCTGATCGTCGCCGTCGACGGTTATTCGGGCCCGCTCGACGTGCTGTTGACCCTGGCCCGCAAGCAGCAGGTGGACCTGACCCGGATCTCCGTGCTGCCGCTGGTCGAGCAGTACCTCGCCTTTCTCGACGCGGCGCTGGCGCGCCGGCTCGACCTCGCCGCCGACTATCTCGTCACCGCCTCCTGGCTGGCCTACCTCAAGTCGCGGTTGTTGCTGCCCGCCCCGAGCGAGCCCGAGGCCGAGGAGGCCCAGGCCATGGCCGAGGCGCTGACCCAGCGCCTGCAGCGCCTGGAGGCCATCCGCGGTGCGGTGGTCGAGCTCGCCCGCCGCCCGCGGCTCGGCGTCGCGCGGCTGCCGCGCGGCCGGCCCGAGGGCCTCAAGGTCACCCGTGTCGACGGCTTCACCACCGGCCTGGCCGAGCTCCTCGGCGCCTACGCCGCGGTGGTGCGGCGCGGCGAGACCCACACCCTGTCCTTCGAGCGCCCCGAACTGGTGGCCGTGGACGTCGCGCGCGACGGTCTGCGCGCCGGGTTGGCCGGGGCGCGCGACTGGCGCGCGCTCGACGACGCCCTGCCGGCGGCGCTGAAGACCGCGGGGCTGGCGCGCTCGGGGCGGGCCTCGGGCTTCGCCGCGGCGCTGGAACTGGCCCGCACCGCGGAGGTCGAGCTGCGCCAGGAGGCGCCGTTCGCGCCGCTGTGGCTGCGTCCGCGATGAGCCGGGACGACGCCGCCGGGACCGAGGACGCCGCGCCGGCGCCCAGCGAGGCGGAGGCGCGGCGGATCTGCGAGGCGCTGTTGTTCGCCGCCCCCGAGCCCCTCGGCGAAGACGAGATCCGGGCCTTTCTGCCCGGCCCGGTCCCGGTCGGCGCGATCCTGCGCGCGCTGGCGACCGACTACGCCGGCCGCGGCGTCCAGATCGAGTGCCACGACGGCCGCTGGGCGGTGCGCACGGCGCCGGACGTCGCGCCCTATCTGGAGCGCCTGCAGGTCAAGCCGAAGACGCTGTCGCAGGCCGCGCTCGAGACGCTGGCGATCATCGCCTACCGCCAGCCGGTCACCCGCGCCGAGATCGAGCAGATCCGCGGCGTCGGCGTCAGCCGCGGCACCCTCGACCTGCTGGTCGAGACCGGCTGGGTCCGCCCGCGCGGCCGCAAGCCGGTCCCCGGCCGGCCGGTGACGTGGGTGACGACCACGGGGTTCCTCGATCATTTCGACCTCGCCAGCCTCGACGACTTGCCGCGCGTCGAAGAACTGGCCGCCGCCGGCCTGTTCGACCCCCCCGCCGAGCCCCCGCCCCAAGACCAGGCGAGCGAGGAGGCGGCGGCGGGAGGCGTCGACGACCCCGACGCGACTTGAGTGTGCGGCCTCTTTGGAATTTTTCTAAATCCACGGTGCCCGGCGGCGATTTCGGGCGAACTTGACGTCGCCGCGCCGCGTCCATAGCTGTGAGGTCGTACGGGGGGAACGATGGCGACGGCACTCGCGGACAGCTTCGAGAGCTTCGAGCCGGCGACGCACGGCTCGCTGAAGGTCGACGGTCTGACCCACCGCCTGGGTGAGGTGGAGGTTCTGCGCGACGTCGGCTTCGGCGTCGAGCCGGGCGAGGTGCACGCGCTGGTGGGGCCCTCGGGCTGCGGCAAGTCGACCACGCTCCGGCTGGTCGCCGGGCTGGAGACGGTGCAGGCCGGCCATATCGAGATCTGCGGTCGACCCGTCGCCGGGGCGGGGCGGCACGTCCCGGCCGAGCGCCGGCGGGTCGGCTTGATGTTTCAGGACTACGCGCTCTTCCCGCACCTCACCGTCCGCCGCAACGTCGCCTTCGGCCTCGGCCGGCTGCCGCGGCGCGAGCGCGACGCCCAGGTCGACGCCTGGCTGGCGCGGGTCGGCCTGCCCGCTCACGGCGAGCGCTACCCCCACCAGCTCTCCGGCGGCGAACAGCAGCGGGTGGCGCTGGCCCGGGCGCTGGCGCCGGGGCCGTGCCTGATGCTGCTGGACGAGGCCTTCTCCAACCTCGACACCCATCTGCGCGAGGATCTGCGCACGCTGGTGTTGGAGCTGTTGCGCGAGACCGGCACGCCGACGGTGCTGGTGACCCACGACGCCGACGAGGCCATCCGCGTCGCCGACCGCATGCACGTCATGCACGCCGGTCGGCTGGTGCAGTCCGGCACGCCGGCGGAGATCTACGCCCGCCCGAGCGACCTGTTCGTCTGCTCGTTCTTCGGCCAGGCCAGCCGGTTCAAGGGCTGGGCGGTGGGCGGCCGGGTGTCGACGCCGCTGGGCACGGTCGCCCGGCCCGACCTCCCCGACGGCACCGCGGTCGACGTGGTGGTGCGGCCCGACGCCGCGCGGCTGGTACCGGCGGGCGGCGACGCCCGCGCCACGGTGCGCGCCTTCCGCGACCTGGGTCCGGCCTGCGTCGCCGAGCTCGAGCTCGCCGACGGCTGGCGCATCTCCGCCCACCTGCCGCCGGGGACGGCGCCGCTGCCGGGCGAGGAGGTGGCGCTCGCGGTCGATCGTGACCACATCTTCGTCTTCGAGAGCGCCTGACCGCGGCGGCCGTTGCGGGGGCGCAGCCTTTCTGCGAAGGTCCGCGCGCTCGGCCGGGTGCCGAGTCCCAGGACCGGGGAGTGAACCATGAGCATCGGCATCTGGCAGGTGGTGCTGATCCTGCTGATCGTCCTCATCGTCTTCGGCGCGGGTAAGCTGCCGAAGGTCATGGGCGACGTCGCCGCGGGGGTGAAGAACTTCCGCAAGGGGATGCGCGACGACGACGAGGGCGAGGGCGACGCCGCCACCTCGAAGTCGATCGGCCGCGACGCCGACGGCGGTTCCGGTGCGGGCGCTTCCGAGCGCGCCCGCGAGGACGAGACCGTCAAGAGCTGAGCCGGGCGAGTCCCGGCGCTGGGGGAACCGCGTGTTCGATCTCGGCTGGTCCGAAATGGGCATCGTGCTCCTGGTGGCCCTGTTGGTGCTGGGCCCCAAGGAGATGCCGAAGCTCGCGCGCGATCTCGGCCGCTGGACGGGCAAGGCGCGCGCCCTCGCCCGCGAGTTCCAGCGCTCGCTGGAGGACATGGCGCGCGAGGCCGAACTCGACGACGTCAAGAAGCAGATCGACGAGGCCGGGCGCGAGATGCGCCGCCCGCAGCTCGCCAAGCGGTTCGAGCGCGAGGTCGACCCGGACGGCGAGCTCGGCGCCGCGTTCGACGTCGACGGCGAGCGCCGGTCGAAGACCACCCGGGCGGGCGAGCCGCGGCCGGGGGAGGAAACCGCCGCAACCGTCGGTGGCGCCGAGCCGGAGCGCACCGAGGGCGGCGAGCGCCGGCCCGCGCCGGCGTCGAGCGCCGCCGAGGAGCGCTGAGAGTCGCTCATCGTGCTCAAGGATATCGACGACCGCGAGATGCCGCTGCTCGATCATCTGATCGAGCTGCGCAACCGGCTGATGTACTCGGTCGGCGCCATCCTCCTCGGCTTTCTCCTCTCCTATTTCTTCGCCGAAGAGATCTATCGCTTTTTGATGCAGCCGCTCGCCGATATCTACGAAGGCGAGACCGGCCGCCGCATGATCTACACCGGCTTGACCGAGGCGTTCTTCACCTACCTCAAGGTGGCGTTCTTCGCCGGTCTCTTCATCACCTTTCCATTCGTGGCCGTGCAGCTCTATCTGTTCATCGCCCCCGGGCTCTACCGGCAGGAAAAGCAGGCGTTCCTGCCGTTCCTGGTGGCGACGCCCATCCTGTTCTTTTTGGGCGGGGCGATGGTGTACTATTTCATCTTTCCGCTGGCTTGGCAGTTCTTCTTGAGCTTCGAGAGTGCCGGGGGGCAGGGGACGCTGCCGATCGAGCTGGAGGCGCGGGTCAGCGAGTACCTCGACCTCGTCATGAAGCTCATCTTCGCCTTCGGCTTGTGTTTTCAGCTGCCGGTGGCGCTGACGTTGATGGGCCGGGTCGGTCTGGTGACGGCCGACGGTCTCGCCCGCAACCGCAAATACGCCATCGTCTTGACCTTCGTCGTCGCCGCCGTGCTGACGCCGCCGGACATCATCAGCCAGGTCGGGCTCGGCCTGCCGGTGCTGCTGCTCTACGAGATCTCGATCGTCGCCGTGCGCATGGCCGAGCGTCGCAAGGCCGAGGCCGACGCCGCGGCGGAGGGCGACGGCGACCCCGGCACGGCGGGCGAGTGAGGCCGATTGCCGCGAACCCGAGGGATCGCTAGGTTCCGCCTCCCAGTCACCGCGGGAACCTCGCCACCGTGCACGACATCAGGCTGATCCGCGACGATCCGGCCGAGTTCGACCGCCGGCTGGCGCGCCGCGGCGCCGCGCCGGCCGCCGCCGGGCTGTTGGAGCTGGACGCCGAGCGGCGTGCGCTTCAGACCTCGCTGCAGCGCCGCGAAGCCGAGCGCAACGCCGCCTCCAAGGAGATCGGCCGGCTCAAGCGCGAGGGTGGCGACGCCGCGGCGGCGATCGCGCGCGTGGCCGAACTCAAGGACGACATCCAGGCGGGGCGCGAGCGCGAGCGCGCGCTGGCGGAGCGGCTCGAAGCCGAGCTGGCGCGGCTGCCCAACGCCGTCGCCGACGACGTCCCCGACGGCGCCGACGAGACCGACAACGTCGAGCTGCGGCGTTGGGGCACGCCCCCGGCGTTCGACTTCGCGGCCCGCGACCACGTCGATCTGGGCGAGCGGCTCGGCCTCGACTTCGACCGTGCGGCGCAGATGTCCGGCGCCCGCTTCGCCGTCGCCACGGGCCAGATGGCGCGGCTGGAGCGCGCCCTCGGCGCCTTCATGCTCGACGTGCAGACGCGCGCCCACGGCTACACCGAGGCCCGTGTGCCACTCCTGGTCCGCGACGAGGCGGTGTTCGGTACCGGCCAGCTCCCGAAATTCGCCGACGACCTGTTCCAGACCACCACCGGCCACTGGCTGATCCCGACCGCCGAGGTGCCGCTCACCAACCTGGCGGCGGAGCGCATCGTCGACGCCGACGCGCTGCCGCTGCGCTACACCGCGCTGACGCCGTGCTTTCGCTCCGAGGCCGGCTCGGCCGGGCGCGACACCCGCGGCATGATCCGCATGCACCAGTTCGACAAGGTCGAGCTGGTGAGCCTGACCGTCCCCGAACGGTCCGCCGAGGAGCACGAGCGCATGACCGCCTGCGCCGCGGAGATCCTGGAGCGCCTGGAGCTGCCCTACCGGGTGGTGAGCCTGTGCGCCGGCGATCTCGGCTTCGCCGCGACCAAGACCTACGACCTGGAGGTCTGGTTGCCGGGGCAGAACGCCTATCGCGAGATCTCGAGCTGCTCGAACTGCGGCGATTTTCAGGCGCGGCGGATGAACGCGCGCTACCGCCCCGCCGGCGGCCGCGACACCCGCTTCGTGCACAGCCTCAACGGCTCGGGGGTGGCGGTCGGCCGCGCCGCGGTCGCGATCCTCGAGAACCATCAAGAAGCGGACGGTGCCGTCCGCGTGCCGGCGGCGCTGCGGCCCCATCTCGACGGCGTCGCGCGCCTGGTGCCGCATGAGTGAGGCCAAGATCCTCGATCGCGTCCTGGTCACCAACGACGACGGGATCCATGCCCCCGGGCTCAAGGTCCTGGAGCACGTCGCGGCCGGGCTGGCGCACGAGGTCTGGACCGTGGCGCCGGAGGTCAACCATTCCGGCGCCGGGCACTCGCTCACCATCAAGCGGCCGCTGCGCTGCCACGAGGTCAGCGACCGGCGCTACGCCGTCGACGGCACGCCCACCGACTGCGTGCTGTTGGCGCTGCAGTGGCTCGTGCCCGGCCCGGTCGACCTGGTCCTCTCCGGGGTCAATCGCGGCGGCAATCTGGGCGAGGACGTGACCTATTCCGGCACCGTCGCCGCGGCGATGGAAGCGACGCTCCTGGACGTGCCGGCGATCGCCATGAGCCAGTGTTTCCGAGGCGGCCATCCGGTCAAATGGGCGGCGGCGGAACGGCACACCCCGGCGGTGGTGCGCAAGCTGCGCGCCGCCGGCTGGCCCAAGGGGGTGTTGATGAACGTCAACTTCCCCGACCGGGTGGCGAACGCGGTGCAGGGGTTGCAGGTCGTGCGCCAGGGGCGGGCCAAGCTCGGCGACCACATCATCGAGCGGGTCGATCCGCGCGGCGAGCCCTATGTCTGGATCGGCGGGCTCAAGCACGACGACGGCGCCGACGCGGGCACCGACCGCGGCGCCGTGCGGCGCGGCTTCATCGCCGTCACGCCCATCCATCTCGACATGACCCACCACGCCGAATTGGCGAGGCTGGTCAGCATCTTGGAATAGTTTTCGCAAGTCTTGCTCGAATGTTGGCGGTCGCCGCCGGCGAGCGCCGGTGCGGCCGTGGATATTTCGCCCGTCTCCCCTTCGACTGCCGATTTTGTCGAAACGGTCCGAGTAAAATGAAGTCGTGATCGCCGCTTGCCAGGTCGAAGCGATCCCGGCATCATCTCGATCACCAGTTACGGAGGCGGTGATGCGGGTGATGGCGCTGACCTTGATCGGTCTCGTCGGGGTCGCCGGGTGCACCAACTACCAGCCGCTGCCGCCCGGTGGCGGCGGGTCTTGGGAGGAGGCGCGGCGCGGTCTGTACGGCGAGCGGGCGGCAGGCGCCGGCGACGGCGCGCCGGCGGCCGACGCCGAGGTCACCGACGCCCAGGTCACCGACGCGCCGGTCACCACCGGCCCGCGGCCGACGCCACCGAGCGGCTCGCCGGGGACCGCCGCCGCCCCGGCTGCGCCGGAGCTGGAACCCAAGCCGTTGCCGCCGTTGCGGACGACCTCGAGCGCGCCGGCGGCGACGACCACGCCGGGCCGGGATGCGCCCGTCGTCGCCGCCGCGGAACCGTCCGCCCCCACCACCGATCGGTCGGCGCCGCGCGCCCGCGCGACCACCGGCGCGCCGGCGACGACGCCCGAACCGACGGCCCCGGCCCCCGCGGCGGAGGAGCCGGTCGCCGCCGCGGCGACGCCGGGTGCCGAGGCCGACGCCGCGCTGCCGCCGCCGGCCCTCAGCGGCGTCGGGTTCTTGTGGCCGGTGCCGGCGGCGGGCGAGGGCGTGCGGGTCACCGAGGTCGGCGAGGAGGGAGCACTCGCCATCGAGGCGGCCACGGGCGAGGCCTTCGTCGCCGCCGAGAACGGCGTCGTCGTCTTCGCCGGCGACGATCTGGAAGCTTACGGCCGGATGGTCGTGGTCCGTCACGACGGCGATTACACCACCGCCTACGGTCACGCCGAGCGTCTCGACGTGGCGGTCGGCGACGTCGTGAGGCGCGGCCAGCAGCTCGGCCTGATCGGCGCCACCGGCGGGGTCGCCGACCCCCAGCTCTACTTCGAGATGCGCGTCGGCAGCCGGGTCGTCGACCCGCGGGCCTATCTGGTCGAGGCGCCGCGGTTGGTCGCCGGCGGCTGAGACCGCCCCGCCGACCACCTCGCCGCCGACCACCTCGCCGCCGACCGCCGCGGTCGTCGACGCGCCCGGCGAGCGCGCGCCGCCCGGCCCGATGTCCCACGGTGGGTCGGCCGTGCCGCACCACAGCCGTGTGCACTGCAGTATAGCGCTTGCGCGACCGGGCGTCGCAGCCCTATACAGGTCTGCCCGCTGCCCTGTTCAGTGCGACGACCCCGGTTCGACTGACGCGTGCTGGGCAATCCTGTTTTCGGGTTCACTTCTGCGGAGGAACTGATGCGGATTGCGCAAATCGCGCCGCTCTACGAGTCCGTGCCGCCGCGGCTCTACGGCGGCACCGAGCGCGTGGTCGCTCATCTGGCCGACGCGCTCACCGATCTCGGCCACGCCGTCACCCTGTTCGCCAGCGGTGACAGCCACAGCCGCGCCCACCTCACGCCCGCCCGGGCGCGGGCGCTCAGGCTCGACCCCGAGGGCGGCTGCGACCTGCCGGCCCATCTGGTGATGCTGGAGGAGGTGCTGGCGCGGGAGGACGAGTTCGACATCCTGCATTTCCACACCGACTGCATGCAGATGCCGGTCTTCCGGCACCTGGCGACCCGCACCGTCACGACCCTGCACGGCCGCCTCGACCTCGCGGATCTCGTGCCGTTCTACGCCCGCTTCATGACCTTTCCCCTGGTCTCGATCTCCGACCACCAGCGCGAGCCGCTGCGCTTCGCCAACTTCGTCGGCACCGTGCACCACGGTCTGCCCGCCGATCTGCTGCCGTTCAAGGCCGAACCGGAGGAGGGCTACCTGGCCTTCTTGGGCCGTATCTCCCCGGAGAAGCGACCCGATCGGGCGATCGAGATCGCCACCCGCGCCGGCCTGCCGCTCAAGATCGCCGCCAAGGTCGACAAGGCCGACGAGGCCTATTTCCGCGAGTGCATCGCGCCGCTCCTGGGGCATCCCCTGGTCGAGTTCGTCGGCGAGATCGGCGACGCCGACAAGCCGGCCTTTCTCGGGGGCGCCCGGGCGCTCTTGTTCCCGATCGACTGGCCCGAGCCCTTCGGGCTGGTGATGATCGAGGCCATGGCCTGCGGCACGCCGGTCGTGGCCTTTCGCTGCGGCTCGGTGCCGGAAGTCGTCGACGACGGGGTCACCGGCTTCATCGTCGACGACGTCGACGAGGCGATCCGCGCCGTCGCCCGGCTCGACGAGCTCGATCGCCGGCGCGTCCGCGCGACCTTCGAGCTGCGCTTCTCCGCCGAAGCGATGGCGCAGTCCTATGTCCGGCTCTACGAGCGCCTGTTGGCGGAACACGAGAGGTCGCGCATCGCCGTCCCGCCCGAGTTGCGGCCCCGGCCGACGCCGGCTCCGGCCGCGCCCACGCCCTCGGCGGTGGTGGCCGCCGACGCGCTCGCCCGCAGCGGTCGCGGTCGCCGCCCGGCCTGATCCCGCGCCGCGGCCCCGCTCTCGACTTTATGCCATGTGCGCGTCCGGCGCGGCGCGCGCTTTATTGGGTCGCGTCGGGGTCGAGCGCCGGGCGTGATCGGCGGGGTGGGTAGGGGAGGCTGACGACATGACCAACGGACGCCACGGCGTCGCGACGGCCGGCGCGCGGCGCCGACCGTCGGCGCGTCTCGCGAGCTGAGGGGGCGCGCGATGGCGGTCGCGGACGACCTGCGCGACTGGGTCGACGACGGCTTGACCCAGCCCGAGCATCCCACCTGGGCGCTCCACGAAGAGGGCTACGACCCCCGTCGCGAGGCCGGGGTCGAGGCCCGCTTCACCGTCGCCAACGGCTTTTTGGGCGTGCGCGGCGCGCGCTCGGTGAGCCGCGGGCCCGTCTGGGTGTCCTGGTTGCACGGCCTCAACTGGGCGTCCTGGCCGCGGACCTACGTCGCCGGCCTGTTCGACACCCCCAACACCATCCCGCCGGTGCCGGCGCTGGTGCCCGGACCGGACTGGCTCAGGGTGCAGCTCGCGATGGACGGTCAGCCGGTGATGCTGCGCACCGGCGAGCTGCTGCACCACCGCCGTACCCTCGACCTCGAGCGCGGCCTTTTGGTCACGCGCTGGCACCACCGCGATCCGGACGGCCGCACCATCCGGCTGCGCGCGCTGCGGCTGGTGTCGCTCGCCGAGCGCGCCCTCGGCCTGCAGGTGATCGAGCTCACCGTCGACGGCCGCCCCTGCGAGATCACCCTGGAGGCGCTGTTGGAGAGCGCGGGCTCGGGCCTGGAGCCGATGCGGCTCGAGCCCGACGTCGCGCTCTGGCGCACCGCGCTCTCGGGCAAGACGGTGGCCGTCGCCCACGACGCCCGGGTCCGGCGCGACCACACCGAGGTGGCGCCGGCGTCGATCGAGCCCCTGCGCCGGCGCTGGGCGTGGCGGCTGGTGCCGGGCGAGCCGGCGATCTTCACCCGCCTGGTCGCCCTCGCCCGCGGCGAGGTCGAGACCGCCGACGCCACCGCGGCGCGCGCCCGCGCCGCGCTGGACCGGCGCCGGACCCAGCCCTGGCGGGGCGTGCTGGAGGCGCACGCGGCCGCCTGGGGGGCGCGCTGGGAGGCGAGCGACGTCCGCATCGACGGCGACGAGGCCGCCGAGCGGGCGCTGCGCTTCGCGGTCTACCAGCTCAACAGCGCCGCCGATCCCGACGACGACACCGTCTCGATCGGGGCGCGCGCGCTCACCGGCGACGCCTATCTCGGCCACGTCTTCTGGGACACCGAGATCTACCTGCTGCCGTTCTACACCCTGACCTGGCCGGAGGCGGCGCGCGCGCTCTTGATGTACCGCTTCCACACCCTCGACGGCGCCCGCCGCAAGGCCGCCCGGCTGGGCTACGAGGGGGCGCTCTACGCCTGGGAATCCGCCGAGACCGGCGACGAGGCCACGCCCGAGGAGATCGTCGACCCCGCCGGCCGCTCGCTCAAGATCCTGTGCGGGCTGGAGGAGCAGCACATCAGCGCCGACGTCGCCTACGCGGTCTGGAAGTACTGGGAGGCCACCGGCGACGACGGTTTCATGGAAGAGGCCGGCGCCGAGATCGTGCTCGAGACCGCGCGCTTCTGGGCGAGCCGCGCCGTCCGCGAAGACGACGGCCGCTTTCACATCCGCCGGGTGATCGGACCCGACGAGTACCACGAGACCATCGACGACAACGCCTACACCAACGTGATGGCGGCCTGGAATCTGGCCCGCGGCGTCGAGGTCGCCGACTGGCTCGCGACGCACCGACCGCGGACCCGGCGCCGGCTGGAGCGGGCCCTCGGGCTCGGCCGCGCCGAGTTGGCCGAATGGCGCGCGGTGGACTCCGGCCTCGTCACCGGCTTCGATCCGGCGAGCGGGCTGTTCGAGCAGTTCCAGGGCTATTTCGGCCTGGAGGACGTGCCGCGCGCCGACTTCGCCGGCCGGGACGCGCCGGCCGACGTGGTGCTCGGGCGCGCGCGCACCCAGGCCTCGCAGATCCTCAAGCAGGCCGACGTGGTGGCGCTGTTGGCGCTGTTGCCCGAGCGCTTCGAGGCCGCGGTGCACCGCGCCAACTTCGCCTATTACGAACCCCGCTGCGGCCACGGCAGCTCGCTCAGCCGGGGCCTCCACGCGGTGGTCGCGGCGCGGCTCGGCGACGTCGCCATGGCCCATTCCTACTTCCACGCCACCGCCGCCACCGACCTCTCCGAGACCCTGGCGGCGAGCGCCGGCGGCATCCGCATCGCCGCGCAGGGGGCGCTGTGGCAGGCGGCGGTGCTGGGGATGGGCGGGTTGCGGATCGACGCCGAGGGGCTCGCGATCCGACCCAACCTGCCCGCGGCGTGGGAGCGCGTCGTCTTTCACGCGCGCTGGCGCGGCCGGCGCGTCGCGGTCGAAGCCCATCGCGAGCCGCCGCGGGTGAATCTGCGCCTGGTCGAGGGGCCGCCGTGCACCGTCCGGGTCGGCGAGCGGCGCGTGGAGCTCGAAGCGGGGGTCCCGCGGACGGTGGCGCTCGGCTGAGGGCGGGCCCGCTCAGTCGCCCAGGAGCGCGTCGATCGAGCCGCCGGCGAGCACCCGGCGGATCGCCTCGGCGATCAGCTCGGCGCAGGAGACGGTCTCCAGCACCGCCAGGTCGTCGGCGGTGAGCCGCGGCGGGTCGATGCTGTCGGTGACCAGCAGCCGCGCGATCGGGGCCGCGGCCAGCTTGGCTTCGGCTTCGTCGTTGAAGACGCCGTGGGCGACCGCCACCAGCGGCCGCTCGGCGCCGGCCTCCACCAGCGCCGCGGCCGAGCGCGCCAGCGTGCCGCCGGAGCTGGTGAGGTCGTCGACGATCAGGGGGGTCGCGCCCTTGACCTCGCCCACCACCATCTCGCCGCTCACCACCCCGGCGCTGCGGCGCTTTTCGACGACGGCGAGGCCGCGGCTCGCGACGCCCTCGGCCTCCAGCATCTCGGCGAAGAGCTGGGCGCGCTTGATGCCGCCCGGATCGGGCGAGACCACGACGAGCGGGCGGCCGCCGACCAGTTCGCGCGCCCGGTCGAGGAACAGGCGGCGGGTGTCGAGCGGGACCGACGGGATGCGAAACGCGTTCTCGAAGGCCGGCAGGTCGTGGACCTCCAGCGCCAGGACGGCGTCGAGCCCGACGGCCTCCAGCATCTGGGCGAGGTAGCGCAGGCTGAGCGGGTCCTGCGGCTTGGTGCGGCGGTCCTTCCTGGCGTAGGCGAGATAGGGAAAGACCCCGACGACGCGGCGCGCCCCGGCGTCCTTCAACGACCCGATCAGGAACATCACCCGCAGCAGGCGGTCGTGGGCGGCGCCCGCCGGGCCGCCGTCGAGGCTCTGGACGACCACGGCGTCGGCGCCGCGGACGTTGACCAGCGCGCGGATCTTGACCTCGCCGTCCTCGAAGACGCGTTCCTCGACCGGGTCGCGGTCGACCCCGAGCGCCGCGGCGACGCGCTCGGCGAAGCCGCGGCCGGGCTCGAGCGCGAAGACGCGGGGCAGCATCTCAAAAGGCCTCGGGGTAGGCCTCCCGCACCGCCAGGCGGTTGTCGACCGAGCGCACGCCGTCGACCTCGGCGGCGGCGACCTCCAGCGCCTTGCGCTCCTTGGCGGTCTCGGCGACGCCCCAGAGATGGACGACGCCGTCGTGGACGACCACGGTCACCATCCCGGTGGCGGTCAGCCCGGCGGTCTTGGCGTTCTTTTCGATCTCGTCCTTGATGGCGAGGTCGTCGTGGGTGGCGCCGGCCGCCGGCTCGGTGCGCTTGGCGAGCGAGCGGATCAGATCGGCGCGGGCGACGATGCCGACGACGCGGCCCTCCTTGATCACCGGCAGGCGGCGGACGTGACGCTCGTCCATGAGCTTGGCGGCGACGTCCAGCGGGGTGTCCTCGTCGACCACCTCCAGCGACCGCGTCATGACCTCCTCGGCGGTGCGGCCGTGGGCCTTCAAGAAGGCCTCGGCGCGGGCGTCCGGGTCGGAGAACAGATCCAGCCACCAGGGCCGGCGGATCTCGGTGCCGCTCTCCTTGCGGTGGAGGAGATCGGCCTCGCTCACGATGCCGACGAGCAGGCCCTGGCCGTCGACCACCGGGACCGCGCTGATCCGGTGCTGGATGAGCTTGGCGACGATCTCGTGGACCGGCGTGGACGGCGATACGGTCTCGACCTTGCGGGTCATGACGTCGGCCACCTGCATGGTCCGTCCTCCAGGATAGGATTTTCGTGATGTCTACGCCCGCCACGGCGGCGGCGCCATGACCCGGGTCAAAGGTCGAAGACCCGAAAGGAGGAGCCGTCGCCGCCGCCCGGCGGAACCGGCCCTTCCCACCATCGCACCGCTCACCCCCCTGACGCGCACCGGCCGATCTCGCTCTAGCGCTGCACCCCGAGATCGGCGCCGCGCCTGATCCTGATCAGCCCCGGCGGGCGCGACATCCGCTAGCCTCGCGCCACGCTACGCTTGGTCGCTGCCCGCCGCGGGCCGGGGTCGTCCGCTGGAGTTGCCGCCGATGGCACGCCTTCGAACCCGCCCCCTGACCCTCAGCGCGGCGCTTCGCCTCGCCGGCTACGACCGCACCCTGCCGCCCGGGCGCTACTTCGTCGAAGCCGACGAGGGGCCGCCGGCGAGCAAGCACGCCCCCGTCTATCGCCGGATTCTCGAGCGGATCCCGCCGCGGCAGCGCAGCGGGGGCGGCGGGGCGGTCCGCAGTTGGGTCCTGGCGCCCGGCGACATGGACGCGGCGTTCGCCCGCGGCGACGTCGTCCTCGACGCCCCGGCGACGTAACGCCTCAGCGCTCGACCCGATCGAGCCGGTGCGACGGCGCCGTGCCCCGGCGCCAGACGCTCTTGCGCTTGCACGGCCGACAGATCCGCTCGCCCGACCAGGCGCTCGCGAAGACCTCGCCGCAGCACGGACACGCGCGCGCCTTCGCCACGTCGCGAGCCGGTTCGGTGCGATCGTCGCCGGGCGGGTTCACGGCCGTGGCCGATCGCGTTCGGACAGACGCAACCGGTCGGTGACCGTGCGCTCGAGCGCCGCGCTCACCCGCCATTCGTCCCCGACCGGCGTCGACGCCACCAACCGCAGGAGCTCACGCACGCTCGCCACGGCGTCCGTCCACGTCTCCGGCCGCGCGGCGTTCAACAGCCACGCTTGGCGGTCGTCGAGCCACGCCGGCTCGGCGACGGGCACGTCGGACGCGCCGGTGTGGCGAAGCTGTCGGAGTGCCGTGGCGAGGCGGCCGGCGGCCGCGCGGTGGTCGTCCACGTCGATGACGTGGCCGGGCATCTCGCTCTCCTCGCCGGTCGGGGTCCGGCCGATCATCGGTTTCGGGGTGGGCGCCCGCGGCGCGGGCACGTCAGCGTCGGACGCAGCCGTCGTCGCGTCGGCGGAAGGGCGGCGCGCAGGTCCAGTCGTTGCCCGAGTAGTCGAGATGCGCCCGGACGGGCAGGACGATCGCGACGCACGCCCCGGCCTCGGCGCGAAACCCCCGGTCGCAGCGCCAGCCGGGACCGTGGGCGTCGTCGTCGAGATGGGCGTCGTCGGGGACCGTGATGGCGACGCACGCGTCCGCCACCGCCCGGTAGCCCCGCTCGCAGCGCCAGCCGGGACCGTAGCTGGCGTCGTCGAAGAAGGCGTTGTCCGGCACGCGGACCGCGGCGCACGCGCCACCTTCCGGCCGGTAGCCGCGCTCACAGCGCCAGCCGCGGCGATAATCCTCGCGATCGAGATAGGCGTTCGGCGGCACCACGACGGCGACGCACGCGTCGCGGTCGCGGCGAAAGCCGCGCGCGCAATGCCAATCCACCCCGGAGGTGGCGAGATAGGCGTTCGCGGGCACCGGGATCGCGACGCACGCGGCGTCGACCGCCCGATAGCCGCGTTCGCACGCCCAGCCCCGGCCGTAGGCGGCGTCGACGGCGTAGGCGTCGGCGGGGACCGTGACGGCGACGCACGCGCCGTCCGCCTCGCGGAAGCCGAGATCGCATTCCCAGCCGCCGTAACGCGTGAGTTGCGCGTCGTCGGGGACCTCGGGCTTGCGGACTTGCGCGGTGGCATCGGATAGCGCGCCGAACCCGAGGCCGGCGAGCACGAGCAGGAGCCCGATCGACCGGGCGGGAGGCAACCGTCGCATGCGTTCTCCTCGGGGGCCCGACGGCGGGCGCCGGACCCTTTCACGACCGGGCAGGATGCCCGCGACGTCGACGCCCCAGATTACGCCTGGCGGTGGGTGGCGAGCTGCTCTCGATCATCAACGCACCCGGCGGGGACGGGGATCAGCGGCCGGCCCGGGGGGCGAGCCGCGCCGCCCGGCCGAGGACGCGCCGATGGCGCCGCAGTTCCGAGAGCGCCCGCTCGAAGACCGGCCGCGTCAGCGGTGAGAGCGCGGTGTTGCGCAAGACCCGCTGGTAATCCGCGACCACCGCCACCTCGAGCCGCGACAGCGCTTCGAGGACGGCGCCATCGCCTTCGACGGCCGCCGCCTTGCGGATCCCGCCCACGGTGCGGGCCTCGTAGGCCGTGCCGCTCTCGGGGGGTTCGACCCCGTCGTCGCACGCGATGCGGCGAAGGTGGCGGAGCTGGTCCTCGTGCTCGCCGCACAGGTCCACCACGATCGCGCGCTCGTCGGCGCCGGCGAGGTGGGGCACGGCCGTACGGCAGGCGGCGACCGCATCGATCTGGACACGGATGAAGTCCTGCAGGAGACCGCAGGTGCCGGTCTCGGTTCCCATCGTCGCCATCATGTTCGATACATCTCCGGGGTTGGCCGGCCGCACCGCCTGGTGCCGGCCGGGCGTGTCGTCGCGTCTCGCGTGGGTCGCGCGTACCGCCCAGCCTCGCCGTGGACGCCGTCGCGGCGCCGCAGAGGCGTGAGCTCGAACCGGCGTCGGTGCCGATCCCCGAGGGCGATCCCACCGACCGCCCCGATACCGTCGCGCCGGTGTGACGGCTCGACCTGCACGCAACCTAACACGAAACGTGAATGCGCCGTCGAACAATCGAACCGGCCAGCGAAATCAGCTCGGGCGCGGCGCCCGTTGATCGAGGTAGGCGTCCTCGAAGCCGGCGAGCGCCATCATCGCCGGCGCGTCGTGGATCTCGACCCGGCCCTTGCGGAAGGTCATCAGCCCGCGCTCGCGCAACTGGCGCAGCGTGCGGTTGAGATGGATGGCCGTGAGCCCGAGCGCGTCGGCCAGGACGTACTGGTTCAACGGGCAGGCGAAGCTGCCGTCGTCGGCGAGGCCGACCAGACGCAGCCGCTGGTGGAGCTCCAGGACCTGATGCGCGGTGCGCACCATCGGGCTGCGCCGGCCGATGCCGACCAGATGCTCGACGACCATCGCCTCGTCCCGCGACGCCGCCCACAGCAACGCCATGGCGAGGCGCGGCTCGGTCTCGACGAGCTCGCGCAGCTCGCGCGGCGGCACCTCCGCGACGACGATGTCGGTGACCGCCGCCACGTTGTGGTCGGAGGTGCGCAGGAGCAGGCTGCGCAGACCGAGGAAGTCGCCGGGCACCTGGAAGTCGACCACCTGCCGGCCGCCGTCGGCGAGCAGCTTGTAGGACATGGCCCAGCCGTCCTGCAGCACGAAGGCGGCGTGATCGCCCTGCGCCTCGTGGAGCAGTTCGGTCCGCGCGGGGTGACGTCGCCGTTGCGCCTGCAGCCGTTCGAGCCGCGCCTCTTCCGCCCGCGTCAGGGTCGTGAAGACGGCCAGCTTGCGGGTGAGCGCCGACGGCGCGGCGGACGACGCCGGGGTCGGGCTCATCGCCGAAGCTGCCCGAGATCAGCCCCGCGCCCGCCCCGCGCGTCCAGGCTGCGGTCTCGCACGCCGCGTCCGTGGCGGTCACCGGCCCGCGCGCGACGTCCGAGCCTTCTCCACCGCCCCAGCCGGCCCGAGGCGCTCACGATGACCCGATCGATCGACCCTTCCGGCCGCGCCGCGCTGGCGATCTGCGAATCGCTCCTCCTCGCCCTGCGCGAGACCGAGGTCATCGACGCCGGTGAGGCCCGTGGGATTCTCGCCGACGCCGCCGTCACCCACCGCCAGGCCGCCGCCGCCGGCGTGGACGCGCAACCGCACGAGGCCGTCGCCCGGATCATCGAGGCCATGCTCCTTCGCCTGAACCTCGCGAACGATGGATGATACCGCGCCGGCGGCCCCGCGACGAGGCCGGCCGCACGGCTGATCCGGGTTAGTGTGCGCGCTTGCACGCCTCGCTAATCGTCCGGCTCGATCCGCGTTGCACGCCGCCGGCCGCGCCCGGCGACGCCTTGGAGACCCGATGCACCGAACACCGGCCGCCGCCACCGAGGCCAAGACGATCGAAGCCCAAGCCCGCGACTGGGGGCGCGTGCTCGCCGCCTACCGCGATCCGCGCCCGCGCCGCAGCCTCGCGGAGCTCGCCGTCACGCTCCTGCCCTTCATCGGGCTCTGGTTCACGATGCTGGCCAGCCTGCAGTATTCCTACGTCCTCACGCTCGTGCTGGCGGTGCCGACCGCCGGCCTCATGGTCCGGCTGTTCATCATCCAGCACGACTGCGGCCACGGCGCGTTTCTGCGTCGCCGCCGGCGCAACGACGCGGTGGGCCGGGTGCTGGGCGTGCTCACCCTGACGCCCTACGACCACTGGCGGCGCTGTCACGCCGAGCACCACGCCGGCTCCGGCAATCTCGGCCGCCGCGACCTCGGCGAGATCACCACGCTGACGGTCGCCGAGTATCGCGCCCGCGGCTTCTGGGGCCGGCTGGGCTACCGCCTCTACCGGCACCCCTTGGTGCTGTTCGGCCTCGGGCCGTTCTACCTGTTCGCCATCGAGAACCGTCTGCCCGCCGGCCGCATGCGCGCCGGCTGGGGCCCCTGGTTCGGGACGATGGCCACCAACGCCGGCATCGCCGGGCTGAGCGCGGCGGCGATCTGGGCGTTCGGCTGGTTGCCCCTCCTGCTGGTCCAGCTGCCGGTCGTCGTCCTCGCCGCCACCGCCGGGGTCTGGCTGTTCTACGTCCAGCACCAGTTCGAGACGACGAGCTGGGACGAGGCCGAGGACTGGAAGCATCCGGTCGCGGCGCTGCACGGCAGCTCGCACTACGACCTGCCGGCGGTGCTGCGCTGGTTCACCGCCAATATCGGCGTCCACCACGTCCATCATCTGGTGAGCCGGATCCCGTTCTACCGGCTGCCGGAGGTGCTGCGCGATCACCCCGCCCTGCGCGCGGTCGGGCGTCTCACCTTGAAGGACAGCCTGCGCTCGCTGCGCCTGCGGCTGTGGGACCACGAGGCCCGCCGGCTGGTGTCGTTCCGCGAGGCCCGGCTCGCCGCGACCTGACGTCGACGGCGGTGCTTCGCCACCGACGGGCGACCGCCCGGCGCGGACCCGCGCGCCCCGGATGGCCGAGCCGGCGGCGCTGGACGGCGCCCGTGGGGGTGACGTGATCGACGACGAGGCTCGCGACGAGCGCGAACCTGGGCGCGCCACGCTCCGCTTCGCCCGCCTTCCGCCATGCCGCCTTTTGCCATGCCGCCGTCCGCAAACCTTCACCGCGGCGGCCGGCGTTGGGGGGCGCGATCTGGGGGCGGTGGTCCTGGAGCGCTAGGTTTGCTATCCTAGTGGATGTCGGCGTGCGGCCGATGGCGGGGGTGTGGGTGCAGGGACTCGGGTGTTGCCGAACGAAGCCAGATCGGCGGTTTGTCCTGGGGTGACAGGGGCTTGCGGTCGGATGGCGGGGTCCGCCGGGCGGCCGCCCGGCGGCTCAGGGCATCCGGACGTAGCGGCCGGGGGCGGGCTCCAGCGGCGGAAAGCCTTCGGCGCCCAGCGCCGGCGGCGCGGTCCAGTCGCCGCTGTGCTCGTGCAGCCAGGCGAACCACGCCGGCCACCACGAGCCGTCGCGCTGCTCGGCCTGCTCGGCCCAGGCCTCGGGCGGGACGTAGGGCGCGTCCTCGGGGGCGTGGCCGACGCGGTAGCTGGCCTTGGGGTTGCCCGGGGCGGCGACGATGCCGGTGTTGTGGCCGCCCGAGGCGAGGGCGAAGGTGAAGTCGACCACGGTCAACAGCCGCACCTTGTAGACCGAGACCCAGGGCGCGATGTGGTCGCGCTCGGTGCCGACCGCGAACAGCGGCGCGCGCAGGTCGGTCAAGGCCACCGGCCGCCCCTCGACCGCGTAGCGCCCGCGCGACAGCCGGTTGTCGAGGAACAGGTCGCGCAGGTACTGGGTGTGCATCTTGGCCGGCATGCGGGTGCCGTCGGCGTTCCAGGCCATCATGTCGGAGACGGGCGAGCGCCGCCCCAGCAGGTACTCGCGCACCATCCGCGACCAGATCAGCTCATGGCTGCGCAGAAGTTGAAAGGCCCCGGCCATCTGCGCGCTGTCGAGATAGCCCTGGTCCCACATCATGTCCTCGAGATAGGCGAGCTCGCTCTCGTCGATGAAGACCATGAGCTCGCCGGCCTCGGAGAAGTCGGTCTGGCCGGCCAAAAGCGTGATCGACTGCAGGCGGTGGTCGCCGTCGCGGGCCATGGCGGCGGCGGCGATGGCCAGAAGGGTGCCGCCGAGACAGTAGCCGCAGCCGTGGATCTTGCGATCCGGCACCACCCGCTCGACCATGTCGAGCGCCGCCATGACCCCGGCGCGGCGGTAGTCCCCGAGGCTGAGATCGGCGTCGCCGCGGTCCGGGTTCTTCCACGAGATCGCGAAGACGGTGAAGCCTTCGCCCACCAGGTGGCGGATCAGCGAGTTCTCCGGCTGCAGGTCGAGGATGTAGTACTTCATGATCCAGGCCGGCACGATCAGCACCGGCTCGGCCCGGACCTGCTCGGTCGTCGGCTCGTACTGGATGAGCTCGATCAGGTCGTTGCGGTAGACGACGCGGCCGGGGGTGATCGCCAGGTTGTCGCCGACCCGCCAGTCCTCGGTGCCGGGCTCCGGCCGCCCGGCGAGCAGCCGCTCGACGTCCTCGGCGAAGAGCGCCGCCCCGCGCGCGAAGTTGGCCCCACCCTCGGCGAAGGTGTGCTCGATCACCTCCGGGTTCGCCCACGGCGTGTTCATCGGCGAGTAGCGGTTGAGGTGTTGGTTCATCATGAAGTTGACGACGTTGAGGTGCTGGCGCGTCGCGCCGCGGACGTCGCAGGTGGCGGTCTGCCAAAAGCGTTCGAGGGCGAGGAAGTTCTGGGCGTAGACCACGAACGGCCATTGCTGCCAGGGCTCGTCGTCGAAGCGGTGGCGGCGCGGCTCGGGGAAGGGCCGGGCCGAGGTGTCGAACGCGGCGCGCTGCGCGAACAGCGCCAGTTGCAGGGCGTCGGCCGCGGCCTGGTTGGCGAGCTCGAGCTGCTTGCCGGGGGCGTTGGCCAGATGGGCGAACCAGTCGCTCCAGGCGGCGGCCACCGCGGTGGTCGAGATGCCGGCGGTGGCGCGGGCCTGAAAGGCGTGGAGCAGCCGGTCGAGGTTCTCGAAGTGCTTCAGCTCGACGGGTACGGCGGGCACGGTGGCGACCTCGCGGCAGAGTAGGGCGGGACCCTCCCGCGCCCGCGCACCGCCGTCCATGACGGGGGTCAACGGCGGCGCGTGCAGCGCAAAAAAAAAGCGGCCGGCACGGGGCCGGCCGCCCGCGGGCGGGCGGCGCCCGCCGCTCGGCTCAGGCCGCCTCGGCGGCCTCGACCTTGGGCTGGACGACGAGGCCGTCCTCGCCGCGGTCGACCACCGCGGTGCCGCGCTCGGGCAGCCGGCCGGCCAGCACCAGCTCGGCCAGCGGGTCCTGCACCCGCTTTTGGATCAACCGCTTCAAGGGCCGCGCGCCGTAGACCGGGTCGTAGCCGGCCTCGGCGAGCCACGCCTTGGCGCCCTCGGTGACCTCGAGGCCGATCTCGCGCCCCGCCAACAGGCGCTGGAGGCGCTTGAGCTGGATCTCGACGATGCCGGTCATGTCCTCCTTGCCCAGCCGGTTGAAGAGGATGATCTCGTCCAGCCGGTTGAGGAACTCCGGGCGGAAGCTGGCGCGCACGACCTCCATCACCTGATCGCGGGCCTCTTCGGCACGTGCGCCCTCGGGCAGCGCGGCGAGGTACTCCGAGCCGAGGTTCGAGGTCATCACGATCAGCGTGTTGGAGAAGTCGACGGTGCGGCCCTGGCCGTCGGTGAGCCGGCCGTCGTCCAGGACCTGCAACAGGACGTTGAAGACGTCCGGGTGCGCCTTCTCGATCTCGTCGAACAGCACGACCTGGTAGGGCCGCCGGCGCACCGCCTCGGTCAAGGCCCCGCCCTCGTCGTAGCCGACATAGCCCGGGGGCGCGCCGATCAGCCGGGCGACCGAGTGCTTCTCCATGTACTCCGACATGTCGATGCGCTGCAGCGCCTGCTCGTCGTCGAACAGGAAGTCGGCGAGCGACTTGGTGAGCTCGGTCTTGCCGACGCCGGTGGGGCCGAGGAAGAGGAACGACCCGATCGGGCGGTGGGCCTCCTGCAGGCCGGCGCGGGCGCGGCGCACCGCGGTCGAGACCGCCTCCAGCGCCGGCTCCTGGCCGACCACGCGGCTGCGCAGCTGTTCCTCCATCTGCAACAGCTTCTCGCGCTCGCCCTCGAGCATCTTGTCCACCGGCACGCCGGTCCAGCGCGAGACGATGGACGCCACGTCCTCGGCGACGACCGCTTCCTCGTCGAGCGACTGCGCCTCGGTCTCGTCGGCCTGGCGCAGCTTGCGCTCCAGCTCCGGAATGGTGCCGTAGGCGAGCTCGCCGGCCTTGCCGAGATCGCCCTGGCGCTGGGCCTGGGCGAGCGCGTTCCTGGCCTTGTCGAGCTCCTCCTTGAGCTCCTGGACGGAGGCGAGGCGGGTCTTGTCGGCCTGCCAGGCGGCGGTCTTCTCG
The DNA here is from genome assembly GCA_009908425.1 of Alphaproteobacteria bacterium. GTDB lineage: Bacteria > Pseudomonadota > Alphaproteobacteria > Geminicoccales > Geminicoccaceae > JAAAPF01. The sequence goes on from JAAAPF010000339.1 coordinate 28,590, forward strand.
GCACTCTCCTGCTCGAGCTCGGAGAGCTCGTGCTCCAGCCGCTCGAGCCGCGCCTTCGACGCCGCGTCGCTCTCCTTCTTCAGCGCCTCGCGCTCGATCTGCAGCTGCAGGATGCGGCGGTCGAGCTCGTCGAGCTCCTCGGGCTTGCTGTCGATCGCCATGCGCTTGCGCGCGGCGGCCTCGTCGACCAGGTCAATCGCCTTGTCGGGCAAAAAGCGGTCGGTGATGTAGCGGTCCGAGAGCGTCGCCGCGGCGACGATGGCGCCGTCGGCGATGCGGACGCCGTGGTGGACCTCGTACTTCTCCTTGAGCCCGCGCAGGATCGAGACGGTGTCCTCGACGTTGGGCTGGGAGACGAAGACGGGCTGAAAGCGCCGCGCGAGCGCCGCGTCCTTCTCGACGTGCTTTCTGTACTCGTCGAGCGTGGTGGCGCCGATGCAGTGAAGCTCACCGCGGGCGAGCGCGGGCTTGAGCATGTTGGAGGCGTCCATGGCACCGTCGGCCTTGCCGGCGCCCACGAGCGTGTGGAGCTCGTCGATGAACAGCACGATCTCGCCCTCGGCGTGGGCGATCTCCTGCAAGAGCGCCTTCAAGCGCTCTTCGAACTCGCCGCGGTACTTCGAGCCGGCGATCAAGGCGCCGAGGTCGAGCGCCAGGAGCTTGCGGTCGCGCAAGCTCTCGGGAACGTCGCCGTTGACGATCCGGAGCGCCAGGCCCTCGGCGATCGCGGTCTTGCCGACGCCGGGCTCGCCGATGAGCACGGGATTGTTCTTCGTGCGCCGCGAGAGCACCTGGACGACGCGGCGGATCTCCTCGTCGCGGCCGATGACCGGGTCGAGCTTGCCGTCGCGCGCCGCCGCGGTGAAGTCGCGGGTGTATTTCTCGAGCGCCTGATAGCTCTCCTCGGCACCGGCGCTGTCGGCGGTCTTGCCCTTCCTGACCTCGGCGATGGCCTGCTCGAGGTTTTGCGGCGTGACGCCCGCGGATTTGAGGATCTTGGCGGCGTCGTGGTCGTCGCCGAGGGTGAGCGCCTGCAGCATGCGCTCGACCGTGACGTACTGGTCGCCGGCCTTCTGGGCGGCCTGCTCGGCCTGGGAGAAGACGCGGGCGAGGGCGGGGGAGAGCGACGGGCCGGAGGCCCCGCCACCCGAGACCTGCGGCAGCTTGGCGACGGCGTGCTCGACCTGGGACTGCGCCAGCTGGGCGTCCCCGCCGGCGGCGCGGATGAGCTGCATCGCGAAGCCCTGCTGGTCGTCCAGGAGCACCTTCAACAGGTGCACCGGCAACAGCTGCGGATGGCCCTCGCGTAAGGCGACGCCCTGGGCGGACTGAACGAACCCCTTGGCGCGGTCGGTGTATTGCTCGAACTGCATCGCGTCTCTCCTGGCTCCCGTGGCGGCGAGCGCTCGCGCCGGACCCGCGTGCGGCATCCGGGCGGCACGCGGGAGATATGGGCAGCGATCGGTCGCTGCACAAGAATTGTGCAGCGCTATGTGGGCGCCGACGGCGTCAACGCGTCGTCGAGCGCCTGCGCCCGGCGGTAGGCGTCGCGGTCGCGCACCCGCTCGGCGTACTCCACCAACTCCCGGCGGCGCGGCAGCGTGCCGAATTCCAGCCCCCAGCCGATCTGTGCGCCCACATAGACGTCGGCGGCGCTGAACGCGTCCCCGCCGAGGTAGGGCCCGTCCGAGACGGCGGCGACCAGCGCGTCCACCACCCGCTCGAGCGAGCCGTAGCCCAGCATGCCCTGCTGCCGCGGGTCGTCGGTGGTGAAGCCCATCGCCTGGTTCGTCGTCGCCGCCTCCACCGGCCCGGCCCCGAAAAAGAGCCAGCGGTAGTAGGCGGCGCGCTCGGTCGGGGGCGGGGCGAGGCCGGCGGCGGGGAAGGCGTCGGCGAGATAGGCGCAGATCGCGCCGCATTCGGTGACGACCCGCGCCCCGTGGGTCAGTGTCGGGACCTTGCCCATCGGGTTCAGCGCGCGATAGGAGGCGCTCTGCATCTCGGGGCCGTAGGCGAGGGCGACCGTCTCGTAAGGCGCGCCGACCTCCTCCAGCATCCAGCGGGCGATGCGGCCGCGCGACATCGGGTTCGTGTAGAGGACGAGATCCGCCATGTCGTCTCTCCCGCGGCGGTGAGCCCCCGAGTTTAATAGCCCCGGGCGCGGTCGACGAGGCCGGCGATGGCGCCGCCGGTGCGAAACGCGCGGATGTTGGCCGCGGCGATCCGGGCGGCGCTCTCGGGCTCGGTCGGCGCGGCGACGTGCGGGAAGACGTGCACCCGCGGGTGTCGCCAGAAGGGGTGCCCCGCCGGCAGCGGCTCCTCGTCGAAGACGTCGAGCACGGCCTCGCCCAGCTGGCCCTCGTCGAGGGCGGCGAGGAGGTCGGCGTCGACGACGTGGCCGCCGCGGGCGACGTTGACGAGCGCGGCGCCGGGCTTGAGCCGCCCCAACAGCCGGGCGTCGATCATGCCGCGGGTCTCGGCGGTGAGCGGCATCAGGTTCACGAGGATGTCCGTGCGCGCCAGCATCGCGGTGAGGCCCTCGTCGCCGGCGAAGGTCTCGACGCCGTCGAGGTCGCGCCGGCTGCGGGACCAGCCCAGGAGCGGGAAGTCGAGGCCCGCCAGCTGGCGCAGGCAGGCGCGGGCGAGCTCGCCGGTGCCCAGAAAGCCGACGGTGCGGTCGCGGGCGTAGACCGCCGGCGCCGGCGCCCAGCGCTCCTCGGCCTGGGCGCGGGCGTAGTGGGGATGGTCGCGGTGCAGGCTCGTGACGTGGGCGGTGACCGCCTCGGCCATGAACCGTGCCATGTTCGGGTCGACCAGGCGCGCGAGCGGGGCGTCCGGCGGCAGCGCCGGATTGTGGACGAGCTGCTCGACCCCGGCCCAGAGCGACTGCACGAAGCCGAGCGCCGGAAAGCGCGCGAGGGCCGCGGCGGGCGGATTGGCGGCGATGGCGACGTCGAAGGCGGCGGGCTCGAGGCCGGCGGTGTCGACGCCGGCCCCGGCGACGATGGTCTCCTCCGGCAGCGCGCGGGCGAGGACGTCGCGCCAGCGCGCTTCGCGCGCTTCGTCCATGTCGGTGAGCAGAACGACGGCCACGGCTCAGCCCCACCCGGCCCGCGCTCTCGATCGGCCGGCAGCGTCGATCCTCGCGCCCAGCCGACCTCCGCCGGCGGTGTACCGGCCGGGCTCGGCGGCGCCCCCCTCTCGCGCCCAGCGCGTTCGCCGCTCGCGCGTTCCTGCGCGTTGGTCGAACATGTTCAAAATCCCCGATGCGCGCCTTGCCCGCGCGCCGCACCAACGGTATGGCGATAACGCGACGAAAGGCGACATACGATCGCTGTCAACGTAGAGGGGGGTTAAATCATCAGCGCAACGGCCACGCACCGACGATGAACGCGTAATCGCACGGCTGCCCGCCGGTTCCCGGTCGGGGTCGCCGCCTTCGTCTCGAGAGTCGACACGACCATGAGCCGCCGACCGACGCGCGGTGGCCGACATCGTTCAGGAAAGGTTTCGCCATGAGCATCGATAGACAGGCCGGGGACGCCTATTGGCGAGCGAACATCCGCTTGGTGCGGACGTTGCTCGTGATCTGGGCGCTCGTGTCCTACGGCTTCGGTATCCTGTTTCGGCCGCTGCTGTCGGGGATCCCGATCGGGGGTACCGATCTGGGCTTTTGGTTCGCGCAGCAGGGCTCGATCCTGACCTTTCTGATCCTGATCTTCTTCTACGCGATCCGGATGAACCAGCTCGACCGCCAGTTCGGCGTCGACGAGGAGTGAGGGGCCAGCCATGGACCAGCAAACCCTGATCTACCTCGTCGTCGGCGCCACCTTCGCGCTCTACATCGGTATCGCCATCTGGTCGCGGGCGGGGTCGACCGGCGAGTTCTACGCCGCCGGCCGCGGCGTTCACCCGGTCGCCAACGGCATGGCGACGGCGGCCGACTGGATGTCGGCGGCGTCCTTCATCTCGATGGCCGGCCTCATCGCCTTCGCCGGCTACTCCGCCTCCGCCTTTTTGATGGGCTGGACCGGCGGCTACGTGCTCCTGGCGCTGCTGCTCGCGCCGTACTTGCGCAAGTTCGGCAAGTTCACCGTGCCCGAGTTCATCGGCGAGCGCTTCTACTCGCAGACGGCGCGCGTCGTCGCGGTGATCGCGCTGCTCGTCGCCTCCATCACCTACGTCATCGGCCAGATGACCGGCGTCGGCGTCACCTTCTCGCGCTTTCTCGAGGTCAACGCGACCGTCGGCCTGCTGATCGGCGCCGCCATCGTCTTCGTCTACGCGGTGCTGGGCGGGATGAAGGGCATCACCTACACCCAGGTCGCGCAGTACATCGTGCTGATCACCGCCTACACCATCCCGGCGGTGTTCATCTCGTTGCAGCTCACCGGCGTCGCCATCCCGCCCCTGGGCTTGTGGGCCGAGCACACCGACTCCGGCATGCCGCTGCTGGCGCGGCTGAACGAGGTCATCACCGATCTCGGCTTCGCCAACTACACCGAGCATCAGGGCAGCACGCTGAACATGCTGCTGTTCACGCTGTCGTTGATGATCGGCACGGCCGGCCTGCCGCACGTCATCATCCGCTTCTTCACCGTGCCGCGGGTGGCGGACGCGCGCTGGTCCGCCGGCTGGGCGCTCGTCTTCATCGCGCTGTTGTACCTCACCGCCCCGGCGGTGGCCGCGATGGCGCGCCTCAACCTCGTCGACACGGTGCAGATGAACCCGGTCGGCACGCCCGACCAGCCCACCTTTATCCAGTACGAGGATCGGCCGGACTGGATGCGCACCTGGGAAGTCACCGGTCTCGTCCAGTGGGACGACAAGAACGACGACGGCCGCATCCAGTACTACAACGAAGACAACGTCGAGTTCGCCCGCCAGGCGGAAGAGCGGTTCGGCTGGGCCGGCAACGAGCTCACCGTGAACCGCGACATCATGGTGCTCGCCAACCCGGAGATCGCCAGCCTGCCGAACTGGGTCGTGGCCATCGTGGCGGCCGGCGGTCTCGCCGCGGCGTTGTCGACGGCGGCCGGCCTCTTGCTCGCGATCTCGTCCGCGGTCAGCCACGACCTCATCAAGGGGGCGATCAACCCGCGCATCTCGGAGCGGGGTGAGCTGCTGGCGGCGCGGGTATCGATGGCGGGTGCGATCGTGCTGGCGACCTATCTCGGCTTGAATCCGCCCGGCTTCGCCGCCCAGACGGTCGCCCTCGCCTTCGGCCTCGCCGCCTCTTCGATCTTCCCGGCGATCATGATGGGCATCTTCGTCAAGCGCATCAACAACGCCGGGGCGGTGGCGGGCATGCTTTCCGGCCTCATCTTCACCGTCGTCTACATCTTCGTGTACAAAGGCTGGTTCTTCATCCCCGACACCAACATGCTCGAGGATACCGCCGAGTTCTGGGTGTTCGGGATCTCGCCGCTGTCGATCGGGGCGGTCGGTGCCGCGCTGAACTTCCTGGTCGCCTACGTCGTCTCCAACGTGACGGAGGCCCCGCCGGAGGAGATCCAGGATCTCGTCGAGAGCATCCGCGTCCCGCGGGCGACCCAGGCGCCCGGTGGCGACGACTGAGCCGCATGTGAGGCGTTGACGCGAGCGGACCTCGCCGCCAAGGCGGGGTCCGCTTCGTTGTTCCGGGCCCGGACGGCCCGCTGGAGACCTCCGGCATGGATGCCCCCCGCGACGTCTTCCGTCGTTTCTTCGCCCAACATCACCCCTTCGACGTGCTGCCGGCGGAGGCCGTCGAGCGCCTGCTCGACCACACCTCCCAGATCGAGGTCCCGACCGACGGCGTCATCCACGAGATCGGCGAGCTGCCCGCTCACCTCTACGTCGTGCGCAACGGCGCGGTCGACGTGGTGACGCCCGAGGGCGTCGTCGTCGAGCACCGCGGCATGGGCGAGGGCGTCGGCGCGCGGGCGATACTGCGCGGCGAGGCGTCGCCCAACCGCGCCGTCGCCCACCGCTCGGCGACGCTGTTGCGCATCCCGCGCGGGCTGTTCACCGAGCTGGTCGAGGCCTATCCCGACTTCGCGGCTTATTACGAGCGCCTGAAGGCCCTCGGCGCCCGCCGCCCGGCGGCGATGTCGACCGAGCCCGGCGAGGCGGTGATCTCGAGCCCGCTGCGCGAGGTCATGACCGCCGACCCCGTCGTCGTCGCCCCCGACGCCACCGTCCGCGACGCGGCGACGTGGATGCGCGACCGCCGCATCTCCTGCGTGCTGGTGGAGGACGGCGGGCGCCTGGTCGGCATCGTCACCACCAACGACCTCGCCCGCCGGGTGGTCGCCGCCGGCCGCGGCGCCGACGTGCCGGTGCGCGAGGTGATGTCCGCGGAGCCCGCGGCGCTGCCGCCGGACACCCTCTTTTTCGACGCCATGCTGGTGATGAGCGAGCGCGACATCGGCCATCTGCCGGTGGTGGAGCAGGGCCGGGCCGTCGGTATCGTCACCCGCACCAACATGATCCGCCGGCAGTCCACCTCCAGCGTCTTCATGATCGGCGACATCGCCAAGCGCGAGCACCTCGACGAGCTCGCCGCGATCATCGGCCAGCTGCCGCAGCTGCTGGTCCAGCTCGTCGGCGCCGGGGTCACCCCCAAACGGGTCGGCCAGGTCGTCACCAGCGTCGCCGACGCGCTCACCCGTCGGCTGTTGCAGCTCGCCGAGGTCCAGCTCGGGCCGCCGCCGGTCGACTATCTGTGGCTGGTCTGCGGCTCCCAGGGCCGCCAGGAGCAGACCGGGATCTCCGATCAGGACAACTGCCTGATCCTCGCCGACGACTACGACGCCACCGCGCACGGCGAATACTTCGAGCGCCTGGCGCGCTACGTCTGCGACGGCCTCGACGCCTGCGGCTACTACTACTGCCCCGGCGAGATGATGGCGACCAACGACCAGTGGCGCCAGCCGCTGCAGGTCTGGCGCGGCTATTTCCAACGCTGGATCGCCAAGCCCGATCCGAAGGCCCAGATGCTGGCCAGCGTGATGTTCGATCTGCGTCCCGTCGCCGGCGACCTGCGCTTGTTCGAGGGGCTCAAGCACGAGACGGTGCAGGCGGCGCGCAAGAACAGCATCTTCCGCGCCCACCTGGTGGCGAACTCGCTCGGCCACCAGCCGCCCTTGAGCCTGCTCAGGGGCTTCGCGCTGATCCGTTCCGGCGAGCACAAGGACAAGGTCGACCTCAAGCTCAACGGCGTCGTGCCGATCGTCGACCTCGCCCGGGTCTACGGCCTCGATGCCGGCCGCGAGGAGGTCAACACCCGCGACCGCATCCTCGCCGCCAAGGAGGCGGGCAGCCTCAGCGCCTCCGGCGCCGACGACCTCGCCGACGCCTACGACACCATCGCCCGGGTCCGGCTCGAGCATCAGGCCAAGCAGGTGCGCCGCGGCGAGAAGCCGGACAACTTCATGGCGCCGTCGAGCCTGTCGGCGCTCGAGCGCGGCCATCTGCGCGACGCCTTCGGGGTGGTGAAGTCGCTGCAGGCGGCCCTGGCGCACTACCGCAGCGCTACCTAGGGGCGGGACTTGAGCTTTTTTCTCCTGTTCGGGGCGATCGCGCTCGGTCTGGGCACCGCCGGCGTCGCCATGCTGGCCTGGCGCGTCACCGGCCGGCGCGCGCCGCGCTGGGCACCGCCGTTGGCCGGCGGGCTCGCGATGATGAGCTTCTACGTCTGGATGGAGTACGCCTGGTTCCAGCGGGTCTCGAACCAGCTCTCCGAGCGCGTCGTCGTGGTCGAAACCCACAGCCGCAGCGTGTGGTGGCAGCCCTGGTCGCTCCTCCGCCCCCAGGTCGTGCGCTTCAGCGCCATCGATCGGGCGAGCGTGGAGCCCGTCGGCCGGGAGCTCGTGCGCCTCGAGCTCTGGCTGGTCGACCGCTACACCGGCTCGGCGCAGGTGAGCCAGATCTACGACTGCAGCGAACCGCGCCGCCTCGACGTCGCCGCCGACACCCGCTTCGACGACGCCGGCCGCCCGGTCGACGGCGACTGGCGCCGCGTCCCCCCGGCCGAGCCGCACCGGCGGGTGGCGTGCCGGCTGGCCGAACGCCCGGTCGACGACGCCGTCGTACCCGGCTGACGGGCGCCACCTTTCGCGTGCAGACAAGGTGCTGCGAACGCTCTAGTATCCCGTGTTCATAACCAATCCGACAAAAGCGGATACGGGCCGACAGACACAGGGAGGCGCCCTTGCGATCGCGAGCGGTGCTGGTCGTCGACGACGAGCCGACCATGCGGTTTTGCCTCGAGCGCCTGCTGCGCGCCGAGGGTTATCAGGTGATGACGGCGGCCGGGCGCAACGACGCCCTGGCGCGGCTGGCCGAGCGCAGTCCCGACGCCGTTCTCCTCGACGTCGTGCTGGAGGACGGCGACGGCTACGGCTTTCTCGGCACGCTGCGGGAGCGCTGCGGGCGACCCGAGCTGCCGGTGGTCATGATGAGCGCGCGCACCCGCCCCGACGAGCGCCAGCGGGGCGAGGCCGTCGGCGCCGACGGCTATCTGCGCAAGCCCTTCGACATCGCCACGCTGAAGCGGGCGCTGGACGGTCTGCTCCCGGTCGCCGAGGCCTGAGGCGGTGACCCGCTGGAGCCTGCGCCTGCGGATGTTCCTCTTTTTCGCGCTCATCGCGGTGGGCGCGTTCGTCGCCGTCGGCGTCGGGTTCGCGCTGACCGCCTCGCGCGCCGCCGCCGAGTTGCAGCCGACGCTCGTGCTCGCCTTCGGCGGCGCCGGCTTCGCCATCGCCGGCCTCGCGCTCTGGGTCTGGCAGCAGTTCGACGAGCACCTCGCCAAGCCCATCCTCGCCATCGTCCAGCACGTCCGCGCGGTCGTCCACGCCGGCGCCCGCGGCGACGGCCAGGTGCGCTACCGGGCGCGCTATCTGGGCTTTCTGGCGCCGGCGGTGGACGAGGTGACGACCGCGCTGGAGCGGGCGCGCGCCGAGACCGAGGAGCGCGTCACCAAGGCCACCGCCGAGGCCGACCGCCAGCGGGCGCGCCTCGAGGCGGTGCTGCGCGATCTCACCGAGGGCGTGATCATCTGCAACCTCGATCACGAGATCCTGCTCTACAACCAGCGCGCCGCGCAAATCCTGCACGACTGCGGCCATCTCGGCCTGGGCCGGCCGCTGCTCGGCCTGGTCGGCGACGAGCCCTTCCGCTTCGCCCTGGAACGGCTCCGCCGGCGCTTCGTCGAGGACCGCTGGAGCGATCACCCCGACGGGCTCACCACCCTCGCCGTGGTCAGCACCCGCCACCGCGGCGCCACCTTGAAGGCGCGGGTGTCGCTGACCCTCGACGCCCAGGGCGGCAACCCGATGGGCTACGTCATCGCCTTCGACGACGCCACCGAGGAGATCGAGCACGCCGCCCGACGCGATCGGCTGCTGCACGACGGCGCCGAGGAGGTCCGGCGGCGGGTGAGCGACGTGCTCGGCCTGAGCGAGCTGGCGCTGCGCGGCGGCGGCGAGGACGCCGCCGACCGCGACACCCTCGCGCGCGAGCTCGCGCGCGCCCGCGGCTCGTTGTCGGCGGCGCTCGACCAGCTCGACACGGTCACCCGCGACGAGCACGCCACGCCCTGGCCGACCGCGCCGATCTACGCCTCGACGCTGATCGCCTTTCTGGGCGACCGCGTGGCCGGGACCTGCGCGCTCAACACCGCGCAGATCCCGAGCGATCTGTGGGTGCGCTGCGACGGCGCCACCATGCTCGCGCTGCTGGAGCACCTGGTACGCCATCTCGCGGTCGATCGGCGGGTCCATCAGGTGCTGGTGGAGATGCGGGCGAGCCCCCACCGGGTGGTGCTCGATCTGGTCTGGCACGGCCAGACGCTCCGCGAGCGCGAGCTCGACGCCTGGCTCGACGAGTCGCTCGGGCCGGGCTTCGCCGGGCTCACCGCCCGCGAGGTCCTGGAGCGCCACAAGACCGCGCTGTGGTCGGTGGCGCGCCGACGCGAGGAGGTCGCGCTGCGCCTGCCCTTGGCGCGCGGCGAGCCCGCCGGCCGCCGGCCGCGCACGACCGCGCCGACCGTCTCCGCCCGCCCCGAGTTCTACGACTTCGATCTGTTCGCGCGGCGCGGCCGCAGCGCGCTCACCGACGCCGCCCTGCGCCAGCTGACCTACGTCGTCTTCGACACCGAAACGACCGGGCTCGAGCCCCAGGGCGACGACGAGATCATCTCCATCGGCGCCGTCCGCATCGTCAACGCCCGGGTGCTCACCGGCGAGAGCTTCGATCGCTTCGTCCATCCCGGCCGCCGCATCCCGCCGGCCTCGACCCGGGTCCACGGCATCTCGGACGACCAGGTCAAGACGGCGCCGCCGCTCGACGCCGTCGTCCCCGACTTCCACGCCTATGTCGGTGACGCCGTCCTGGTGGCGCACAACGCCGCTTTCGACATGAGCTTTTTGAGCAAGCACCAGCGCCGGCTCGGCCTCGCTTTCAGCCAGCCGGTGCTCGACACCGTGTTGCTGGCGGCGCACGTTCTCGGCCCGGGCGAGCGGCTCACCCTGGATGCGCTGGTGGAACGTTTCGAGATCGAGTTGCCGGCGCACGAGCGCCACACCGCCCTGGGCGACGCCCGCGCCACCGCCTACGTCTTCTTGCGGCTGATCGCGCTGTTGGAGGCCGACGGCACCCGCACCCTGGGCGACGCCCTGCGCGTCTCCGAACAGCAGGTCGCCCTGCGCCGCCGCCAGAGCGCCTACCAGTCCGGCTGACGACACGCCCGCGCGCGCTCCGAGGACGAGGGGCGCTTGGTCGAGGGGGCCTCGATGGCGCCGGTCCAACCGTGCCGCCGTCGCCGAGCCGATCGCGCTCGGGCTCGGCGAGGTTCGACCGCTCTTTACCGTGCTCGATCGCTTCATCGTCGGGTGGGCCGAAGAGCCGTCGCCCGCCGCGGCGCCGCACAGCGTCGTCCATCTGTCCGTGGCGTGCCGGGTCGAGGCCGTCGCCGGCCATTTGGCCTATCGCGTGGGGGTGAGCGTCGGCGCCGGCGGCGACCGTTTCGCGAGGGCCGCATCGGTGTGGCGATCGGGGTGGGGTTCTCGCGCCTGTGCATCGTCGGCGCGCGCGTCGCGGCGCCCTCCTGCCGGCGCCGTTCGACGCCGTGCCGGCGGACGGGCCGATCATCATCGCTCGGCCGGCGAACCGGCGCCCGGGCGAAATCTTCCTCGACGAAGGGTGGCGCGGCTGCCCTTGTCGGCGCGGTCGGGCCGGGCGCGGGTGACGGTTCGTTTCGACCCCGCGCCCGGCCCCGCGCCCGGCCCCGCGCCGACCCTCAGCCCGGGCTGAGCGTGGCGATGAAGTAGCCGGCCACGACCGCGGTGCCGATGACGCCCGCCACGTTGGGGCCCATGGCGTGCATCAACAGGAAGTTCGAGGGATCGGCGCGGACCCCCTCGACCTGCGACACGCGCGCGGCCATCGGCACCGCCGAGACCCCGGCGGAGCCGATCAGCGGGTTGATCTTCTGGCGGCTGAACAGGTTCATACCCTTCGCCATCAGCACGCCGCAGGCGGTGGAAATGCCGAACGCGACGATGCCCAGGGCGAGGATGGCGAGGGTCTCGATGTTCAAGAAGCGCTCGCCGGTCATGGTGATGCCCACCGAGGTGCCGAGGAAGATCGTCACGGCGTTGATGATCTCGTTCTGCGCCGCCTTGGACAGGCGCTCGACCACCCCGCATTCGCGCAAGAGGTTGCCGAGCATCAGCATGCCGACCAGCGGCGACGCGGCGGGCACGAGCAGGATGACGATGACGGTCACGATCAGCGCGAAGGCGAGCTTCTCGACCCGGCCGACCTGGCGCAGCGAGGTCATCTTGATCTTGCGCTCGTGCTCGGTCGTGAGCGCGCGCATGATCGGCGGCTGCAGGAGCGGCACCAGCGCCATGTAGGAGTAGGCCGCCACGGCGATGGGGGCGAGCAGCTCCGGCGCCAGGGCGTTGGCGAGGAAGATCGACGTCGGCCCGTCGGCGCCGCCGATGATGCTGATCGCGCCGGCCTCGCTCATCGAGAAGCCGATGATGGTGGCGCCGATGACGGTCGCGAAGACGCCGAACTGCGCCGCCGCTCCCAACAGGAAGGTGCGCGGATTGGCGATCACCGGTCCGAAATCGGTCAGCGCGCCCACCCCCATGAAGATGATCGGCGGGAACAGCTCCAGGTGAATGCCTTGCTGGATGTAGTAGAACAGACCGCCCGGATGATCGCCCTCCGGCAGATTGACCACGCCTTGGGTCGGCAGGTTGGCGAGCAGCGCGCCGAAGGCGATCGGCACGAGCAACAGCGGCTCGAAGTTCTTGGCGATGGCGAGGTAGAGCAGGACGACGACGACGCCCCACATCACGACCATGCGCCAAGTCACCTCGGTAAAGGCGGTCAGCGCGAACAGCTCGGCGAGCGCGTCCATCGGCGGCGATCTCCCCCTCGGGCGGCGGTCAGTCGATGCTCAACAACACCTGGCCTTCGGAGACCGAGGCGCCGGCCTGCACGGCCACGTTCTTGACCGTGCCGGTACGCGACGCGGTCACGGTCGTGTTCATCTTCATCGCCTCCAGCGTCACCACGGGCTGGCCCTGGTTCACCGGGTCGCCGGCCTTGACGTGCACCTCGACGACGGTGCCGGCGAGCGGGCTCGCCACGTCGCCGAGACCGCCGCCACCGCCGCCGTCGGCGGCCGGTGCCGCCGGCGCCGGCTCGGGGGCCCGAGCGGCCGGC
>JAAAPF010000347.1 GCA_009908425.1 Alphaproteobacteria bacterium
GGCGAGGTGGAGCTCGGCCGCATCCTCCACTGGCTCGCGGTCGGGGTCGTCGCCGCCCTGCCGCTCTGCCTGGTGGCGGTCTTGAAGCTGATCCCCGAAGCGCCGCCACCGCCGGGCGCGGTCGCCCGGTTTTGGACCGAGTTCCGCCATCTCTGGGCCAACCGCCCCTTCCGCACCCTGGTCGGGGCGTTCTTGTTGAACTCGATGGCCAACGGTCTGCCGGCGACGCTCTTTTTGCTGTTCGCCGAGCAGCGCCTGGAGGCGGGAGCGGCGACCGGCTGGCTGCTCTTGGTCTACTTCCTCTCCGGCGTCCTGGCCGCACCGTTGTGGCTCGCGCTGAGCTACCGCATCGGCAAGCACCGCGCCTGGGTGGCCTCGATCCTCTGGGCCTGCGCGGTGTTCGCCACGGTGCCGCTTTTGGGCCCCGGCGACGTCGGCTGGTTCTTCGCCATCTGCGCGCTCTCCGGCGCCAGCCTCGGCGCCGATCTGGCGCTGCCGGCGGCGATGCAGGCGGACGTGGTCGACCTCGACCGCACCCTCTCCGGGCGCTCGCGCACCGGCTTCTTCTTCGCGGTGTGGTCGATGGCGACCAAGCTCTCGATGGCGCTCGCCGTCGGCATCGCCTTCCCGATCCTGGGTGCGGTCGGCTTCGACGCCCAGGGCGGCAACGACGCCACGGCGCTGTGGGCGCTGACGCTGCTCTACGGCGTGGCGCCCATCCCCATCAAGCTCGCCGCCGCCTGGCTGGTGTACCGCTTCTCGCTCGACGCCGGCGCGCAGGCCGACATCCGCGCGCAGCTGGCGGCGCAGGGCTCGTCATGACCTCGGAGGTGCTGCGATGCGGCGGCTGGTGTGGGCGCTCGGCCTGGTTCTTCTTCTTTCGGCATGTGGAAGCGGTATGAAGCTCGAGGATTTCGAAGGCAAACAACCGAGCTTCCGCCTCGAGGAGTACTTCCTGGGTCCGACCCGGGCCTGGGGCTGGTTCGAGGACCGCTTCGGCAAGATCCGCCGCCAGTTCGTCGTCGAGATGACCGGCACGGTCGAGGACGGCGTCCTGACCCTCGACGAGCGCTTCGTCTACGACGACGGCGAGCGCGAGACCCGCATCTGGACCATCGAGGTCCAGGGCGACGGGCGCTACCGCGGCACCACCGACGGCGTCGTCGGCGCCGCCGAGGGCCGGGTCGTCGGCCCCGCCCTCAACTGGACCTACACCTTCGACCTCAAGGTCGGCGACAACACCTGGCAGGTCCACTTCGACGACTGGATGATCCAGCAGGACGACCAGGTCGTCATCAACAAGGCCACGGTGAGCAAATACGGCTTCACCCTCGGCACCGTCATGCTCTTCTTCAAGAAGCCGGACGATTGGGAGAGCGGCGCGGACGGTTGAAGACGCCGAGGGCCGGCAAGGTGTAGTCACGATAGCACAATTGGCCTTACGTCTTGCCGGTGCCGAGACACCCCGGCGCCGACGCAAGCCCAAACAGACCGGCTCTCAAGGACGACAGTCAATTAAGGAGGATGGGGTGCAGGGTGTGGAAGATCGTGGCTCGCAATTTATGTTGCCAGAACCTCACAACAGCAGCTTGGCACCGACGATTTGCCGCGAAACTGGCGATACATACGGCGATTTTGCACCAACGGCGGTGCTGAGGGGCGGCGCGGGGCGAAGTCGGCGATGACGCCCGGCACCAAGCTGACGGCAGCCGGTTTCGTCGCCACGGCCGTCGCCTTCGGCCCGGCGCGGATGGGCTTCGGGCTGTTCCTGCCGGCCTTCCGCGCGGAGTTCGCGCTCACCACCTCGACCGCCGGATTGATCGCGAGCGGCGGGTTTTTGGCGTTCCTGCTGGCGCTGGTGGCGAGCGCCTGGCTCGGTCGGCGCCACGGCGAGCGCGTGCCGGTGATCGTAGGCGCCGCCGCGGCGTCGGTCGGCTTCGTCGCGGTCGCGGGCGCCGGCGGGCCGGGTCTCCTCGCCCTCGGGATCGCCCTTTCCGGCGCCAGCGCCGGGTTGTGCTGGGCGCCGTTCAACGACGCGGCCGAACGGGTGCTGCCCGACGCCGCCCGCGCCGGCGCCCTCTCGGTGATCTCGACCGGAACGACCTTCGGCGTCGTGGTCGCGGCCGGGCTGGCGTTCGCCGTCGCGGAGGGGGCGCTGGGCTGGCGGGCGGCGTGGCTCGGCTTCGCGCTCGGCGGCCTCGTGCTCGCGGGCCTGGCCCTGGCCGGCCTGCCGTCGTCGCGGCGGGGCCGCCATCCGGCGCGCGACGCGATCGAGCAGGTCGTGCTCACGGCGCTGCCCGCGGTTGCGGATCCGCAGCCCGCCGGCGCCCGCCTGACCCGCCGCGCCGCCATGCCGCTCTACGCCACCGCGCTCTGCTACGGCGTCGCCAACGCGGTGTTCCTCTCCTTCGCCGCCGACCGGGTGGTGACGGCGGGCGGCTTGGCCGGCCTGCCGGACGAGGCGGCCTCGACGGTGATCTTTCTGGCCTACGGGATCTGCGGCGTGGTCGGCCTCGCCACCGGGCGGATCGAAGCGCGGACCGGCCTCGCCCCGCTCCTGTGCGCGATCTTCGCCGCGGCGGCGCTGTCGCTCGTGCTGATCGCGGCGGCGCCCACCTCGTGGATCGCGGTGGTCGTGGCGGCGGGGCTGCACGGCGTGGCGGTGATGATGGTGAGCGCCGTGTTCTCGTTCTGGAGCCTCCGGCTTTTCCCCGGCTACGGCACGCTCGGCTTCACCGCGACCCTGCTCGGCGTCGCCGCCGGCAGCGTCGTCGGCCCGGCGCTGGGCGGCTTCCTGGAGGCGTCGCTCGGACCCGAGGTCCTGTTCCTCGCCGCCGCCGTGCCGCCGCTGGCGACGGCGCTGTGGTTCGGGGCGAAGCTGGGGCGGCCTCGCCCCCGCCTGCCGCCGGCACCCGCCCCGCGGTGACGCGGCCGAGGGGCCGACGCGTCGCGACGTAGCGCCGATGCGCGGTCCGGGCCGGCACCGCGCCTGTGCGACATCGCACGTGCGCTTCGGACGGACAGCGTCCGCGTGGCCGGATGCGGTAACGGGCTACACCACCGGCGCCGGTCGCCGCCTCACGGCAAGAGCGCGGCGATGTCCACCGTGGCGTCGGGCAGGGCGGTCGGGGCGAGCCCGCCGTCGGCGCGCATCTCGACCTCGCCGTAGGCGCCGCCCGCGGGCGCGCGGTGGACCAGCACCTGGCCGGCGACGAGGTCGACGACCCAGTATTCGGCGACGGCGAAGCGGGCGTAGAGCTCGGCCTTGCGGCCGCGGTCGAAGGCGCGGGTGGCGTCCGAGACCTCGATCACCAGGAGGGTGTCGGCGGGCGTGGGGGGCGCCGCGCCGTCGTCGTCGCGCTGGCGCAGGACGAGGACGTCGGGGCGGACCTGGTTGTAGCGGTCGAGCCGCAGCGGCGTGGTACCGGTGACCAGGACCGGCTCGGGTCCGGTCGCCCGGATCAGCCGCCGGACGAGCTCCGCCGTCACCCCCGCGTGCTCGCTCCCGATCGCCGGCATGGTCAGCAGCTCGCCGTCGACGAGCTCGACCCGCTCCTCGGCGCCGATCCGGCCGGTCTCCACGAGGTGATGGACGGTCTCGACGTCGAGCTTGCGGCGGGTGTGCTCGAGGACGGTGGCCATGGCCTCGCTCCCTCACGATCGCCGCGATGGTAGCGCCCAGCGGGCCGGCGCGCGAGCCTCGGGTTCCGGCTCGCGCGCGTGCTTTAAGAATGCTATCCTAAGAGCCGGTGACGAGGTCGGTGAGGCGGGTGCAAGGCGGGCGGTCTCGGGAAATGCCGAACGAAGCCAAAACGCCGATTTTCCGAGCCGCCTCAAGGCGTTGCCGCGCCATGGGCGACTTCGCCTCAGGCCTCGGCCTCCAGCCCCGCCACGTCCAGCGCCTCGGCCTGCTGGCGGGCGAGGCGGTCGCGGTCGAAGTTCTCGGCGAGCTCCATGAACATGCGGTGCCAGTTGAGGTCGGCGTTGAGGCGCAGGAACACCGAGCCGAGGCCGATGGCGGCGCGGTCCATCAGCACGAACTCGCGCGGCGGGGTGACGCCGCCGTACTCCTTCAGGCGCTTGTGGACGTCCATGGCGACGGCCTGGCCGTACTGGCCGGTGTTGTTCTCGTCGATCAGGCGCGGGCGGTCCTCCATCAACGGCGCGTAGAGGAAGGCGGCCCAGATGTTGAGGATCTCGAGTGCCTCCTTGGTGAGGTCGTGGAAGCCCCAGGCCTCGTAGGCGCTGACCGCCAGGTCCATGTCGCCGTCGCGCAACGCGTAATAGAGGTCGATGACCCCGCCCACGAACTTGGGCTGGAACACCCGGATGCAGCCGAAGTCCAGCAGGTTGATGTCGTAGTCGTCGCGGACGGTGTAGTTACCGAGATGGGGGTCGCCGTGGATGACGCCGTACTCGTAGAAGGGGACGTACCACGCCCGGAACATCTTCTGGGCGATGGCGCGGCGGGTCTCGAGGTCGACCTCGCCGAGGTCGGTGAGCTTGACGCCGGTGACCCACTCCATGGTGAGCAGGCGGCCGGTGGAGAGCTCGGTGACGATCTCGGGGACGTGGACGTGCGGCTCGTCCCGCAGCATGTGCCGGTAGAGCCCGCCGTTCTTGGCCTCGCGCCAGTAGTCCAGCTCCTCGCGCAGCCGCACCGAGATCTCCTTGTAGATCTCGGAGGTGTCGATGGCGGCGTCGTAGCGGCGGTAGATGTCGAGGATCAGCTTGAGCTGCGAGAGATCGGCCTCGACGGTCGAGGAGATGCCCGGATACTGCAGCTTGCAGGCGACGTCGCGGCCGTCGTGGAGCTTGGCCTTGTGAACCTGGCCGAGCGAGGCGGCGTGGGCGGCTTCCAGCTGGAAGCTTTCGAAGCGGCGGCGCCAGTCCGGGCCGAGCTCGGCCTCCATCCGCCGCCGCACGAAGGGCTTGCCCATCGGCGGCGCTTCGGACTGGAGCTGGGCGAGCTCGGCGGCGTAGTCGGCGGGCAGCGCGTCCGGGATGGTCGAGAGCATCTGCGCCACCTTCATCAGCGGGCCCTTGAGCCCGCCGAGGGCGGTGCGCAGCTCCTCGGCGTACTTGCTGTCGTCGATCTCCCAGCCGAAGACCCGTTTGCCGGCGTATTTCGCGGCGATGCCGCTCATCGCCTGGCCGACCTGGGCGTAGCGCCGGACGCGCCCGCCGAAGGTGTTCTCGGAGCGCGGTTCGCTCACGCGGGAAACTCCTGTTCCAGTTGGTCGATCATGCCGGCGACGACGTCGAGACCGGTGCGCCAGAACGCGGGGTCGCGGGCGTCGAGCCCGAACGGCGCCAACAGCTCGTGATGGCGCAGGGTGCCGCCGGCGCGCAGCAGCTCGACGTACTTGGCCTCGAAGCCCTGCGGCTCGCGCTCGTACACCGCCACCAGCGCCTTCACCAGACAGTCGCCGAAGGCGTAGGCGTACACGTAGAACGGCACGTGCACGAAGTGCGGGATGTAGGACCAGAACACGCGGTAGTCGTCGGCGAAGTCGAAGGCCGGCCCGAGGCTCTCGGTCTGCACCTGCATCCAGATGCCGGCGAGGTCGTCGGCGGTGAGCTCCTGCTCGCGGCGGGCGTCGTGGACGCGGCCCTCGAACTCGCAGAAGGCGATCTGGCGCACCACGGTGTTGAGCGCGTCCTCGATCTTGCCGGCGAGCAGCACCCGGCGGCGCGCGGGATCGGTCGTCCGCGCCAACAGGCGGCGGAAGGTGAGCTGCTCGCCGAAGACCGAGGCCGTCTCCGCCAGCGTCAGCGGGGTCGACGCCATCAACGGGCCCTGCTCGGCCGCGAGCACCTGGTGCGCGCCGTGGCCGAGCTCGTGGGCGAGGGTCATCACGTCGCGCGGCCGGCCCTGGTAGTTCATCAGCACGTAGGGGTGCGCGCTCGGCACGGTCGGATGGCTGAAGGCGCCACTGTCCTTACCGGGCCGCAGTTCGGCGTCGATCCAGTTCTTCTCGAAGAAGGTCTCGAGGATGCCCGCGAGCTTGGGCGAGAAGTCGCGGTAGCTGTCGAGCACCAGGACCTTGGCGTCGTCCCAACCGATGCGGCGGTCGTCGTCCTCGGGCAGCGGGGCGTTGCGGTCGAAATAGGCCAGCCGGTCGAGCCCGAGCCAGCGCGCCTTGAGCCGGTAGTAGCGGTGCGACAGCCGCGGATAGGCCTCGCGGACGGCGTCGATCAGCGCGTCGACGACCTCGTCCTCGACGTGATTGGCCAGGTTGCGCGAGGAGATCGGCCGCGGAAAGCCGCGCCAGCGGTCCTCGATCTGCTTGTCCTTGGCGAGCGTGTTGGTGATCCGCGTGAAGAGCCGGATGCGGTCGGCGAGCGTCGTGGCGATCGCGCGACCGGCGTCCTTGCGCACCTCGCGGTCGTGGTCCTGCAGCTTGTCGAAGATGCGCGCCGCCGGCAGCTCCTCGCCGCGGAAGCCAAAGCGCAGATCCGCCATGGTCTCGTCGAACAGCCGCACCCAGGCGTTGCGCCCCGCCACCGCCTTCTCGTGCAGGGTCTCCTCGATGGCGTCGTCGAGCTGGTGCGGGCGAAAGGCGCGCAGGTCCCGCAGCCACGGCCGGTAGTGCTGCAGATCGGGCGAGCCGGCGATCTTGGCCTCGAGGTCGTCGTCGTCGAGACGGTTGAGCTCCAGGCTCACGAACAACAGCGGGGTGGTGATCGCGTTGATGCGCTCCTGCACGCCCTGGTAGAAGCGGCCGAGCTCGGGGTCGTCGCGCTGGGCGGCGAACGTCAAACCGGCGTAGCTCACCACCCGCCCCAGCTGGTCGGAGAGCCGCTCGTAGCGTCGGATCATCTGCGCCAGGCCGTCGCCGTCGAGTTCGGCGACCCGGCCCTTGTACGTCGCCGCCAGATCCGCGGCCTCGCTTTCGGCACGGTCGAGATCGGTGCCGAGGGCGGGGTCGTCCGGCCCGGCGTAGAGGTCGCTCAGGTCCCAGGTCGGTGCCGCGTCGCGGGGGGCGGGTTCGGCCATGGCGCTCTCCTGGTTGCTAGGCGGCATATAAGCTGGCAGGCGATAGGTTCCAGGCGCGATGGCGGGCGGCTGTTCAGCGTCGGTCGAACCGGATACAGCTGGTCGATGGTGAAACGTCGCGTCGCGCAGCGGTGTCCGGAGAGAGCCTCTTGCAACTCGCGTCCAATCTCGTCGACGTCTTCCACGCATCGGCCGCGGCGCGGCCGGACCGCCCGTTTCTCTGGCGCAAAGAGTCCGGCTCCTACGAGCCGGTACGCTGGGCCGAGGTGCAGCGGGCGGTGATCCGCCTGGCGCGGGGGTTGCGCGCGCTCGGGGTCGGGGCCGGCGACCGCCTGGTGGTCTGCGCGGAGAACCGCCCGGAATGGTTCATCGCCGATCTGGCGGCGATGACCGTCGGCGCGGTGACGGTGCCGGCCTACACCACCAACACCAAGCGCGATCACCGCTTCGTCATCGAGCACAGCGAGGCGAGGGCGATCGTCTTCTCCGGGCGCAGCGTCGCGCGCAACCTGCTGCCGGCGGTGCGCGAACTGGGCACCGTCGACGTGATGATCGCGATCGAGATGCCCGAGGGGGTGGACACCGGCGACCTGACGATCACGCCCTGGGCGGAGGCGCTGGCCCGCGGCGACGCCGCCGACGACAGCCCCTTCGCCGCGCCCGACGCCGACGACGTCGCCTGCATCATCTACACCTCGGGCAGCGCCGGCACCCCCAAGGGCGTCATGCTCACCCACCGCAACGTCCTCGCCAACGTCGAGGGTGCCCTCGACCTCCTCGAAGAACTCGGGGTCGAGGAGGGGGAGGTCTTTCTCTCCTTTCTGCCGCTGTCGCATTCCTACGAGCACACCGCCGGCCAGTTCCTGCCGATGGCGATCGGTGCTCAGATCTACTACGCCGAGGGGGTCGACACCTTGACCCACAACCTCCTCGAAGCCCGCCCGACGTTGTTGACCTGCGTCCCCCGGCTCTACGAGGTCATGCGCACGCGCATCCTGAGCGGGGTCAAACGCGCCGGCGGCAGCAAGGCCTGGCTGTTCGACCAGGCGGTCGAGATCGGAACCAAGCGCCAGGAGGGGCGGCGGCTCGGTCTCGGCGAGCGCCTGCTCGATCCCGTGCTCGACCGCTTGGTGCGCAAGAAGGTGAACGAACGTTTCGGGGGTCGCCTCAAGGCCATGGTCTCCGGCGGCGCGCCGCTCAACTACGACGTCGGCATCTTCTTCGCCGCGCTGGGCCTGCCGATCTACCAGGGCTACGGCCAGACCGAGGCGGCGCCGGTGATCACCGCCAACCGCCCCCACCACCACAAGCTCGCCAGCGTCGGCCTGCCGCTCAAGAACGTCGAGTTGAAGATCGCCGACGACGGCGAAATCCTGGTGAGCGGGCCGCTGGTGATGCAGGGTTACTGGAAGGATCCCGAGACCACCGCCGAGACCCTGGTCGACGGCTGGCTCCACACCGGTGACGTCGGCCACCGCGACGACGACGGGTTTCTCTACATCACCGGGCGCAAGAAGGAGATGATCGTCAACTCCGGGGGCGACAACATCTCGCCGCAACGGGTCGAGGGCGTGCTGACGCTGGAGCCGGAGATCGCGCAGGTGCTGGTCTACGGCGATCGCCGCCCGCATCTGGTGGCGCTGGTCGTGCCCGAGGACGAGTTCCTGCAGGACTACGCCCGGCGCGAGGGCCTGGAGACGCGCGACCGCACCGAGATCGCCCGCCACGACGGCGTCCACAAGGCGCTCTCGCAAGCCATCCGACGCGCCAACGAGCACCTCTCCGTCATCGAGCGGGTCCGTAAGTTCAAGGTCCTGGCCGAGCCCTTCACCATCGAGAACGGCATGCTGACGCCGACGCTGAAGCCGCGCCGGCCGATCATCATCGAGCGCTTCGAGTCGACGCTCGAAGGGCTCTACGACAATGCCCGCGCGGCCTGACCGCACGGCCGGCGCGGTGCGGTCGCGGGCCGTCGAGCCGGGTGCCCGGGTGACCGCGGCCCCGCCGCGGCCGGGCCGGAGCGGCCCGGGCATCGCGGCCCTCGAACTCAGCCGCCGGCGGCTGCTGGCGGGTTCGGCGGTGCTCACCGCGGCGGGCGCGGCGGCGTGGTGGGGGCCGGGGCCGCCGGCGTCGGCGGCGGCGGAGCGCGGCGAGCCGTTCGACGACGGCGCGTTCTTCGACGACGGCTTCGGCTGGAGCGATGGCCCGGCCACCCGTTAGGCCGAGGGTCGCCCGGTTCGACGGCGGCCGGGGGCGGGCGTGGCGTCACCGCGTCCTGCGCATCGCCGCCGCGGCCGCGATCCGCGGTGGGGCGGGTGCTCCGCGACGGCGGTGGCCCGTGCAGCGGGGTGCTGGTCGCGCCGCGCACGGTCCTGACCGTCGGGCACTGCGTCGCGACCCGCGCGCCGTGGGCGCCGCTGCCGGCGGAGCGCTTGAGCGTCCGCTTCGCCGACGCCGACCACGCCGTCGCCGAGGTGAGGTTGGCGCGGGCGTCGCCCTTCCGTCCCGACGGCCGGCTCGGGCCGGTGCGCCACGACTGGGCCCTGCTCGCCCTGGCCGACGCGCCGGTCGAGGTCGCGCCGGTGCCCTACGCCGGCGGCGCGGCGGCGCGGCTGGCGTTCATCCTCGACGAGGCGCTCTTCAAGGTCGGCTGGAAGGGCGGCGAGCCTCGCCGCGACGTCGCCTGCCGGGTCCACGAACTCGACGGCGAGGCCCGCAGTTTCAGCTTCGCCTGTCCCGGCGGCGCCGGCCGGGGTCGGTCGGGTTCGGCGCTGATCCGGCGGGTGGGCGAGCGCTACGAGGTGGTGGCGGTGCAGTCGGCCGAGGCGAGAAACCGCTTCACCACCGTCGGCATCGCGGTCAGCCCCGATCGCGCCGTCGTCGAACCGTGAACCCGCCGCGGCCGCCGGTGGCCCGCGGCGAGCGTGTCCCACTCGGGCGAACCCACCCGCACACCCCGCCCGGCCGCCCATACGCACGATACCCGGGGTGGCCGGGCGGGGTGTGGGGGTGGCTCGGTCGACTTGAACGGGACGCGCGCTCGACCACGGTTCCCGCCGTCGGCGTCGCGCGGCGTCAGTCGTCGACCGGCAGGAGGCTCGAGGCCTGCGCGCGCACCGTCCGTTCGCCGCCCATCACCTCCAGCAGCACGGCGACGCGGCCGCGCTCGTCGAGCCGCAGGATGCGGCCGATCTGCTCGGCGAAGGGGCCGTCGAGAAAGCGGACGTCGGCGCCCACCCGCAGCCGGTCGCCGAAGTCGACCGCGCCGTCGCCGCCGGCGATGCCGGCGAGGCCTTCGACGATGCCGGGCGGGACCGGGCGCGGGCGCTCGCCGTCCATGATCATCGTCGTCACCCCGAAGGTGCCGAGCACCGAGCGCCAGCGATCGTGCTCGAGGTCGAGGGCGACGAACAGATAGCGCGGGAACAGCGCCGCCAGGACGCTGCGTTGGCGCCGCGCGTGGCGCACGGTCTTGCGCAGGCGCGGCACGAAGGTGTGGAACTCCTGTCGGCCCAACTGCTGCGCGGCGTAGAGTTCCTGCCGGGGCCGGCTCTGGACGACGAACCAGCGCTCGCCGTCGACCAGGGCGGTCGGATCGGCGTCGCTCTCCGCTACGAATGCGCTCATGTTCCCTCGCACGATGACCTCGACCTCTCGCCGCGACCGGCGGGGGAGCGCGCCGCGCCGCCGCCCCCGTCGCTCGGCCCCTCGCTCCTGAAAGACCGAGTTCACTCCGGAAAAATCATCAAAGGTTGAACGACCTTGTGCCGCCGCGGGCCGTCGCCGAGGCGCGTCGCGCGGGCGATCGCCTCGGCTTCGGCCGTCGGGCAGGCCGTCGGGACACCGTCGCTCCGCGGTGGTCGCGACGGCGCGATTACGCATCCAAAGCGGCGGTCGCGCCACCCCCTTTGATACCGGAGTACATCGATCGGTCGGGGCGCCGCGCCGATCGATCGTCGAGCAAGGGGCAGCCGCGGGTTCGCGGCGCCTCGTCTGGACAGCCGCCCGTCGCGGGCCTAAGCACGCGACCCGGCGCCGGGTGGCGCGAGCCGCGGGACTCGCATGGTCGAGACGGTCAACGTCGTCTGCATGAAGTGGGGCACGCTCTACGGCCCGCACTACGTCAACCGGCTGCGGGCGATGGTGGCGCGGCACCTCGACCGCCCCCACCGCTTCGTCTGCTTCACCGACGACGACCGCGGCCTCGATCGGGGCATCGAGACCTTCGACCTGCCGCCGATCCGGGTCGACCCGCCGTGGTCGATGCTGGGCTGGCGCAAGCTCTCGCTGTTCAACCGCGAACTGGCCGACCTCGCCGGCACTGCCCTCTTCCTGGATCTCGACATCGTCATCGTCGGCGGCCTCGATCCCTTCTTCGACTTCGAGCCCGGCCGCTTCTGCATCATCCACAACTGGACACACCCGAACCAGCGCGTCGGCAACTCGTCGGTCTATCGCTTCGAGGTGGGGGCGGACAGCTACGTCCTCGATCGCTTCCACGCCGAGCCGCACGCGCATTGGGTCCGCCGCTACCGCAACTCGCAGACCTTTCTGTCGGACACGGTCCGAGACCTCGCCTTCTGGCCCGATGGCTGGTGCGTCAGCTTCAAGAAGCACTGCCTGCCGGGCGGCCCGCTCAACTGGATCAAGCCGGCGGCGATCCCCACCGGCGCGCGCGTCGTCGTCTTCCACGGCCGACCGAACCCCGAGGACGTGCTCGACGCGCGCTGGCCCGAGCCCACCCCGTGGAAGCGCCCCTTCAAGCGGCTGCGCACCCCGGCCTGGTTGGCGGAGCACTGGGGGTGAACGGCGCCGCGACGGAGCCGACGCCTGGAAACGGCGACGCCGCACCGTTGCCCCGGTTGAACACGCTGTGGGTGGAAGGCTCGCTCACCTATGTCGAACAGGTGTGCCTGCTCTCCGCGCTGCGCCTCGGCCATCCCGTCACGCTCTACACCTACTACGGCGTCGATGGAGTCCCCGCCGGCGTCGAGCTTCGCGACGGCCGTGAGATCTTGC
>JAAAPF010000349.1 GCA_009908425.1 Alphaproteobacteria bacterium
TCGTCGCCGAGGGCCGCCGCGTGCTCGTCTTCTCGCAGTTCACCAAGATGCTCGACCTGATCGAGGCCGAGATCCGCGCCCGCGGCTGGGACTTCGCCCGGCTCACCGGCGAGACCACCGACCGCGAGGGCGTCGTCGCCGCCTTCCAGGCGGGCGAGGTGCCGATCTTCCTGATCAGCCTCAAGGCCGGCGGCGTCGGCCTCACGCTCACCGCCGCCGACACCGTCATCCTCTACGATCCCTGGTGGAACCCGGCGGTCGAGCGCCAGGCCATGGACCGCGCCCACCGCATCGGCCAGACCAAGCCCGTCTTCGTCCACAAGCTGGTCGTCGAGGGTGCGGTGGAGGCCGCCATCGCCGAGCTGCAGGCCAAGAAGCAGGCCCTCGCCGACGCCCTCTTCGACGGTCCCGGCGACGGCCCGCTCGGCCTCACCGAGGACGACCTCGCCGCCCTCTTCCGCCCGCTCGGCGCCTCGTGAGCCGAGCGCGGGGACGCGACGGCGCCGATGGGCGCGGTGGCGGAGGCGGGGCGGCGGCGGCTCCGCCGCGCGCGGCGGTGGTCGGGCTCGGCGGTGGCGATCCCGCGGGCGCGGTCGGCGGGGCGGGGTCGTCGCCGGCGGGGGGTCGTCGCCGGCGGGGGGTCGGCGGGCGCGACGCGGTCACCAGATCGCGGCGCCGAGGGCCAGGCCGAGGACCAGCCACCCCACACGCTGGGCCCAGCCGCCGTCGCCGCGGCCGCCGCGCTCGCCGTCGGCGCGGAACTCGGCGAGCAGCTCGTCGGTCTCCCTCACCACCCGCGGCAGCCGCTCCATGACGTCGCGCGCATCGGTGGTGAAGCGGCGGGTGGCGCCGAGCGGGCCGAGGTTGAACGCGATCCAGTCCTCGACCAAGGGCTGTGCCAGCTGCCACATGTTGACCGTGGGATTGAGGGCCCGGCCGACGCCCTCGGCCACCATCATGGTCTTCTGCAACAACAGGAGATCGGGCCGCGCCCGCATCTCGAACTCGGCGGCGACCTCGAACAGCTGGCCGAGCAGCCGGGCGATCGAGATCTGGTTCTGCGGCAGGCCCATGATCGGCTCCGACATCGCGCGGATGGCCTGGGCGAGCGCGCCGCGGTCGACGTGCTCGGGCACCAGCCCCCCCTTCACCATCACCTCCGCCAGCCGGGCGTAATTGCGGTTCAAGAACACCACCAGCAGCTCGCCCAAGAACAGCCGGGTCTCGAAGTCCAGCCGCCCCATGATGCCGTAATCGATCGGCACGATCGTCCCGTCCGAGCGGATGAAGACGTTGCCCGGGTGCATGTCGCCGTGGAAGAAGCCGTGGACGAAGACGTGGGCGAAGAACACCTTGGCGGAGATGGTCAGCACCTGGGCGGGATCGACCCCGAGGGCGACCAGCTTCTCCGGCTCGTCGGAGGCGACGCCGTCGATCCACTCCAGGGTCAAGACGTGCTTGGTGGTGCGCTGCCAGTCGACGGCGGGGACGTAGAACTTGGGCGCCTCGCGGTTGTTCTCGCGGAACTCGTCGGCGGCGGCGGCCTCCAGGCGCATGTCGAGCTCGCGGCGGGTGGTCGCGGCGAAGACGCGCACCGCCTCGCGGGGGTGGAGGCGCTCGCTGTTGGGCAGGACGTACTCGCCCAGCCGGGCCATGAAGGTGAAAAAGCGGAGGTCCTGCTCGATCTGCAGCTCGATCCCCGGCCGCAGCACCTTCACCGCGACGTCGCGACCGTCGCTGGTGCGGGCCTTGTGGACCTGGGCGATCGAGGCCGCGGCCACCGGCTCGGAGCGGAACGCCGCGAACAGCTCGCCGATCGGCGCCTGGAAGTCGTCCTCGACCCGGCGCACCGCCGCGTCGCCGGGAAACGGCGGCAGCTTGTCCTGCAGGTCGGCGAGGTCCTCGGCGACCTGCTGGCCCACGATGTCCGGGCGGGTGCCCAAGCCCTGGCCGAGCTTGATGTAGATCGGGCCGAGCTCGATCAGCGCGCGGCGCAGGCGCTCGCCGGGCCGCCCCGGGGCGTGGTCGTCGTTGAGCCAGTGCAGCACCCGGCGCTGCCACGGCGCGATCGGCATGTCGTCGATGTACAGGATGGCGCCGTGCTTGCCGAGGCAGCGGACGACGCGGAGCGCGCGCCAGAAATGGCGGGGGACGGCGAACACGCCGGCCTAGAGCCGCCAGCCCGAGTGGATGCAGGCGATGCCGGCGGAGAGGTTGCGCCAGCGCACCCGCTCGAAGCCGGCGCCCCACATGAGTTCGGCGAAGCCCTCCTGGTCGGGAAAGCGCCGGATGCTCTCGGCGAGGTAGCGGTAGCTCGCGGCGTCGCCGGCGACCATTCGGCCCAGCGCCGGCAGGACGGTGAAGGAATAGCGCTCGTAGACGGCGTCGAGGACCGGCAGGGTGAGCTTGGAGAACTCGAGGCAGAGAAAGCGCCCGCCGGGCTTGAGGACGCGGCGGATCTCGGCGAGCGCGCGGTCGACGTGGGTGACGTTGCGCATGGCGAAGGCGATGGTGGCGCTGTCGATCGCGCGGTCGGGCAGCGGCAGCGCCATGGCGTCGCCGGCGACCCAGAACAGGCCGGTGAAGCGGTTGGTGTCGAGGGCGCGGTCGCGCCCGACCCGCAGCATGGGCGGGTTGACGTCGACGACCACGACGTCGGCGCCGGCGTCGGTGCGGTCGCGGACCCGCAACGCGACGTCGCCGGTGCCGCCGCCGAGATCGGCGTGGAGGATCCCCGCCCGCGGCGCCAGCCAGTCCACCAACGCGTCCTTCCAGAGGCGGTGCACGCCCAGGCTCATCAGGTCGTTCATCAGATCGTAGCGCGCGGCGACGCGGTCGAAGACGCCGCGCACGCGGTCCGCCTTGGCGGCGGGATCGATCTCCTCGTAGCCGAAGGAGCGGGCGAGACGGTCGGCGAGGTCGGCCATGGCTGCTGCGGCTGCCCGAAGGAGGGTGACGACGCCGCCGTAGCAGCGTGGGCGCGGCGGGGCTATGGGTCGGCGCCGGCTGTGAGCGGTTATAGAACCGCGCCCTCGAGCGGCAAGACGCGAGCCTCCACCCGATCATGCCCGAACTGCCCGAAGTCGAGACCACCCGCCGCGCCCTGGAGCGCCGGCTCGACGGTGTCGCCATCCGCCACGTCGCCCAGCACCGCGCCGACCTGCGGGTGCCGCTGCCGGCGGCGCTGCCGCGGCGGCTGGCGGGGCGGCGGATCGCGGCGCTGCGGCGCCGCGCCAAGTACATCCTGGCCGATCTCGACGACGCGCACAGCTTGATCCTGCACCTCGGGATGTCGGGGCGGCTGGTGTTCGACGGCCCGGGGCTCGGCGCCCACGAGCACCTGACCTTCAGCTTCGCCGACGGCACCACGCTCCGGCTGCACGACCCGCGGCGCTTCGGCCTGGTCGACCTGCAACCCACCGCCGCGCTGGCGGCCCATCCCTGGTTTCGCCATCTGGGCCTGGAGCCGCTCGATCCCGGCTTCGACGGCACCGCCCTCGCCGGCGCCCTCGCCGGCAAGACCGCCGCCTTGAAGGTGGCGTTGATGGACCAGCGCGTGGTGGTGGGCGTCGGCAACATCTACGCCAGCGAGGCCCTGCACCGCGCCAAGCTGTCGCCGCGGCGGCGCGCGGGTTGGCTGAAACCGGCGCAAGCCGAGCGCCTGGCGCGGGCGCTGAGGGCGGTGCTGGCGGAGGCCATCGACGCCGGCGGCTCGAGCCTGCGGGACTACGTTCAAGCGTCGGGCGAACTCGGCAATTTCCAGCGCCATTTCCGGGTCTACGACCGCGCCGGCGAGCCCTGCGTCTGCGGGCGCGCCGAGGTGCGCCGCATCGTCCAGGTCGGGCGGGCGACGTTCTATTGCCCGGGCTGCCAACGGTGACGACGTGGGCTATGGACGGCGCCGCCGGCGGCATGGTTAAAGCCGCGACCTAACGCCAGCCGTGCTGCGGTGCGGGAGGAGGAGCGATGGCTTACGAGACGATCCTGGTCGAGACCCGCGGCCATGTGGGCCTGGTGCGGCTCAACCGGCCGAAGGCGCTCAACGCCCTGAACAGTCAGCTGATCGCCGAGCTGACCGAGGCGCTGAAGGCCTACGACGCCGATCCGGAGATCGCCGCCGTGGTCGTCACCGGCACCGACAAGGCCTTCGCCGCCGGCGCCGACATCAAGGAGATGGCGTCGAAGAGCTACGTCGAGGCCAGCTTCGGCGACTTCATCGCGCCGTGGCAGGCCGTCGCCCAGCGCAAGAAACCGATCATCGCCGCGGTCGCCGGCTACGCCCTCGGCGGCGGCTGCGAGCTGGCGATGATGTGCGACCTCGTCATCTGCGCCGACAACGCCAAGTTCGGTCAGCCCGAGATCAACCTCGGCACCATCCCGGGCGCGGGCGGCACCCAGCGGCTGACCCGTCTGATCGGCAAGTCCAAGGCCATGGAGATGGTGCTGACCGGCCGCATGCTGGACGCGGAGGCGGCCGAGCGCGCCAACCTGGTGGCGCGGGTGGTGCCGGTCGACAACCTGCTCGACGAGGCGCTCAAGCTCGGCGACACCATCGCGGAGAAGTCCAAGCCGGTGGTGGCGATGGCCAAGCAGGCGATCAACGCCGCCTACGAGACCACCCTGGAGACCGGTCTCAAGACCGAGCGGCAGCTGTTCTACGGCACCTTCGCGACCGAGGACCGCCGCGAGGGGATGGCCGCCTTCGCCGACAAGCGGAGCCCCGAGTTTCAAGACCGGTGAGCGCGGGCGGCCCGCGTTGACCGGCGCGGCCGCTTGCGGTATCGGAACGTCCTTTGTCGCAGGAAACACTCGGATCGATGGCCAATACCCCCACCGCCCGCAAGCGCGTTCGTCAGACCGCGCGCCGCACCGCCACCAACAAGGCGCGCATCAGCCGCATCCGGACCTTCACCAAGAAGGTCGAGACCGCGATCGCGGCGGGCGACGCCGTCGCCGCCCGCGAGGCGCTGAAGCTGGCGCAACCCGAGATCGCGCGTGGCGTCACCAAAGGCGTTCTGCACAAGAACACCGCATCCCGCAAAATCTCGCGGCTCAGCCAGCGCGTAAAAAAGCTGCAGGCCGCGGCATGAACCGCCGTCGGTCCCGGCATGCCGTGCCCGACGCGAGTATGATCGTGTAAGCTGCGTGGTCACGTCGCATTTATAGTTGAAAAAGCCGCCCGTGTGGGCGGCTTTCGTCTTTTTAGATGAGATTTTACCGAAATTGTCGCTGAAAAGGTTAGGAGTCGCGTTCTCATTTCATCCCACTTGTGGCATTCCCCGCTCTTTGCGTAACGTTCCTGAGTGACGAGGACGGCTAACGGTTACTCCGGAATTTCTTCCTTTTTCTGTGAGCCTGCGGACGAAACCTTCCACTGCGAGCTGTTTTGTCCGCCTCCCGGAAGAACTCGGGCGCCGCCGACCGGACCGGCGCGACCCACCGGGTAACCGAACGCCGTGCTCGTCCACCGGCCCCTCGGTCATTTTTGGCGGTCGCGTTCGCGACGCGGTAAGATGAGACCCGGGGCCGGAGACGCGCGCGCCGTTCGGGCGCTTCTTCTAGGCGGGAGAAACCATGCTCGTGGCACCGACCAGCGAACTCGAGCAGGAATGGCAGACCGTGCAGGATTTGCTGCGCGACGAAGTCGGGGAGACCGCCTATACGACCTGGTTGCAGCCGCTGGCGCCCGCCGAGATCGACGGCGACCGCGTGGTCATCGGGGCGCCGACGCCGTTCCTGCGGGACTGGGTGGTGGCGCACTACGCCGACCGCATCCGCTCGGCCTGGCACCACGTGAACCCGCGGATCCGTAAGGTGGCCCTCGACGTGCGGCAGGACGCCCGCGAGCGCGCCCCCGCGGCGGCCGCGGCCGACGCCCGCCCCGCCGAGGCCGCCTCGACGGTCGCGGCACCGGCGGCGGCCTCGGCGGAAGCCGCCAAGCCCGCCGCGCCGTCCCGCAGCGAGGAGGAGGAAGCCCTCCTCGACGCCTATTCCGCGCCGATCGACCCCCGCTTCACCTTCGACAACTTCGTCGTCGCCAAGAGCAACGACTTCGCCTTCGCCGCCGCCAAGCGGGTCGCCGCCTCCGACCGACCGCCGTTCAACCCGCTCTTCCTCTACAGCGGCGTCGGCCTCGGCAAGACCCACCTGATGCACGCCATCGCCTGGGAGGTCCGCCGCCAGGACCCGCGCCGCCGCGTGGTCTATCTCTCGGCCGAGAAGTTCATGTACCAGTTCGTCCGCGCGCTGACGACCAACTCGACCCTCAGCTTCAAGGACCTGTTCCGCTCGGTCGATCTGTTGATGGTCGACGACGTGCAGTTCATCGGCGGCAAGAACAACACGCAGGAAGAGTTCTTCCACACCTTCAACGAGCTGATCGAGCGCGGCTCGCAGATCGTGATCTCGGCCGACCGCAGCCCGTCGGCGCTGGAGGACCTGGAGGAGCGGGTGCGCTCGCGCCTGTCGTGGGGGCTGGTGGCCGACATCCACCCGACCTCCTACGAGCTGCGGCTGGGCATCCTGCAGACCAAGGCGGCCAAGATCCCCAACGTCGTGGTGCCGGAGGAACTTCTGCAGTTCCTCGCCGAGCGGATCACCTCCAACGTCCGCGAACTCGAAGGCGCGCTCAACCGCGTGGTGCACCAGTCCACGCTGTTGGGCCGGCCGTTGAGCATGGAGACCGCGCAGGACGTCCTGCGCGACGTGCTGCGCGCCAACGAGAAGCGGATCACCATCGAGGAGATCCAAAAGGCGGTCGTCGCCCATTACAGCCTCAAGCTCGCCGACATGCAGTCCAAGCGCCGCTCGCGGGTGGTGGCGCGGCCGCGGCAGGTGGCGATGTACCTCGCCAAGCAGCTGACGCCGCGCTCGCTGCCGGAGATCGGTCGGCGCTTCGGCGGCCGCGACCACACCACCGTCATGCACGCGGTGAAGAAGGTCGACGAGCTCCTCGCCGAGGACGACGGGCTGGCGCGCGACGTCGAGAGCCTGCGCCGCCGCCTGCAGGGCTGAACCGCAGGAAAATCGCTGTCATCGGCGCCAACTCTGCTATGCTCGGTGGCCGTGGGGCGTCCGCCCCCGGCGCGGCGCCGCCGCCATCGATCCTGACGCTCGCGAGGACGACCCGCCGCCGATGCAGTTCACCATCGAACGGTCCGCCTTTCTGGCCCTCTTGAACCACGCCCAGAACGTGGTCGAACGGCGCACGACCATCCCGATCCTCGCCAACGTCCGCCTCGACGCCGCCGAGGGTCGGCTCGGCCTGGTCGCCACCGACCTCGAGCTCACCCTGCACGAGACGACGCCGGCCGAGGTGCTGCGCGCCGGCGCGACCACGCTGCCGGCGCACCGACTGTTCGACGTCGTCCGCAAGATGCCCGAGGGCGCCACCGTCCAGGTCGCCAAGGATCCCGAGCGCGCGGAGGCCCACGTCGCCGCGGGCCGCAGCTTCTTCGACCTGCCGACCCTGCCCGCCGACGACTTTCCGGCGATGAACGCCGAGGGCTTCGAGCGCAGCTTCGAGATGAGCGGCGCCGAGCTGGTCCGGCTGATCGACAAGACCCGTTTCGCGATGTCGACCGAGGAGGCGCGCTACTATCTGAACGGGCTCTATCTCCACACCGTGGAGAGCGGCGGGGCGGTGCGCCTGCGCGCCGTCGCCACCGACGGCCACCGCCTCGCCCGGGTCGAGACCGACCTGCCCGAAGGCGTCGAGGGCGTGCCGTCGATCATCGTCCCGCGCAAGGCCGTCAACGAACTCAGAAAGCTGGTCGAAGGCGCGCAAACGGTGCGGCTCAGCCTCTCGGCCAGCAAGATCCAGGCCCGCGTCGGCGACGCCACGCTGACCTCGCGGCTGATCGACGGCACCTTTCCGGACTACGAGCGGGTGATCCCCCAGGCCAACGACAAGCGCGCCGTGGTCGAGCGCAGCGCCCTCGCCGAGGCGGTCGACCGGGTGCAGACCATCGCCACCGAGAAGAGCCGCGCGGTCAAGCTCAGCCTGGACGCGGGCAAGATGACGATCTCGGCGGTGAGCTCGGAGGCCGGGCGCGGTCAGGACGAGCTCGACGCCGGCTACAGCGACGACCCCATCGAAATCGGCTTCAACGCTCGCTATATTCTGGACATGCTCCAGCAGATTTCGGGTGAGACGCTCGAACTCGACATCGCCAACCCGGCGGCGCCGACGCTCGTGCGCGATCCGGGCGACAGCGGCACCGTCTTCGTGCTCATGCCGATGCGGGTTTGATGCCCACCGCCGCCGAGGCGGAGCCGATGGCGCGTGAGGCGCCGGCGCGCGTGGCCGCCACCAAGCTCGTGCTCCGTGCCTTTCGCAACTACGCCGCACTCCGGCTCGACGTCGAACCGACGAGTTGCGTGCTCACCGGCCCCAACGGTGCCGGCAAGACCAACCTCCTCGAGGCGCTGTCGTTGCTGGCCCCGGGGCGGGGGTTGCGGCGCGCCCCGCTCAAGGAGCTCGGCCGTCCCGGCGACGCCCCGTTCGCGGTTCACGGCCGCTTTCTCACCCCCGACGGCGCCGTCGAGGTCGGCACCGCGCTGGATCCCGAGAGCGAGCGCCGGCTCGTCCACGTCGACGGCGTCGCCCGCTCGGGTCCGGCGGCGCTCGCCGAGGTCACCGGCGCGGTCTGGCTGACCCCGGCGATGGACCGGCTGTTCGTCGAGGGGACCTCGGCGCGGCGCCGGCTGCTCGATCGGCTGGTGCAGGCGGGCGATCCCGCCCACGCCCGCCAGCTCGCGCTCTACGAGCACCTGGTGCGCGAACGGGCGCGGCTGTTGCGCGAGGGGCGCGGCGATCCGGTCTGGCTCGACGGCCTGGAGCGGCGGGCGGCCGCCGCCGGCGTGGCGGTCGCGGCGGCGCGCCTGGAGGTGACCGCCGAGCTCAACGCCCGCCTCGCCGAAGGGCACTCGCCCTTCCCGCTGGCCGCGCTCGCGGTGCGCGGCGAGGTCGAAGCCGAGCTGGCGGCCGAGCCGGCGCTGGCGGTGGAGGACCGCTTCGCCCGCCGCCTCGCCGCCTCGCGCGCCGACGACGCCGCCGGCGGTGGCGCCCGCCACGGCCCCCATCGCAGCGATCTCGACATCACCGACGTCGAGCTCGAGGCCACCGCCGCCCAGGTGTCGACCGGCCGGCAAAAGGCGCTGCTGGTGGGCCTGGTGCTCGCCGAGTGCCGGCTCTTCCGCGACCGCGCCGGGCGGTTGCCGCTGGTGCTGCTCGACGAGGTGGGCGCCCATCTCGACCGCCGGCGGCGGCGCGAACTGGCCGGCGAGCTTCGCGCCCTCGGCGCGCAGGCGTGGCTCACCGGCACCGAACCCGACGGCTTCGAGGAGCTGCGCGGCCACGCCCAGTTCCTGCGCGTCGATCAAGCGAGAGTGCTGCGAGATGTCCGAGACTAGCGAAACCGCCTACGATTCCACCTCGATCCAGGTGCTCGAGGGGCTCGAGGCCGTGCGCCGCCGGCCGGGCATGTACATCGGCGACACCGACGACGGCTCGGGCCTGCACCACATGGTGTTCGAGGTGGTCGACAACGCCATCGACGAGGCGCTCGCCGGCTACGCCACCACGGTGGAGGTCGCCTTGAACCAGGACGGCTCGGTGACCGTCACCGACGACGGCCGCGGCATCCCGGTCGACCGCCACGCCAAGGAGGGGGTCTCGGCGGCCGAAGTCATCATGACCCGTCTCCACGCCGGCGGCAAGTTCAACCAGAGTTCCTACAAGGTCTCGGGAGGACTCCACGGCGTCGGCATCTCCGTGGTGAACGGCCTTTCCGACTGGGTCGACCTCGACATCTGGCGCGACGGCCATCGCTGGCACATGCGCTTCGAGAACGGCGGGATCCCGGTGGAGCCGCTGGCGGCGGTGGAGGCGGTGCCGGGGCGCCGCGGCACGCGGCTGACCTTCATGCCGTCGATCGCCGTGTTCAGCGACACCCGCTTCAACTACCAGACCCTGGAGCACCGCCTGCGCGAGCTGGCCTTCTTGAATTCGGGCGTGCGCATCCGCCTGCGCGACGAGCGCGGCGCGGAGCCGGTCGAGGAGGAGCTGTTCTACGAGGGCGGGGTGGAAGCCTTCGTCCAGTACCAGGACCGCAAGAAGCAGCCGCTGTTTCAGCCCCCGATCGTCTTGAAGGGCGAGCGCGACGGCCTGGTCGTCGAGTGCGCGCTCGAGTGGAACGACGGCTACCACGAGACCATGCTGTGTTTCACCAACAACATCCCGCAGCGCGACGGCGGCACCCATCTGGCCGGCTTCCGCGCCGCCTTGACGCGCGCGGTCAACGCCTACGTCCAGGCGAGCGGCAACCAGAAGGCGCAAAAGGCGACGCTGACCGGCGACGACGCCCGCGAGGGCCTCACCTGCGTCCTGTCCGTCAAGATGCCGGATCCGAAGTTCTCCTCGCAGACCAAGGACAAGCTGGTGAGCTCGGAGGTCCAGCCGATCGTGCAGAGCGTGGTGGCCGAGGGGCTGGCGCGCTGGTTCGAGGAGACGCCGCAGTCGGCCAAGCTGGTCATCGCCAAGGTGGTCGAGGCCGCGACCGCGCGCGAGGCGGCCAGAAAGGCGCGCGAGCTGACCCGCCGCAAGGGCGCGCTCGACGTCGCCAACCTGCCCGGCAAGCTCGCCGACTGCCAGGAGCGCGATCCCGAAAAGTCCGAGCTCTTCATCGTCGAGGGCGACAGCGCCGGCGGCTCCGCCAAGCAGGGCCGCGACCGCGGCTTTCAGGCCATCCTGCCGCTCAGGGGCAAGATCCTCAACGTCGAGCGCGCCCGGCTCGACAAGGTGCTCTCCTCCCAGGAGATCGGCACGCTGTTGACCGCGCTCGGCACCGGCATCGGCGACGACTTCGACATCGCCAAGCTGCGCTACCACCGCATCGTCGTGATGACCGACGCCGACGTCGACGGCTCGCACATCCGCACGCTCTTGTTGACCTTCTTCTATCGGCATCTGCCGGAGATCATCGAAGGCGGCTATCTCTACATCGCCCAGCCGCCGCTGTTCAAAGTCAAGCGGGGCCAGAAGGAGACCTACCTGAAGGACGAGCCGGCGCTGGAGAGCCATCTGCTCGAGGCCGGCCTCGCCGACGCCGTCCTCGAGATCGCGGGGGAACCCGTCCCCGACGACCGCTTGCGCGAGCTGGTGGCCCACGCCCGGCGCGCCAACGAGCTGATCCACAACATCGCCCAGAAGGCGCCGCCGGAGGTGATCGAGGCGCTCGCCATCAGCGGCGCCTTCGGCGACCGCGGCGAGCCCGACGACACCGAGCTGTTGGCGCTGGCCCGGGAGGTCGCCCGCCGGCTCAGCGCCGCCGGCGAGGGCCGCTGGACGGTCGACGTCGCCGGCCCGGCCCTGCGCTTTCACCGCACCCGCGACGAGCGCCGCGACGACTGGCGGGTGGAGACCGCACTCTTCCGCTCCGGCGAGGGTCGCCGCCTGGCCCAGGCGCTGCTCGAGGCGCCCGAACTCGTCCGCGCCGACCTGCTGTTGCGCCGCAAGGACCACGCGACGGCGATCTTCGGCCCGCGCTCGCTGATCGCCGCGATCACCAAGGAGGGCCGCCGCGGCCTCACCATCCAGCGCTACAAGGGCCTGGGCGAGATGAACCCGGAGCAGCTCTGGGAGACCACCCTCGCCCCCGCCGCCCGCTCGCTGGTCCAGGTCCGCGTCGAGCACGCCGACGCAGCCGACGAAATCTTCACCACCCTGATGGGCGACGTGGTCGACCCGCGCCGCGAATTCATCCAGGACAACGCCCTGGCCGTCGTCAATCTCGATATCTAGACCCTTTCTAGGATTGCCCATAGTGTGGTGCTGTCCGCAAAGTTTGATCGCGCGTTCCCAAAACTTGATCGCGCTGGGGTCCACCAGACCCAATTTTCGCTGGCGTGCCGGTTTGATAGAGCACTTTTGAGATGTTGAAGGTCATCTTCAGCCAAG
>JAAAPF010000290.1 GCA_009908425.1 Alphaproteobacteria bacterium
GTGCGCTCGGCGAGGCCGGCGGCGAGCCGCGCGAGGCGATCGGCCTTGTCGGCCATCGAGCCGAGCCGGGCGTGAAAGACCATGCGGGCGAGGGCGTCGCGGCGGTCTTCCAAGCGCCGGGCCCGGTCGGTGTCCCAGAAAAAACGAGCGTCCCAGAGGCGCGCCCGTAGCACCCGCTCGTTACCGGCGACGATCGCCGCGCCGCCGTCGCTGGCCTCCAGATCGGCCACGACCACGAAGCGCGGCGCCAGGGTGCCGTCGGGCCGGTCGAGCGTGAGGTATTTCTGGTGGCTGCGCATCGTCGTGGTGAGCACCTCGGGCGGCAACGCCATGAAGGCGTCGTCGATGCGCCCGACCAGCGGGACCGGCCACTCGGTGAGCCCGGCGAGCTCGTCGATCAAGCCGGGGTCCTCGCGCAGGGTGAGGCCGGCCTCGGCGGCCAACGCCGCGGCGCCGGCGCGGATGCGCCGACGGCGCTCGCCCGGATCGCGCACCACCCGGGCGGCCGCGAGGCCGGCGTCGTGGCCGGCGCCGTCGCGCACGGCGAAGGGTGCCGGCGCCATGAAGCGGTGGCCGACGGTGCGCTCGCCCGCCTCCAGGCCGGCGAAGGCGAGCGGCACCACCTCGCCGTCCATCAGGCAGAGGATGCGGTGCAAGGGGCGGATCCAGCGGGCCTCGCCGTCGCCCCAGCGCATCGACTTGGGCCAGGGAAAGCGCGGCAGGAACGCCTCCAGCACGGCCTTGAGCACGGCCGCCGCCGGGGCGCCGCCCTCCTCCAGGTGGGCGACGAGGAAGCGGCCCTTCTTCTCCTCGACCTCCTCGAGGCGGTGGGGCGTGCCGGCCAGCCCGCGGCGGAACCCCTCGCGGGCGGGCTCGGGCGCGTCGACGCGCGGGCCGCGGCGGCGCACGGTGCGGGTGGGCTCGGCGGCCGGCACGCCCGTGGCCACGACCCCGATGCGCCGCGGCGTGGCGAAGGGCGTCAGCGCGTCGTCGCCGAGCGCCATGTGGCGCTCGGCCAGGCCCTCCGCCAGCGCGCGGGCGAGCGCCGCCGCGCCCGGCTGCTGCATGCCGGCGGGGATTTCCTCGGAGACCAGCTCGACCAACAGCTCGGGCATCAGGCCGCGTCCGCCCGCGGCCCGCGACTGGCGAGCCAGGCCTCGCAGCAGGCCCGGGCGAGCGCGCGCACCCGGGCGATGTAGCCGGCGCGCTCGCTGACGCCGACGGCGCCGCGGGCGTCCAGGAGATTGAAGAGATGGCTCGCCTTCAAGCACTGATCGTAGGCCGGCAGCGGCAGCCCGCGGGCGAGGATCGCCCGGCATTCCCGCTCGGCGTCCTCGAAATGCCGGTGCAAGACGTCGATGTCGGCGAGCTCGAAATTGTAGGTCGAGTACTCACGCTCGGCCTGCAGGAAGACGTCGCGATAGCGCACGCCCCGCCCGTTGAAGTCGATGTCGAAGACGTTCTCGACCCCCTGGACGTACATCACCAGGCGCTCGATGCCGTAGGTGAGCTCGCCCGACACCGGCCGGCAGTCGAGGCCGCCGACCTGCTGGAAATAGGTGAACTGCGACACCTCCATGCCGTCGCACCAGACCTCCCAGCCCAGACCCCAGGCGCCCAGCGTCGGGCTCTCCCAGTCGTCCTCGACGAAGCGGAGGTCGTGCAGGCCGGGGTCGATCCCGAGCGCGTAGAGGCTCTGGAGGTAGCGCTCCTGGAGGTCGGGAGGTGACGGCTTCAACAGCACCTGGAACTGGTAGTAGTGCTGCAGGCGGTTGGGGTTCTCGCCGTACCGCCCGTCGGTCGGGCGCCGCGACGGCTGGACGTAGGCCGCGTTCCACGGCTCCGGTCCGAGGGCGCGCAGCGTGGTCGCCGGATGAAACGTGCCGGCGCCGACTTCCATGTCGTAGGGTTGCACGATGACGCAGCCCTGCTCCGCCCAGAAGCGCTGTAGCCTGAGGATGAGGTCTTGGAAGCTTGGCGCGCCCACGGTTTCGCCGTCGTTGATATGAACGCGGCCGGACCGTATGGCGCCCTCGGGCCCCGGTCAACCGCCGCGCTCGGGGCCCCCGCCGCAGTGCGGGCAGGGTTCGCCCGTCGGCACGTAGGTGCCGCAGCGCGGGCACTTGGCGACGTCGACGGCGCGCCGACCGCCCCTCACCGGCGGCCGCGCCCGCCGCCGTTCGAAGAAGGTCACCACCCGCCAGACGGCGACGACGACGACGACGGTGAAGAGGATCTGGGTGAAGGACAGGCCCACGGGTCGACCTCGGTTCGCGCTGGCGCCTCGTCTTACCCCCGAGCCCCGGCGGGCGAAACCGTGGCGCCGCGCATCAAAGCCCGAAGCGCGCCCACATCAACCGTTCCTCCAGCCGCGCCATCACCGTCTCGGGCCCCTCCCCCCGGAACCGCCGCCACCAGGGCCGTCGCGGCGGGCCGAACAGCCGCACCCCGACGTCGTCGCCGTGGCGCTCGCGCAGCACCGCCATCGGATCGCCCACCTGGTCGACCAGCCCGAGGGCCCGCGCCCGGTGCCCGGAGAACACCCGGCCGTCGAACAGGCTGTCGTCCTCGGCGAGGCCGTCGCCGCGGCGGGCGCGCACCAGGTCGACGAAGTCGCGGTAGGTGTCGGCGTGGAGTTCCTTGAGGATCTGGACGTCGTCCTCGTTCTCCGGCCGGAAGGGATCGAGCATGCCCTTGTGCGGGCCGGTGGCGTAGAGCCGGCGCTCGACCCCGAGACGGTCGAGCGCGCGGTCGAGACCGAAGGTGGCGGTGACGACGCCGATGGAGCCGACGATCGAACTCGGATGGGCGACGATGTCGTCGGCGGCGAGCGCCACCCAGTACCCGCCCGAGGCCGCGACGTCCTCGATATAGGCGGTGACGCGCCGGCCGTGCTTGCGCGCCAGAAACCGGATGTGGTCGTGCAGCCGCGCCGCCTGCACCGGCGCGCCGCCGGGGCTGTTGACGACCAGCGCGACCTCGGCGGCGCGCCGCCGCTTGAACGCCGCCTCCAGCGGCCGTGCCAGCGATCGAAGCGTCAAGCCGGGCCCGAGGCCGCCGCTGCCGATGACGCCCTCCAGCCGTACCGCCGCCACCTGCGGCTTGCGCCGCCAGCCCAGCCGGCGCAACGCCGGCGCCAGGTCCTCCGTCATCGTCACTCCCAGGTGAGTTCGGCCGCGTGGCGCAACACCGCCTCGGCCTGCGCGGTGAAGTGGCCCTCGTGGTCGTGCAGGACCAGTCCGGCGCCGAGCCGCACGCCGCCGCGACGCCCGACGCGGGCGCGCACGAGCACGCGCTTGGCGGCGACGCCGGCCCGGGGCCACAGCGGCAGGACCCACGCCGACCGCGGTGCCAGCGCCGCCAGGATCTCGCCCAGCCGGTCCGCGCGATGGACGACCACCAGGTCGCCGCCCGGCCGCACCAGCGCGACCGCCGCCCGCAGCCAACCGCCGAGGTCGAGCTCGCCCTCGCGGCGGGCGGCGCGCCCGAGCGCCGTGAGGGGCGCGCTACCGCCGGCGGCGTAAGGCGGGTTGGTGAAGACGACCTCGGCCCCGCCCGCCCTCAGGGGCAGTGCCGCCACGTCCGCCACCACGGCGTGGACGCGGTGGTGCAGTCCGTTGGCGACGGCGTTGGCGGCGAGTGCGCGCGCCAGCGCCGGCTCGCGCTCGACCGCGACGACGCCGACCCCGGGCACCCGCGTCGCTACGGCCAGGGCCGCACCGCCGACGCCGGCGCCGAGCTCGACCACACGCGCCCCCGGCCGCGCCGGCACGGCGGCGGCCAGGAGCACCGTGTCGACCGCGACGCGATAGCCCCGGCTCGGCTGGCGCAGGACGAGGCGGCCGCCGAGCAGGTGGTCGGTGGTCCAGTCGCCGCCGACCTCAGTCGGGGGCATCGAGGTCGCCGCGGGCCTCGGTCTCGAGGATCCAGCGGGCGCGCGAGGCGTCCTCGTCGAGCACCATCAGCCGGCGCGGGATGGCGCCGATGCTGCCCTCGATCGCCGCGGCGTGGTGGTCGAGCATCAAGGGCTCGATGCCGTGGGCGCGCAGCACCGCCGACGCCCAGGACAGGTAGACGAGGTCGTTGGTTCGCAGGAGTTCGATCATCTCTCGAGGGTGCGGTCCATCGCCGCTCACCGTGGTTTGCCAGCCGTTGAAGCCTCATGGTAGCTAGCGTCAACGCTTCGTCGTCAAAGGATCGAACGTCGTGAACGCAGACCCCGCGACGCGCCTCGACGCTACGCCGGCCGACGACCGCCTGGATCGCATGCAGGCGCTCGTGCGCGACGAGCTCGTGCGCGTCAACGCCGTCATCCTGCGGGAGATGCAGAGCCCGGTTCAGCTCATCCCGCAGCTGGCGCGCCACCTGGTGGGCGCCGGCGGCAAGCGGGTGCGGCCGATGCTGACGCTGATCTCGGGGCGGATGTGCGGCTACGAGGGCGAGCGTCACGTCAACCTCGCCGCCTGCGTCGAGTTCATCCACACCGCGACGCTCCTGCACGACGACGTGGTCGACGCCAGCGATCTGCGCCGCGGGCGCGAGACCGCGAACGCGCTCTGGGGCAACAAGGCGCCGGTGCTGGTGGGCGACTTTCTGTTCAGCCGCGCCTTCCAGCTGATGGTCGCCGACGGCAGCCTCGACGTGCTGCGGATCCTCTCCAACGCCTCGGCCGTGATCGCCGAGGGCGAGGTGATGCAGCTGATGACCGCCAACGACAGCACCACCGCCGAAACCGCTTATTTCGCCATGATCGAGGCCAAGACCGCGAAGCTGTTCGAGGCCGCGGCGGAGATCGGCGCCGTCGTCGCCGGCCGGCCCGAGGCCGACGCCAAGGCCCTCGCGACCTACGGCCGCGACATCGGCGTCGCCTTCCAGCTGATCGACGACGCCCTCGACTACGGCGCCGAGGACGCGGCCTTCGGCAAGACGGTCGGCGACGATTTCGCCGACGGCAAGGTGACGCTGCCGGTGGTGCTGGCCTACGCCGCCGGTGACGGCGAAGAGCGCCGGTTTTGGGAGCGGGTGATCGATCACGGCGAGCAGCGCGAGGGCGATCTGGCGCGCGCGCTCCAGATCCTGCGGCGCCACGACGCCATCGGCGCCACCATCCGGCGCGCCGAGCAGCGCGGCGAAGCCGCACGCCGCGCGCTCGACCGCTTCGCCGCCTCGCGTGAGCGCGCGGCGATGTTGGACCTGGTTGATTTCTGCATCGAACGCGCCTACTAAGCGAGCCGCGGGTGCGCCGTATCTGTGGTCGTGCCCCGTCGGAGTGTAGCTCAGCCTGGTAGAGCACCGTCTTCGGGAGGCGGGGGTCGCGTGTTCGAATCACGCCACTCCGACCATCTTCTCCTCACGTCTCCCGCTGCGCGCGACGGCGCCGTTCCGAAAGCGGAAACGGCGCCCCGGGTCGGGATATCGCGATGACGCGCCAAGGCCGTCGCGGTCTGTGCCTGTCGGCGCTCGCCGGCTTCCTCGGTCTCGCCGCCTGCACCTACGTCAGCCCCGGCGTCGGCTTCAACACGGTGCTCGGCTACCGCAGCCTCGGTCGCGACATCGAGCGCTTCTATCGACAACGGGCGTGGGAGCGCAACGCCACCTGTCCGATGCCGCGCATCGACGCCATCCTCGCGGCCACCGTCATCGAGGAAACCGAGGACGAGATCGTCGCGCTGGTCCGCTACAGCTGGCGCGACGAGACCCGCCTCGACAACGACAACCGCGGCGGCATCCGCGGCCGCGGCGGCGGCGGGCGGTGCCGCGGCATCGACGAGCGCCGCTTCACGCTCGAGAAGCTCGACGGCGACGTCCGCGTCGTCGCGATGAGCGGTCCCCAGCGCCCGAACCCGATCCCGCGCTGAGGCGCCTACCACAGCCGGAGTTGGCGCGGGCGCTCCAGGCCCAGCACCTCCGCCGGGGCGACGAGCCGGTCGCGGCGGCGGGTGGTGCGGACCTGGACGTGGAGGCCGGCGCGGGCGCACCAGTGCAGCGCCAGGGCGTTGGTGACCGCCTCGGTGTTCTTGACCGCCACCCATTTCTGCCGCAGCGCCACGTGGGCCAGCTCGTGGGCGAGGACGAAGCCCGCGGCCGGCGGCACCGCGCCGAACTCGTAGACGACGGGCCCGCTGCGCCAGCCCTGCTTGGTGCGGGGGGCCCGGATCGCCCCCCAATGGGCGAGCCCGCAGGGATAGGCCTCGGGATCGGTGCGCACCGCCGCCGTCAGGACGTAGCCCTGACGCTCCAATTCGCGGCCCGGTCCCTTGCCGTTCGCCGGCCGCGGATAGCGGCACTTGCCGTGGACGATGCCGACGCGCTTGGGGCTCAAGGTGATGCGTGCGAACAGCGCCGGATCGGCACCCGGCAGCGCCAGGAGCTCGCCCACGAGCGCCGCGACCAGGTCGGGGACGCCGACACGGTCGCGGATCGTGAGGCCGCCGATGTCGAGCGTGGCCACGCTCAGCCCGCGGCCGCGTCCGGGGCGAGGAAACCCCCGGACTGCCGCTGCCAGAGCCGGGCGTAGAGCCCGCCCTTGGCGACCAGCTGGCTGTGGCCGCCCTCCTCGACGATGCGGCCCTGGTCCATCACCACCAGCCGATCCATCGCGGCGATGGTCGACAGCCGATGGGCGATGGCGATGACCGTCTTGCCCGCCATCAGATTGGCGAGCTGCTCCTGGATGGCCTCCTCGATCTCGCTGTCGAGCGCCGACGTGGCCTCGTCCAGGATCAGGATCGGGGCGTCCTTCAAGAGCACCCGGGCGATCGCGATCCGCTGGCGCTGACCGCCCGAGAGCTTGACCCCGCGCTCGCCGACATGGGCGTCCATGCCGCGCCGGCCGCGGGCGTCCTCCAGCTCGGGGATGAAACCGTCGGCGTGGGCCTTGCGGGCGGCCGACCAGGCCGCGTCCTCGTCGGCGGTCGGATCGCCGTAGAGGATGTTGTCGCGGATCGAGCGGTGCAGGAGCGAGGTGTCCTGGGTGACCATGCCGATCCGCGCGCGCAGGCTGTCCTGGCTCACCGCCGCGATGTCCTGGCCGTCGATGCGGATGCGCCCACTCTCCAGGTCGTAGAAGCGCAGGAGCAGGTTCACCAGCGTCGACTTGCCGGCCCCGGAGCGGCCGACGAGGCCCACCTTCTCGCCCGCGCCGATGGTCAGCGAGAGGTCGTCGATGACGCCCTGGCCCTTGCCGTAGTGGAAGGTCACGTGCTCGTAGGCGATCTCGCCGCGGCGCACCTGCAGCGCCGGCGCGTTCGGCCGGTCGACCACGCCGTGCGGCTGCGCGATGGTCTCCATGCCCTCCTGGACGGTGCCGATGTT
The DNA here is from genome assembly GCA_009908425.1 of Alphaproteobacteria bacterium. Taxonomy (GTDB): domain Bacteria; phylum Pseudomonadota; class Alphaproteobacteria; order Geminicoccales; family Geminicoccaceae; genus JAAAPF01. Next base: position 7,315 of record JAAAPF010000290.1, read on the forward strand.
CTCGAAGATCGAGGTCAACACCCACATGATCCAGCCGCTCATGTCGACCAGGCGGATCACCAGGCCGACGGCGAGCGCGATCGCGCCGACGGTGATGAGCCCCTGCGACCACAGCCAGAGCGCGAGCGCGGCGGTGGCGGTGATCAGCGTGCCGTTGAGGGTCCAGATCGCCAGCTCCATGCCGGTGATCACGCGGAGCTGGGCGTTGAAGGTGGCGGTGTGGTCGTCGAAGGCGCGCTTGGCGTGCGCCTCCTCGCGCTCGGTGTGGGCGAAGAGCTTGACCGTCGCCATGTTGGTGTAGCTGTCGACGATGCGGCCGGTGAGGGTCGAGCGCGCCTCCGACATCACCGCCGCGCGTCGCCCGACCCGGGGGACGAAATAGGCGATGGCGGCGACGAACCCGCCGACCCAGAGCAGTAGCGGCACCATCAGCCGGGCGTCGGCGTCCCAGAACAGCGCGAGCGCGCTCAAGGTGTAGATCGAGACGAACCAGAGCGCGTCGACCACCTGGATGACGCTTTCGCGCAGCGACGGGCCGGTCTGCATGATCTTGTTGGCGATGCGCCCGGCGAAGTCGTTCTGGAAGAAGCCGAGGTTCTGGCGCAGCACCCAGCGGTGGGTCTGCCAGCGCACGAGGTTGGTGAAGCCCGCCGTGACCCCCTGGTTGATCAAGAGCGCGTGCAGGCCGAGGAGCACCGGCCGCGCGATCAGGGCGACGAAGCCCATCCCGAGCAGCGTGCCGGCGTGGTCGGCGAAGAAGCTCGACGGCGTCTCCGCCGCCCGCACCATGTCGACCAGCCGGCCGAGAAAGGCGAACAGCGCCACCTCGACGATGGCGGCCGCGAGGCCCACCGCCAGCGTCGCCAGGATCAGCCAGCGGATCTGACGGGCGTAGTGCAGGTAGAAGGGCCACAGCCGGTCGGGCGGGGCGCCGCCCGGCCCCTCGCGGTACGGATCGGTCAGGCGCTCGAACCAGGCCAGCATGGCCGCGCTCCGTCGCTCGCCGCGCCGCCGGCCCGCCGGATCAGGCGTCGGCCAACAGCGCGGCCGTCAGGTCCTTCAGCAAGCCGCCGCGTTCCGTCAGCGAACCGACGCGGACATGCTCCCAGGTGGTGTGGGCGCCGTCGCCGTCGACCCCGAGGCCGTCGAGCGTCGGGGTGTCCGCCCAGGTGAAGTTGCCGTCGCTGCCGCCGCCGGTGGCGATGCCCGCCAGCGTGAAGCCGTGCCGCCGTGCGATCGGAACGGCGCGCGCGAAGAGCGCGTCGGTGGCGGCGTTGGGCGCGAAGGGCGGGCGGTTGAGCCCGCCCTCGATCGCCATCGCGACGTCCGGGTCGTAGGGCCGGCTGGCCTCGAAGCGGGCGAGCGCTTCCGCGGCGAGCGCCGGCGTCGGCACCCGCAGGTCGACATAGGCGGTGGCGTGCGCGGGCACGGTGTTGAAGGCGGTGCCGCCCTCGACGATCCCGACGTTGAGCGAGACGTCGCGGTTGTAGTCGGTCATCGCCTCCCAGTCGAGGATCTGACGCGCCATCTCCTTGATCGCGCTGCGGCCCTCGGCGTGGCGCGAGCCGGAATGGGCCGGGCGGCCGGTGAAGCGCACGACGTAGCGGGCGACGCCGCGGCGCGCGGTGACGATGCGACCGCCGTCACGGGCGGGCTCGACGACGAGCACGGCGTGGGCCGCGCGGCCGAGCTCGGTGATCAGCTCGCGCGAGGTCGGCGAGCCGACCTCCTCGTCGGCGGTGTAGAGCACCTGCAGCGGGCGGAGGCCGGCGGTGTCGCCGGCGGCGATCGCGGCGAAGGCGGCGTAGGCGAGATAGGCCCCGCCCTTCATGTCGTAGACGCCGGGACCGAAGGCGCGGTCGCCCTCCACCCGGAAGGGGTTGGCCGCGAGGGTGCCCACCGGGTGCACGGTGTCGAGATGGCACAGGATCAGCACCGGCGCCCGGTCGTCGCCCCACGCGCTCGCCGCCAGCAGATGGTCGCCGTGACCGTCGCGGCCGGCGATCCGGCGGGTGTGGGCACCGAGGGCGCGGAACTGGCCCTCGACGTGGCGGGCGAGCGCGCTCACCCGGGCGGCGTCGTGGCTCGGCGTCTCGTGCTCGACCCAGACCCTGAGGCCGTCGAGCATCTCCTCGGTGGTGCGCACGCGTTTCTCCAACCGCGAGGGGACGATCGCCGGGGGTGGTATCCCACCCTGCCGGCGGCGACCACGCCGGCGCCGGCGCGGTGGTGCCGCCTCAGCGCCGCCCGCCCTTGCCGGCCGCCTTGCCCTTGCTCGTCTTCGGCTTGCGCTCGGGCTTGCGCTTTTGGGGCTTGTAGTCGTCCTTGGAGCGGCTCGGCATGCCCGGCTTGTCGAGGCCGAGCTCGCTCGCCTCCAGCTTCTTGATCTGGTCCCTGAGGCGCGCCGCCTCTTCGAACTCGAGGTTGGCGGCCGCTTCCTTCATCTTCTGCTCGAGCTGGCCGATATGGGCCTGCAGATCGAGCCCTTCGAGCGTCTCGGGGGCGTCGTCGCCGACGTCGACGGTGACGTAGTCGCTCTCCTCGACGCTCTGCAGGATGTCGCCGATGCGGCTCTTGATCGACTGCGGGGTGATGCCGTGCTCGGCGTTGTAGGCGAGCTGCTTGTCGCGCCGGCGCTCGGTCTCGTCGAGGGCGGCCTGGAGCGAGCGCGTCAGCTGATCGGCGTAGAGGACGACCTTGCCGTCGACGTTGCGCGCGGCGCGGCCGATGGTCTGCACCAGCGAGGTCTCCGAGCGCAGATAGCCCTCCTTGTCGGCGTCGAGGATCGCGACCAGGCCGCATTCCGGGATGTCGAGACCCTCGCGCAGGAGATTGATGCCGACCAGCACGTCGAACTTGCCGAGCCTGAGATCGCGGACGATCTCGATGCGCTCGAGGGTGTCGATGTCGGAGTGCATGTAGCGGACCTTGACCCCCTGCTCGTGCAGGTACTCGGTCAGGTCCTCGGCCATGCGCTTGGTGAGCGTCGTCACCAGCACGCGCAGGCCCCGCTCCGCACAACCCTTGGCCTCCGCCAGCAGGTCGTCGACCTGGTGCTCGACCGGGCGGACCTCGCACTGCGGATCGACCAGACCGGTGGGGCGGATGACCTGCTCGACGAAGGCGCCGCCCGTCCGCTCCAGCTCCCAGGGACCCGGTGTCGCCGAGACGAAGACGCTCTGGGGCCGCATCGCGTCCCACTCCTCGAACTTGAGCGGGCGGTTGTCCATGCAGGACGGCAGGCGGAAGCCGAACTCGGCGAGCGTCGCCTTGCGGGCGTAGTCGCCCTTGTACATGCCGCCCACCTGCGGCACCGAGACGTGGCTCTCGTCGACGATCAGGAGCGCGTTCTTCGGGATGTATTCGAACAGCGTCGGCGGCGGCTCGCCGGGGTTACGGCCCGAGAGGTAGCGCGAGTAGTTCTCGATGCCGGGACAGCTCCCGGTGGTCACCATCATCTCGAGATCGGCGTTCGTCCGCTGCTCCAGCCGCTCGGCCTCCAACAGCTTGCCCTGGGCACGGAACTCCTCGAGCCGCTCACCCAGCTCCGCCTTGATGCGCTCGGTCGCCCGCTGCAGCGTCGGGCGCGGGGTGACGTAGTGGCTGTTGGGGTAGACCTTGATCTGGTCGAGCGTCCCGGTCTTCTCGCCGGTGAGCGGGTCGAACTCGACGATCTTCTCGACCTCGTCGCCGAACAGCGAGATCCGCCAGGCCTTGTCCTCCTGGTGCGAGGCGAAGATCTCGACGGTGTCGCCCTTGGCGCGGAACTGGCCGCGCTGGAGGTCCAGGGGCGTGCGCTTGTACTGCAGCTCGACGAAGGCGCGTAAGAGCTTGTCGCGCTCGATCTTCTGGCCCGGTTGCACGGCGACGACCATCTGCGAGTAGAGCTCGGGCGAGCCGATGCCGTAGATGCAGGAGACCGAGGCCACGATGATGACGTCGTCGCGCTCCAAGAGCGCCCGCGTCGCGGCGTGGCGCATCCGGTCGATCTGCTCGTTGATGCTCGCCGTCTTCTCGATATAGGTGTCGCTGCGCGGCACGTAGGCCTCGGGCTGGTAGTAGTCGTAGTAGCTGACGAAATACTCGACGGCGTTGTGCGGGAAGAACTGCTTCATCTCGCCGTAGAGCTGGGCGGCGAGGATCTTGTTGGGGGCGAGCACGACGGTGGGGCGCTGCTCGCGGGCGATGACCTGGGCCATCGTGAAGGTCTTGCCGGAGCCGGTGACGCCGAGGAGCACCTGATCCTGCTCGCCGGCGCGCACGCCGGCCGCGAGCTCGTCGATCGCCTGCGGCTGGTCGCCCGAGGGCTGGTAGTCGGAGACCACCTCGAAGGCGCGGCCGGCCTCCGGCCGCTGCGTGCGCCGGGGGTCCTCGGCGAGCTGCAGCAGGATGTCGAGGCTGGCCTCAGCCTGCTCGTTCATGGGCGACCTTCCGCATCGAGGTAGGGGGCGACGAGCTCCTCGCTCAGCGCCCACAGCGCCGCCGCCGTTCCCGGGTCGCGGGCGAAGGCGCGCGGCGCGCGTTGGCGCCGGTCGGCGACGTAGGCCCCCGACGGCGGCGGCGCGTCGGTGCCGGCGAGCCAGAGCAGGCTCTCGGCGCCCTTCTCCGGCGAGCGCATC